>NZ_JAAMNK010000005.1:219103-259388 GCF_011066025.1 Bacillus sp. EKM202B | reverse complement strand
TTGTCCTGTTTGTCCTGTTTGTCCTGTTTGTCTTGTTTGTCCTGTTTGTCCTGTTTGTCCTGTTTGTCTTGTTTGTCCTGTTTGTCCTGTTTGTCCTGTTTGTCTTGTTTGTCTTGTTTGTCTTGTTTGTCGTGCTTGTCCTGCTTATTTTCTATTTCCTGCTGTTCTAGTTCAAATTTGTCAGAGTCTAATTCAGAGCGCTCGTCTTTTTTATAGCTTGTTATTCTATAAATCTTTATTTTGCTTTGTTTTCTATGTTTTGGCATAGGAATCCCCTTTCGAATTGTGTTATTTTATTTTATTCTATGTAATTTAGTAGAGTTTGCTTGGACAATAGATAGAAGAGTGTGTTCAAGAGAGGTTTATTTTTTTACTGGATTTTCAAGCTGAAAAAATTTTTTAGTGTTTTTTTATTTTAAATACAACTAGACAACTAAACACTAATCTATTTTCATACAGTTATGTGTTAAAAGTGTGTTGTTTTATAACACACTGTGTGTTTTTTTGGGGGACACACTAATTGAAAGCGTTAACACACAAAGAAAATGCTCGAAAAAGCGCTGATTTTAGTGATTTTAAAAAGTTGGCACGCTAATTGCATTGATAAATAGCGTAAAGAAAAATAAATAACATAAACTTTTTATACTACACAAGGGGGATTTTCAAATGAATATTTTATTATGTTGCTCAGCAGGGATGTCTACAAGTTTACTAGTTACAAAAATGGAAGCGGCTGCAAAAGCTCGCGGTTTAGAAGGAAAGATTTGGGCTGTATCTGGGGATGCAGTAAAAAACAATATCGATCAAGCAGATGTACTATTATTAGGACCACAAGTTCGTTACATGCTCTCTTCAATGAAAACGCTTGCTGATGAGAAAAACGTTGGAATTGATGTTATTAATCCAATGCACTACGGCATGATGAATGGAGAAGCAGTTTTAGATCACGCACTAACACTTAAAAAATAATTAGGGGGGAAGCGAAATGCAAAAATTTATTGCATTTATGGAAAAATATTTAGTTCCAGTCGCAGGAAGAATCGGATCGCAGCGTCATTTAGTTGCAATCCGTGATGGTTTTATCGCAGTTATGCCTCTTATTTTAGTTGGATCGTTTGCAGTACTTATAAATAATCTACCAGTTGATGCATTCCAAAAACTTATGAAGGGTGCATTTGGGGATGTTTGGAAAGATATCGGCGGTGGTATGTGGACAGGGTCCTTTGCAATATTAGCTCTCATAGCCGCAGTTGGAATAAGTTATAATTTAGCGAAATCTTACGGTGTAGACGCGTTGTCAGCAGCAATTATTACATTCGGTGCATTAATTATTATATCTCCGACAACGCCAAAAGAAGGCGGTATTGATTTAGCTTGGACAGGATCACAAGGTTTATTCGTTTCTATCATTGTAGCTCTTCTTGTAACCGAGGTATTCAGGTTCTTTGTTCAAAGAGATATTACAATTAAGATGCCAGATGGTGTTCCACCAGCAGTAATGAAATCCTTCGCAGCATTAGTTCCAGCATTCGTTATTTTAATCGCAACAGCAAGTATTCAATTAGCTGTGAAATTAGCGGGAACAAGTATTCATAAAATCGTATTTGAAACAATTCAATTACCATTACAAGGTTTAGCAGGTACGTTACCAAGTGCAATTATTATCGCATTACTTATTCACGTATTATGGTTCTTCGGATTACATGGTCCTAATATTATCGGTGGTATTATCGACCCAATCTATTTACCAGCACTAGAAAAGAACATTAAATTATTTAACGATGGTATGTCTGCATATGATGTACCGCACATTTTCACAAAGCCATTCTTTGATGTATACGTATACATCGGTGGATCAGGTGCAACATTAGCATTCTTAGTAGCGGTAATGCTTGTTGCAAAAAGTGCGCAACTTCGTGGTGTAGGTCGCGTATCTATCGGTCCTGGTTTCTTCAATATTAACGAACCAGTTATTTTCGGTACACCAATTGTATTAAACCCAGCGTTAATCATTCCATTCGTACTTACACCAGTTGTATTAGTAATTACTTCTTATACAGCAATTTCTTTAGGATGGGTACCAAAAACAGTTGCTTTAGTTCCATGGACAATGCCACCAATCTTTAGTGGTTATCTTGTAGCGGGCGGAAGTATTGCTGGTGCTGTACTACAGCTTGTAAACTTTGCAATCGCGGTAGTTATTTACTATCCATTCGTATTAATGTGTGACCGTACGTATGTACAGGCTGCGAAAGCTGAAACAAAAGGAAACGACAATTCAGTATCACTTTAAAAAGTGTTGTTCTGACGAGTTTGTATAGCTCGTCAGAACAATTACCTTTATATCATGTTCAAAAAGATGAAAAACATCTATAAGAACACCAAACTATCATTCATAAAATAATAATTTAATAGACATGTTCAAACTGAAGGGGTATTTAAATCGGTTGAACCATAATAGAGAGGGCGGTAATTATGATGACTACAGCAGAACAAATTCCATTCCAATTGATTTTAAATAGTGGTAATGCAAGAAGCTTTGCAATGGAGGCACTTCAATTTGCCAAACAGGGGAAAATGGCAGAAGCAGATGAAGCGATGGTAAAGGCGAAAGAAGCGATTAATGAAGCGCATCATTTCCAAACAGAGCTCATACAATCAGAAGCAAGAGGAGAAAAAACAGAGATTAGTGTTCTTTTAATCCATGCACAAGATCATTTAATGAATGCGATTACAGTAAAAGAATTAGCAGCAGAGTTTATCGATCTTTATAAAAAGCTTGAAGCGAAAGGGGAATAAAGCATGACTGGAATTAAAATTGCTACAATCGGCGGTGGATCTAGTTATACACCAGAGTTAATTGAAGGATTTATTAAACGTTATGATGAGCTTCCTGTTCGTGAAATTTGGTTAGTAGATATTGAGGCAGGAAAAGAAAAGTTAGAAATCGTTGGTAACTTAGCGAAACGTATGGTGAAAAAATCAGGTTTACCAATCGAAGTGCATTTAACACTTGATCGCCGCGAGGCATTAAAAGGTGCTGACTTCGTAACAACACAGCTTCGCGTCGGTTTATTAGAAGCACGTGCAAAAGATGAAGCAATTCCGTTAAAATATGATGTAATCGGTCAGGAAACGAATGGTCCTGGTGGTTTATTTAAAGCGCTGAGAACGATTCCTGTTATTTTAGATATTTGTAAAGATATGGAGGAACTTTGTCCAAATGCATGGTTAATTAACTTTGCTAACCCAGCTGGTATGGTAACAGAAGCTGTCCTTCGCTATACAAATATTCAAAGAGTAGTTGGTCTATGTAACGTTCCAATCGGAATTCGCATGGGTCTTGCGAGATTACTTGAAGTAGATGCAAGTCGTGTACATGTTGATTTCGCAGGTTTAAACCATATGGTATACGGATTAGATGTATATTTAGATGGCGTAAGTGTAATGGATCGAGTGTTAGAGCTTGTAACAGATCCAGAAAAGCAAATTACGATGGAAAATATCGCTGCTCTTAATTGGGAGCCAGACTTTATTCGCGGTCTTCGCGCAATTCCATGTCCATATCATCGTTATTACTACAAAACACGTGAAATGTTAGAAGAAGAGAAAGAAGCTTCAATTGAAAAAGGTACACGTGCAGAAGTAGTAAAACAATTAGAAGATGATTTATTCGAGTTATATAAAGACCCGAATTTAGATATTAAGCCACCACAATTAGAAAAACGTGGCGGAGCTTATTACAGTGATGCAGCATGTAGCTTAATTACGTCTATTTACAATAATAAAGGTGATATCCAGCCTGTTAATACAAGAAACAACGGAACAATTGCAAGTTTACCACATGATTCTGCTGTTGAAGTGAACTGTATTATTACGAAAGAAGGCCCAAAACCAATTGCGGTCGGAGATCTTCCAGTACCAGTTCGCGGTTTAGTACAGCAAATTAAATCATTTGAGCGCACAACAATTGAAGCTGCTGTTACAGGGGATTATCATAAGGCGCTGCTTGCTATGACAATTAATCCACTTGTACCGTCAGATAAAGTTGCAAAACAAATTTTAGATGAAATGTTGGAAGCACATAAAAAATATCTTCCACAGTTCTTTAAAAAGGTAGAGAAGTAAAAAGCGGCGCTATTTAGCCCGCTTTTTTTATTCTAATAGGAGGTATTATGATGATTAAGTTGATTGTAAATGCAGATGATTTCGGTCTTACAGAAGGTACAAATTACGGTATTATTGATGGACATATAAATGGACTTGTAAACTCAACGACAATGATGATGAATATGCCAGGAACAGAGCATGCCGTACGCTTAGCGAAAGATTATAAAACGTTAGGAGTAGGTGTGCATCTCGTATTAACGGCAGGAGAACCACTTTTAAAGGATGTACCATCCCTTGTAGGGAAAGATGGGGCGTTCCATAAACAACGTGTTGTAAGGGAAGGGAATATAAATCCTGAAGAAGTTGAGAGAGAATGGACTGCTCAAATTGAGAAATTTTTATCTTACGGATTAACACCAACTCATTTAGATAGTCATCATCATGTGCATGGATTAAAGGTTTTACACGATGTTCTTGAGATGTTAGCAAGTAAATATAACGTTCCGATTCGTCGTTGTGAGGAAGATAGAGCAGTGCGCCCATTTTCTGATGTGTTTTATAGCGATTTTTACGCGGATGGTGTGACGGAAGATTACTTTTCCAAGTTAAAAGGAAGAGTGAAGGATGAACAAACGATAGAAATTATGGTACATCCAGCGTATATTGATCCAGAGCTTGTGAAACGTTCTTCTTACGTAATGGATCGTGTGAAAGAATTGCGTATTTTAACGGAGAGTGAGTTACCTGAAGGAATAGAGCTTGTGAAGTTTTAATAGGAAAACGACGGCTAAGTGGCCGTCGTTTTTTATATTTATAAAATAGATATAACATATCCACCAAAAGCCCCGAGTATAACGATAATCCAAGGCGGTGTTTTCCAAAAAGTTAGTAAGCCAAAAAGAAGAGATGCAAAGACAAAATCTGAAGCATTCATAATTGTACTCGTCCAAATTGGATCGTAAAAAGCGGCAATTAAAATACCGACAACTGAGGCGTTAACACCGAGTAATGCGCCTTGTATAGCGGGTACCTTTCTTACACTGTCCCAAAATGGTAAAACACCAATAACGAGCAAAAAGGCAGGAAGGAAGATAGCGATTGTTGCGATTACTGCTCCAGTGGTTCCGTTTAGCACTGCCCCTATATAAGAAGCAAATGTAAAGAGAGGTCCTGGCACCGCTTGTGTTAATCCGTATCCAGCTAAAAATTGTTCTTTTGTCATCAGCCCGTTTTGTACAAACTCACTCTCAAGAAGAGGGAGTACGACGTGCCCTCCGCCAAATACGAGAGAACCAGAACGGTAAAAGCTATCAAATAATGCGATATGAGGAGAGAGCGGTCGTAGTATTGGTAGCAATAGTAATAGTCCGAAAAATAAAATGAGACAAGAACTAGCCATCGTTTTTGAAATAGAAATTTGTATTTTATAGACTTGGGCGTTTTGAGGAGTTTTATATAAAAGCCAGCCGATCAGCCCTGAAAGTAAAATGAGAATGATTTGTGTCCAGCTACTTGGCCATAACAAGGCAATCGCGGCAGTTACAATGGCGATTGTTGCACGGTTTCGGTCTGGAGT
This sequence comes from Bacillus sp. EKM202B, assembly GCF_011066025.1. Lineage (NCBI taxonomy): Bacteria > Bacillati > Bacillota > Bacilli > Caryophanales > Bacillaceae > Bacillus > Bacillus sp. EKM202B. The sequence goes on along the minus strand of NZ_JAAMNK010000005.1, from coordinate 253,702 downwards.
TAGCTTTTGAGCCATTCCCCATATTGCATGAGCGACAATTGCGACTGCTACAAGTTTGAGTCCATGAATCCATCCTGTACTTCCAATTTCGAATTGATTAAGGAATGAAGCAAAAAAGACTAAAACGAGAACAGAGGGGAGGGTGAAACCAATCCAAGAGATAATTGCTCCTAATAGCCCGCCCCTTAATAATCCAACGCCCATACCGACTTGACTACTAGCGGGACCAGGAAGGAATTGACACAGTGCTACTAAGTCTCCGTAACTTTTTTCATCCATCCATTTTCTTTTTTGCACGTATTCATGATGAAAATAACCAAGATGAGCGACGGGACCGCCGAATGAAGTAAGTCCTAATTTAAATGAGACGAGAAAAATCTCGACTAATAATCGAAAAGAGTAGTTGTTATTTTTCAAAGTAACCTCCTAGAAAGTTTTTTCTATGTGCATTATACAAGAGGTGGTAAAGCAAAAGAAATGATTCTTATGTAAAGATTTTGTGAATCTTTTCTTCGTAATTAAAAGTTGAAAAAGTCATAAATGATTATGTGTAAACCATAAAGTAGTAAAAGAAGTGCTGGGAAATTGATATAAGGAGAATGCCCTATGACAACACACTTTTTTGCTAGGTTAACAGGGAAGAGGGAATTGCCTCCTGTAAATACAGAAGCTTTTGGGGTAGCAGAGTTTATTTTTAGTGATGATTTAACGAAGTTGCATTACAGGGTAATATTAAAAAATATAGAAAAGGTCACGTCGTGTCAAATTCATTTAGGGAAGTCCAGTCAAATTGGTCCCGTTGTTTTCTATTTATACGGTCCGCTAGAGCAAGGGATTAGTTTGAATGAGGGAAGCATTACTGGTGCCGTAAATGTGGAGGAATTCGAAGGGCCTTTACAAGGAAAATCCCTTGTTCATTTTCTCCAAGAAATTATTCAAGCTAATGTATATGTAAATGTTCATACGAAATCACATAAAAAAGGAGAAATAAGAGGGCGGATTAGAAAGGTAAAGAAGTAAATGAAAAGGCTGTTCCAAAAAATTGGAACAGCCTTTTCGAATTAGATAGGATGATGTGTATTGACGATACATTCATATATTTTGAAAATCGTCGATATAAATTTATCCTGCATTAACTGCCCGTAAAAGCCTTCACTTTATTCGAAGGAGTGTCGCTAAAGGTTACTTGTTTAACTTTTAACAGGCTGATTTTTAATAAAGAAGTCCATGATATAAAATACTTCATCATCTGGTATTTGTATTTCAAATGTATTTTCAATTGGTTGTAATGCTTTTTTCACTTTCATATACATCCAGTACTCATCTTGTCTTCTTTTTTCTTTATCAGGATGAGGAAGAAGTTTTTCTCCTTTTTGAAGACGATCAACCATACAGCTCATATGCAAAATAACACCCATTAAGCTATCAGGAGTTAGCTGCAAGGAAATTAATTCTTGAATTGTATTTAGTGCGTAACGAATTGTTTTAATTAGTAATGCCCCGTCGTTACGCTGCATTTGTTGTTCAAGAATATCGGCCATTTTCGCATATGTTTCTTCATACGTAATTAATTCTTGAATTGGCTGAATCGCTGTGTAGTTCACAATATCTTGGAAATGATATGTTAAACATGGAACTTGCACATCGAAATTTGTAACGATACAAATGATATTACGCTCTTTTTTTATGTTCTCAATCATTTTCGTTAAATCTTTTTCATGGACGATACTAATTGGAATAATTTCAATTAAGTCTTTATCAAATCGTAAATAGTTCTCTAACATTTTTTGAATAGCTAAGGCACTTCCTTCACCAGTTAAACAAGCTGTTAAAATAACAGACTTCATTGGTGATAGTGGCTTTTTCTTTTCTTCTTGTACGTTTAAATAGAACGGCGTTAAGTTCTTTACTGTTTCATATAGTGCATCTAATGAATAGCCGAGCTGAGCTTTTCGAGCTGCTTCTAGTGCGTGTGGAGTACTTGTCATGGAAAGGACACGTACAGGAATTTTGAATTCAGTTTCTAATATATCACCGATATAGGCAAGAGACCCCATATCAACAAGTAAGAGAAGCCCGTTTACATTTTGAAGTGTTTTCATATACACTTTAACCCGTTCTAAAAAATCTTTCGGTGATTCATGTAGCGGCATATCAATACCGGTCACTTCATCAATACCGAGGAGTTCATTTGCAACGTTTGCCATTTCTGTTGCGATGCCATTACCGTGCGCTAATATTAATACTTTTACTTCTGTTTGGGAAGCAGGAATTGGATCAACAACGAAGAACATTGTTAAGAAGCCAGCTTCATCCATGGGCATGGTTATTTGTAATTCTTCTTCCAGTAGTTGAATGCATTGCATAGCTACGGAAAAAGCTTCTTTATATTTCGTACGAATTTGATTCAATTGTGGGTGATGAATTTGCTTCCCGCTTTGTAAACGTTGTAGAGTTGTCTGTACATGTAAACTTAATGCGAGAAAGACTTTTTCATCAAACGTCTTAGATAAATGTTTTTCAGCGAGCTCCGCAATTTTTTCACATACGGAAACGATGTTACGATCAACAATTTTAAAAACATTTTCATGACTTGTCTTTTTGGACATTTGGTTAAAATATTGTACGAAAAAGCTTTGAATATCATTTTCTATTAGTAATTCTAATTCTTCCTCTTCAATACCGCGTGCTTGAAGTTCTTCATATTTATAATCAATATAGTCGTAAATAGAAGACCGTTTTTCATCTTCTGCTTTATGTTTACTCCAACCTTCATCTCCCGTAAATACAAATGTTTCATTTGGTATTTGGTATAGATGACGGCTCTTTCTTTCAATAAATAGCCCTTCTTTCATATACCAAGGTAAATCTGTACTTGAAACATAGACAGAATCACGTTTCTTTGTTACAAAATCAGAATAAGCTTTCGCACAGGCGATTTGTACATCTGTTTTTAATTGACCGATGTTATTGGGACAATTGTAAAAGACGAAAGCACGCATTGCGTTCGGGCTAACATGAATTTCTTTCCTTAGCCGAATTGCTTCATTTGTGAAAAATAGTTGTAGTAAAGCAAAGCGTTCTTTATGTGTACGCTCACGAAGTGGTGGAAGCGTGACAGTCATCGGTATACGTCTTGTAAATGTTTTTAATAAAAATGAATTTGGTTCTTCTGTTGTTGCAGTAATGATTAATACTTGTGCTTTACGCTCGTTTTCTGTTTCTCCTAGGCGGCGATATACTCCGCGGTCAATAAAAGTGAAGAGCATTTCCTGTCCTTCTGGAGGAAGGCGGTGTACTTCATCTAAGAAAAGAATTCCTTCATGTGCTTTTTCAATTAACCCTTTTTGATCATTCGCACCTGTGTAAGCTCCTTTTTTGATCCCAAATAACTGTCCAAGTAGTAGCTGTGGATTGTTTGCATAATCAGCACAGTTAAAGACGATAAATGGTGCCTTTTTTGGAAGCTGCTCAACTTCAATTGCATATTCGTGCATTAAAGAAGCAAACATAGATTTTCCGACTCCTGTTTCTCCTAGCAGTAAAGTATGCATACCGTTTGGAGGATAGAGAATAGAAGCTTTCGCCTTTTCAATTGCGATTTTAAGGCTCGTATTTTCAATTGCAAATGTATCTAGTGAAGTCACGTCTTTTGAATGCGTTTCCAACGAAGTGTTCGTTTCTATATAAAAACGAACAGGGCGCGTATTTGTTTTTAATAAACGTTTATCTTTTACAAGTTTGTTTAAATCGCTACTTACATTGGCACGATCTAGTTGCAACAGGGTAGCGAGTTCTAATGCGGTTATACCTTCTGTATAATTTCCTTCTTGTATTGCGTTAAAAATGAGATCTATTCGTTTCATTTCTATTCACCTCGAAACTTCATCACTATTTAAAATTTTACACAAAAATGAGAAGGGTGGGAAGAGAAAAATAAAACAGCTTTAGCATATAGGCACTAAAGCTGTTACAATCTTGTGTCTTTCCAAAAATTAACTTCGAGATGGGAAGAGGGATTATAAGGAAGAAGTTTGTATCCTTGTGACTGTAAATAATCGATTACTTTTGGCAGTATTTGTACAGTGACACTTGAATCATGCATTAAAATAACTTCGACTTGTTCATCACTTTGATTACGTACTCTTTCTAGTATGGCAGAAGGATTGTCATAGCTTTTCCAATCATATGTATCAATTGTCCAATCCCACATTTTATATCGAGCTGATACAAGAGCATCACGATAATTCTTTTTTAAGTAAGGCATGCTACCGTATGGAACGCGGACGAGGTGTGTATTTAATTTTGTAACTTGCTGGACAATGTTTTGAGTTTGTTCCATTTCTATAATTAAAGTGGAAGGATCGCCAGTATAAAGGCGTTTTACATCGTGTGACATACTATGAAGTCCAATATAATGTCCGTCTTTAATTAATCGCTGCATCGTCTTTTGGTAATGCGGTACTTTTCCGCCAATAACAAAGAAGGTTGCTTTTCCATTCTTTTCTTTTAAAATGTTTAAAATTTGCATCGTATATTTGTTTGGTCCGTCATCAAATGTTAAATACGCAATCTTTTGTGTAGGAGAGGTCGTTTCAGCATTTGGATGATGTTCAGCAGGAATAATTGTAGTTGCTTCAGGATTAGATGACGTGTATATAGTAATTGTGAAAAATAAAATGATACATTGAAATACTCGCTTGATCATAACATTCACCCTCAGTTTGACAATCAAGATGTAAAAAATAAAATTTGATACTTTTTTATTATGTATATCTTTCTCCAATAAAGGGACTCTCAAACAATCTATATTTTGGAAATGTCAAATAAGGAGTAAAAAAATAAAAAATAGCATCCTCTTCAAAGAAAGAGGATGCTATTTGAATATTTCATAATTGTAAAGGCTATACTACAATTAGTCTTCGCGTTTTTTCATTTTTTTATAGAAGGAAATAATTGGTTTGTAACGTTCGTGTACAAGGCCGATTATTTCAGCAATGATTTCTGTGAAGAAGATTAAAATGAAAAGAAGAATAATGGATAACCATAATGTTGCACTAGTGAAAATAATGGCATTTACACTAAAGAAGATACCGAATGCGTATATAATTAGTACCGTTTTACGATGAGAGAATCCCATTGCAAGCAAACGGTGATGTAAATGCGATTTATCTGGCGCTGAAATAGGTTTTTTATTTACGATACGGCGGATAATTGCGAATGCCGTATCAAATACAGGTACACCTAAAATGATAACTGGAACGATGAAGCTGAATAACGTTACACTTTTGTATAATCCAAGTAACGATATGACAGAAATACAGTATCCTAAAAATAGTGCTCCTGTATCTCCCATGAAAATTTTTGCTGGATGGAAGTTATAGAATAAAAATCCAAGTGTACTTGCAAGTGCAATTAGTGCTAGAGGTAAAATGATAGCTGTTCCAGTACCCCATGGGCTAGTGAAGGCCATATATGCCAGCGTTGCAAGTACGATAGATGAAATTCCAGCGGACAATCCATCTAATCCGTCAATTAAGTTGATTGCATTTGTAATACCTACAATCCAAAACACTGTAATTGGATAAGCAAGCCATCCAAGTTCAGTATCCCCGAGGATTGGAATATATAATACTTGCACTAATAATCCACTTTTTACAATCATAGCTGCAACTAATAGTTGTCCACCGAATTTTACCTTCGCAGATAGTTCGTACATATCATCTAAAATCCCGATGATTACAATGATAATCGCACCTAATGTTATCGATAACATTCTTTGTTCATATAACCCGCCAACAACAAATCCTACAGCTACACCGATAAATATTGCTAATCCGCCAAGACGAGGCATAATCTTTTGGTGTACTTTACGCGCATTTGGCTTATCTGTTGCTCCTATTTTAAAAGCTAATTTAATAACTAAAGGAGTAACGACGAGTACAGTGATGAAAGATGCCAAAATGGCATAAATCACTTGTGAGTCCATTAATACCCCACCTTTTTATAGTCTAACATAATTTTTTAGTTTATTTATCTGAAAATTATGATGTTTATTTGCAGGCTCATAACATATGGTATCACAAAAAGATTAGAATTCAATCTTTTTTTCTTTTTGTAGTAAGTGGAAGTGAATAGAAGATATGACAATTGTATATGGAATGTTAGCTCATTTAAGAAGGTTGCGTTTGTTGGTATTTATAATAGACCATTTTCGCGCCTCTCCTATAGTGAGTATTTTTATTTCAGTATTATAAGTGTTACACGTAGAAATGAGTAAGTCTCGTGTTAAAATATGGTAATTTATATTCTCTTATGTAATTTTACAAAAACTTAAAAAAGTATGGAAAAGGTAATTCATATAATAGAGAAGTAAAATGTTTTCTCATTTTTAATATGAGAGGAGGAAGCACAGGGGAATTCTATGTATTCGTATATTTTCTATTGTATATTCCTGTGCGAAGGGGAAATGAAAATTACGATAATTGGTACTGGATATGTTGGATTAATTACAGGAGTAGGTTTGGCAAAACTGGGACATTCGGTCACATGTTTTGATATAGATTATGAAAAAATTGAACGGATAAAACAAGGGGATTTACCTATTTATGAATGTGGCTTACATGAATTAATACATGATGCGTATAAGTGTGCAAAGTTAACTTTTACAACAAGTAAATTAAAAGCTTTTAACAATGCTGAATTTATATTTATTGCGGTTGGAACACCATCATTAGCAAATGGGAGAGCTGATTTAACGTATATTAAGCGTGCGTGTGAGGATATTGGGACGTACGTGAATAACGATATTATTGTTGTTACGAAAAGTACGGTTCCTGTAGGTACAAATGAAGCGATGCAGGGATGGATTGAGGCGAAGTTAAAAGGGAGGCACAAATTACATGTCGTATCGAATCCAGAGTTTTTACGAGAAGGTTCCGGTATTTATGATTTCTTCCATGGTGATCGTATTGTAATTGGAGCGGATGATGAGAAAGTTGCACTTAAAGTAGAGGATTTGTACAGTGCATTATGCTTGCAAACGTATATTACAGATATTAAGAGTGCAGAGATGATTAAATACGCGTCTAATGCATTCTTGGCTACAAAAATTAGCTTTATTAATGAAATTTCAAATATATGTGAGAAGGTAGGAGCAAATGTATTAGATGTAGCAAAAGGAATGGGGATGGATAAGAGAATTGGTACCCATTTTTTACAGGCGGGCATTGGATATGGGGGATCGTGTTTTCCGAAAGATACGAAAGCACTTGTACAAATGGCGGGAAATGTTTCTCATGATTTTCGTTTATTAAAAGCGGTCATTGAAGTGAATAATAAGCAGCAGTTGTTATTAGTTGAAAAAGCGAAAAAAGTAATAAATATGAATAAGAAACGGGTTGCAGTTCTTGGAGCAGCATTTAAACCGAATACAGACGATATTAGAGAAGCACCATCTCTTATTATCATACAAGAATTGATTAATATAGGTGCGGATGTAGTTGTATACGATCCGAAAGCAATTCAGCATGTACAACAAACATTTGGAAAGACGATACAATATGCTGAATGTATAGATGAATCGATTAGAGGCGCGAGTGCAGTTTTTATCGTAACGGAATGGGAATCTATTCGAACATATCCATTAGAAAAGTATGTACAACTTATGGGGGAGGCTATTCTATTTGATGGGAGAAATTGTTATACTAATGAGGATGCTAGAAAGCAAGGGATAGATTACTACTCAGTGGGACGAAAGAATGTTTGTAATAATCATGTTGCTACTATTCGATAAAAAGAGCAAGTTCCTTGTTTATTCTTATACGTCATAATAGAAACTGTAACTAGTGAGAGAAAAGAGGCAATAAAATGACTGAACGTTTAAAAGTAATGACAATTTTCGGGACACGTCCAGAAGCAATTAAAATGGCACCTCTTGTATTAGAGTTGCAAAAGCATCCAGAAAAAATCGAATCAATTGTGACTGTAACAGCACAACATCGTCAAATGTTAGATCAAGTATTAAGCATCTTTGGAATTACGCCAGATTTCGATTTGAATATTATGAAAGATCGTCAAACTTTAATTGATATTACAACGCGCGGTTTAGAAGGTTTAGACAAAGTAATGAAAGAAGCAAAGCCTGATATCGTCCTTGTACATGGTGATACAACAACAACATTTATTGCTAGCTTAGCTGCTTTTTATAATCAAATTCCAGTGGGTCATGTTGAAGCTGGACTTCGTACATGGGATAAGTATTCTCCATATCCAGAAGAGATGAATCGTCAATTAACAGGTGTAATGGCAGACCTTCATTTCTCACCGACAGCGAAATCAGCAACGAACTTACAGAGAGAAAATAAAGATGAGTCACGCATTTTCATAACAGGAAATACAGCGATTGACGCACTGAAAACGACTGTAAAAGAAACATACAGTCATCCGGTACTAGAGAAGCTTGGAAATGATCGCCTTGTACTGATGACAGCGCATCGCCGTGAAAACTTAGGTGAACCAATGCGTAATATGTTCCGTGCAATTAAGCGCCTTGTTGATAAACATGAAGATGTGCAAGTCGTGTACCCTGTTCACATGAACCCTGTTGTTCGTGAAACAGCAAATGATATTTTAGGAGAACATAGCCATATTCATTTAATCGAGCCACTAGATGTAATTGATTTCCATAATGTTGCAGCTCGTTCATACTTAATGTTAACTGATTCTGGCGGTGTTCAAGAAGAAGCACCATCACTTGGCGTGCCAGTTCTTGTTCTACGTGATACAACAGAGCGCCCAGAAGGTATTGAAGCAGGTACGTTAAAATTAGCAGGAACAGATGAGGAGACAATCTTTAATCTTGCTGATGAGTTACTATCTGATAAAGAAGCTCATGATAAGATGGCGCAAGCATCTAACCCTTACGGTGATGGTCGTGCATCAGAGCGTATTGTTGAATCAATTTTACAACACTTTAATAAGTAAATAAAAAAGAGCCAAATCGTATAAGATTTGGCTCTTTTTGTTATTCCTGATTTCTCATAATCCACTCTGCATGAGCATTTGTGGAAGGGGGCGGCTCAGTTGGTGTTTTGCTCGGGTTTGTTTCTTTCTTTGCTTTTTCGTTAGAGTTAGAATTTGAGTCAGGATTTGAGTCAGGATTTGATGAATCGGTTTTTGTATTTGGATTTGTTGGGGTTTTTGCTTTTTCCCCTAGTTCTTTTTCTATTTCATTACGTACCGTCTCTACACCGATTGGATCTGGAAGGAAGTAATAAATACCGCCTATTTTTTTGTCTTCCCCTTCAAGTTTTAACGTTTGTATTGTAGAAGGATCAAAACCAGAAAGTTTATTGTAAAGAGCAAGTCCGTCTGAAATAGGAATGTCGGTTTTTATATACTTTCCAACGACAGCCGTTAAATCTTTAATTTTAAATACAGTAGAGGCAGAATTCAGTTTTTGAGCAACAGCGGCTAGCAATTGTCTTTGTCTAGCGGCTCGGCCGTAATCACCGTTTGGATCCTGCTTTCGCATACGGACGTAAGCGAGTGCCTCTTCACCGTTTAAGTTTTGTTGCCCTTGCTTAAATTGGATTTTTTTGTAGTAATCCACGTCAGAGCGCTCCCAAAAATCGAAAGGGACATCAACGGTAACACCGCCAACAGCATTAACGATACCTTTAAAGCCTTGGAAATCAATTTTAATATAATGGTCTACAGGAACTTTTAGAAAACCTTCGACAGTTTTGATTGCCATTTGTTCTCCACCATAAGCATGCGCAGCGTTAATCTTATCTTCTTTGTCCTTTCCGACAATTGGAACGCGACTATCCCGAGGAATACTCATAAGTGAAATCCTTTGAGTTTTCGGATTGACTGTCGCAAACATTAATGAGTCTGTACGTCCATTTTGACCATCTGTTGCATAATCTTCTATACCCATAATGAGGATTGTAAAAGGTTGCTTTGTAATTTCTACATCTTTAGTTCTTAAATCCGATTTTTCACGACTAAATCCACTATACATCCCCATAAGAGAAGTGTAGGAATTTAATATATAGACTCCTACACTGCCAAATAAAAATGCGAAAATAAAGAAGTAGAAAAGTTTTCTTCTTCGCTTCTTTTTTATTCTGCGATTTTGGAGATGATGATAACGTTCTTCCATATATAATCTCCTTAGTTCATTGTAGAGAAGTTCTTCACTACATTAATCTTTAAAGGTGATAATTTCATTATTCTTAGATAAGATCTTGCTCTAAGTACAACATATCTCCTTCTGTAATTGTACATTTCCCATTTGTTAATTCAATCATCCAATCTGTGAATGCTTGTTTTCCATCTTCTTCTACAAACGTATCGAATGTGACATTTTCTAAATAATGTATATCTTTAATGACATATTTTGAATTGCGTAATTCATTTTCTAGCTTGCCAAGTAAAGTGTAATCAATCTCGGTTTGTATAACCCGCACTAGTTTTCGTTCGACAATGCCGACGTGATTAATACCTTCGCTTGTACATTTTCCGTATGCGCGAATTAATCCACCTGCACCGAGTTTAATGCCACCGAAATAGCGTGTAACGACAACAACAGTATCTTTTAAACCGCGTTTTTTTAATACCTCTAACATAGGTACACCAGCTGTGCCGCTCGGTTCACCGTCATCGTTCGCTTTTTGAATTTGATCTTGTTCGCCAATTAAATACGCTGAACAGTTATGTGTTGCATTCCAATGCTGTTTTTTTATTTTTTGTATAAACGCTTGCGCTTCTTCTTCAGTTGTAGCTCTATTTACATAACAAATAAATCTTGATTTTTGAATGACAATTTCGTGTTCGCCATAGTCTTTTATTGTTAAATATTGTAATAACAATGGTATACGCCCCTATCTGTCAAAATGACTAGTACTTTACATTTTAAAAGCGGGCGTTTTTATATTCAAACATTTTTTATAAATAAGCTGAAATTTTTGATGAGTATTTTATCTTTTTGTTGTAATTTGTCGAGATGCTCAGTATAATTCTCAACCGGTATTTTTATGTATGGATGCACCTTTTTTAGTTTTCGTGTAAAATTAGGGGATAAAAATTTTTTATAAGGCAGGTACGAGAATGAAAACAGCTATTGTTACTGATAGTACAGCATATATACCGAAGCATATTCGTGACGAACTAAATATATATATGATTCCATTAAACGTTGTGTTTGGAACAGAATCTTATCAAGAAGAAGCTGAAATTTCAGTAGATGATTTTTATGTAAAAGTACGTGAGCAGGAAGAACTTCCGAAAACTTCGCAGCCAGCGATTGGAAAGTTTTTAGAGTTATACGAAGAATTATCTAAAGAATATGATGCAGTTATTAGTATTCATCTTTCAAGTGGAATTAGTGGTACATACCAAACAGCAACGACAGCTGGACAGATGGTAGAGGGTATTGAAGTATATACGTATGACTCTGAAATTAGTTGTGAAGTACAAGGATTTTATGTACGTGAAGGCGCGAAATTAGCAAGTGAAGGAAAAACACCAGAAGAAATTACCGCTCGTTTTGATGAAATGAAGCAAACGATGGACGCATATTTTGTAGTGGATGATTTACATCATTTACAACGTGGTGGAAGATTAAATAGTGCGCAAGCTTTCATCGGTAGCTTGCTACAAGTGAAGCCAGTTTTATATTTTAGAGAGAAAGTCATTATTCCATTTGAAAAGATTCGTACACGTAAAAAAGCGCTAAAACGTATCGTTGAAATTTTTGATGAACAAGCAAGTAAAGGTGTACCTATGGAAGCAGTTATCATTCATGCGCAACGTGAAGAGGAAGCGAATGAATGGAAGCAAGAATTAGAAGCAAAATATCCTCATGTCGCAATTCGCACGGGTTATTTTGGTGCTGTAATTGGTACGCATTTAGGTGAAGGTGCACTTGGTCTTGGATGGTATACGAAGTAATAAGATAGAAAAGGCTCTCTTTTTGAAGAGGGTTTTTTTACGGAAATGTTACGTATAGTTGACAAGTTAATATTTGGAAATGATAAAATGTACGTAAAATAAAATATGAGGAAAGTTTTATAACTTACTTTTTACAAGAAACTATATTATAATAGAAGAGAGGTGAAACATATGGAGCATAATTCTTGTTTATGTCCAAAGTTTGAGTCAGCTTTTACTTTGCTTAGTAAAAAATGGACTGGCTTAATCATTAAATCTTTGCTAGAAGAGCCGAAACGTTTTAGAGAAATCGCAGATATTATACCGAATATGAGCGATCGTATGTTGTCAGAGCGTTTAAAGGAATTGGAAAGCGAAGGCATTGTAGTTCGTAATGTTTATCCAGAAGTACCAGTTCGAATCGAGTATGGCTTAACTGACAAAGGAAAAGCGTTAGAAAGTGTTATGGATGAAGTCCAAAATTGGGCTGAGAAATGGATGAAATAGCGTTTCAATTTCATTTATATTTGTATTCGTATATTTAATAAAACGTAAGGGACACCTTGCGTTTTTTCTTTGTTTATAACAATGAGGAAAAATTAAAAAATTCTACACATACATACAAAAATATACGTATTTTGCGCTAGATGCACATATAATATTACATTTGTTTTACAAAAACGTAACATTGGCAAAAAAAATCCCGAATTATGGTATAAATTTTATAGGTTATATACGGAAAAAAGAAAAAGAAAGCGGTGTAAAAAATAAAATGAAAAAGCTAAAAATGGCATCTTGCGCATTAGTTGCAGGGTTAATGTTTTCAGGATTAACACCAAATGCATTTGCAGAAGATAATATTTCTGACGTGAAATCACAAATTAATACACAAAATGACACTTTACATAAACAACAACAAGAACGTGATGAATTACAAAAACAAATGAACGAATTAAATAAAACAATTCAAGGTTTAGATAAGTCTGTTCAAGAAAATGCTTCAAAGCTTGATGAAACAACGAAAAAAGTTGCTGATACTGAGCAATTAATCGAAAAGAAAAACAAAGACATTGCGGAACTACAAACGAAAATCGCAAAACGTGAAGATTTATTAAGAAAACGTTTAGTTGCGCTTCAAGAACAGCCGAATACGAACGTTGTAACAGAAGTTCTTGTAAACTCTAAAAACGTTGCAGATTTAGTTGATCGTTTAACTTCTGTTTCTAAAATTCTTGAGTCTGACGAAGATATCATGAAAACACAACAAGAAGATCAAGCGAACGTGAAAAAGGATGTTGCAACAGTAAAAGAAAAACAAAAAGAATTAAAAGAAGCACAAGCTCAAATTGAAACTGCTAAGAAAGAACTTGACGCTGAAAAAGCGAAAAAAGAAACAGCAGTAAACGATTTAAGTGGTAAAATGGATACAGTTGTAACGACGATGACAAGTACGGAAGATCAATTGAAAGAGCTTGAAAAACAAGCATTACAATTACAACGTATGGCTGAACAGGAAGCACAAGCAAAAGCTGCACAAGAAGCCGCTGCTCAAAAACAAGCAGAACAAGCTGCTAAAGAAGTGCAAGCGCCTGCTCAACAAGTTGCACCAGCGAACAACGGTGGACAAGCTCAAAAAGAAGAGCCTAAACAAGAAGCACCTAAACAAGAAACACCTAAACAAGAGAAGAAACAACCAGAGCCAGCTCCAGCTTCAAATGCGGGTGGCGTAATTGGTAAAGCACAACAATATTTAGGTATGCCATATGTTTGGGGAAGTGCATCTCCATCAAAAGGTGGTTTTGATTGTAGTGGATTCATTTCTTACATCTTTGGTGTAGGTCGTCAAGACGTTAACGGTTACTGGAACTCAGTTTCTAAAGTAAGTAGCCCACAACCTGGAGATTTAGTATTCTTCCAAGGTACTTATAAGGCAGGTCCATCTCACATCGGTATTTACGTTGGTAATGGCCAAATGATTCATGCTAGTGATAAAGGAATTGCGTACGGTGATATTAACAGTTCATACAACAAAAAACATTTCTTAGGATACGGTCGATTCTAGGATTTATAAACGAATAAAACACGTGTATAAAGTCGATAGCTTACTATTTTATAAGTAGGTTATCGGCTTTTTTGCGTTTTTACGAAATTACGGGAAAGGTTTATAGTTTGCTGGAGGTGATGGTCCATGTTATCTGGGAAACAGTTATTATTAGAAGAACTCTCTACAGACGTACGGGATAATTTAGATGATTTGAAGAAGAAGGGAGAGGTCGTATGTGTACAAGGTGTAAAAAATAAGGCTTCTACATATATGTGTCAGCGTTGCGGAAATATAGCACAAAGACTCTTTTCATCATTTTTGTGTAAAAGGTGTAGTAAAGTCTGCACATATTGCCGGAAGTGCATAACGATGGGGAGAGTTAGTGAATGTGCTGTACTTGTTCGCGGAATTGCCGAAAAAGAGGGAGAAATGGATGTAAACCCGTTACAGTGGAAAGGAAATTTATCTACTGGCCAGGAGTTGGCTGCGCAAGGTGTTATGGAGGCTGTTAAACAAAAAGAATCGTTTTTTATTTGGGCTGTGTGCGGCGCTGGAAAAACAGAAATGTTGTTTTATGGTATTGCAGAGGCACTTCAAAAAGGAGAAAGGGTTTGTATTGCAACGCCGAGAACGGATGTTGTACTTGAATTAGCACCGAGATTGAAAGAAGTATTTCCTTATATAAATGTAGCTGCTTTATACGGTAGGAGTTTAGATCGGGAAAAAGATGCAGCGTTAGTCGTTGCGACCACCCATCAGCTATTGCGTTATTATAGAGCGTTTCATGTCATGATTGTAGATGAAATAGATGCCTTTCCATACCATGCAGATCAAATGTTGCAGTATGCGGTAAAACAAGCGATGAAAGAGAAAGCGGCATGTATTTATTTAACTGCAACTCCAGATGAAGAGTGGAAGCGTAACCTTAGAAAGGGGAAACAAAAAGGTATCGTTGTTTCTGGACGGTATCACCGTCATCCGTTGCCAGTCCCCAAATTTTGCTGGTGCGGAAACTGGAAGAAAAGCCTCATCAATAAAAGAATTCCTCAAGTTTTACTACAATGGTTAAAAGTATACTTAAATAAAAAGCACCCCATTTTTTTATTTGTTCCCCATGTGCGATATATAGAAGAAATGAGTCGGTTATTGAAGTTGTTAGACGATAGAGTTGCCGGTGTGCATGCAGAAGATCCAATGAGAAAAGAGAAAGTTGCAGCTTTCAGAAAGGGAGAAATTCCTTTATTAGTTACAACGACGATTTTGGAGAGAGGAGTAACGGTGAAAAATTTGCAAGTTGCGGTTTTAGGGACGGAAGAAGAAATATTTTCAGAAAGTGCACTCGTACAAATTGCAGGCCGGGTAGGTCGTAGTTTTGAAGAGCCGTATGGAGAGGTCATTTATTTTCATTATGGTAAGACAGAGGCGATGGTGCGCGCGAAAAAACACATTCGAAGTATGAACAAAAATGCGAAAGAACAAGGATTGATCGATTAATGCATTGCTTACTTTGTGATGAGGATATTTCATACGCGATTAGTTGGTACAATTTTTTTGTTAAGGCTCACAAAAAGTATATATGTGATAGATGTGAGCAAAAGATTTCCTATATTATAGGAGAGATTTGTAGAGAGTGCGGACGGTCTTTAGATTCATTGCCAGCCGAATATAAAGAAGGTGACATTTGCAAGGATTGTGTACGGTGGATGAATGTGGAGAGTTATCGAACTTTGAAAAATCGTTCATTATACATGTATGATAATGAGATGAAAGGAATACTAGCACAGTTTAAGTTTCGTGGTGATGCTGAGTTAGTTCGTATTTTTCATCTTCCTTTTCGAAATTTATTTCAACAGTATTTTGCTAATGTTTCAACCGTTATCGCTGTTCCGCTTAGTAAGGAAAGGGAATATGAACGTGGCTTTAATCAAGCTGAGCTATTAGCAGCTTGTTTGCCTGTAGGTCTTTCTTATCCGTCATTAAGAAGAAGGGAAACAGAAAAACAAAGTAAGAAGACGCGCAAAGAAAGGATGTTGGGAAGCAATCCTTTTTATTTTCAGGGTGAAGAGATGTTTCATGGACAACATATTTTACTCGTTGATGATGTGTATACGACAGGTATTACAGTTAGACAAATTGGTAGTCTTTTATACGATAGAGGGGCAAATGAAGTTTCTAGTTTGACGCTCTGTAGAAGTTAATCTGTAACTGTCGAAAGAGATAATAAAAAGACGATAAGTCTTCTTTGACTTCGTAAGTTGTCATTCGTTATAGTCAGAATATGGGGCGAATGCCCTGATTTTTAGAGTGAAGGGAATGGAATGAACATGCAAGGAAAAGTGAAATGGTTCAATGCAGAAAAGGGATTTGGGTTTATTGAGCGTGAAGATGGTGAGGATGTGTTTGTTCATTTTTCTGCTATTCAACAAGATGGGTATAAGTCATTAGAAGAAGGGCAACAAGTGGAGTTTGATATTGTAGATGGAGCACGTGGACCACAAGCAGCTAATGTTGTGAAACTGTAGGGATATTGTTTTTGGGAAGAGAAAGCTGCGTTTGTGGCAACGTTATATATAGTAGAACCTCTTGTTTTTCGCAAGAGGTTTTTGTTATGGGGTGAATTGTCAAAAAGTTGTTTCTTTTCTGTAACGAATTGTCCACAGTTATATTCGTTACTCACGATGTTAATAGGATAAAATAAAGGTAGAAACGATGCATCTTTTCATTTCAACAAAAAACGATAAAAAAATCGCAATTCCACTAATTTTTTTAAAAAAGTTAGAAGGAGTTTTTAAGCCGATGTCGAAATTATAGTACATAGGCTTGAAAGGAGGAATTCATCTATGAAATTCAACATTCGTGGTGAAAATATTGAAGTAACTCCAGCATTAAAGGAATATGTAGAGAAAAAACTAAGTAAGTTAGAGCGTTATTTTGATACATTCCCAGAGATTAAAGTTAATTTAAAAGTATACTCTGACAAGCAACGTGTCGAGGTAACAATTCCGTTTACTGATTTATTACTTCGTGCAGAAGAAACTAATAGCGATATGTACGCTGCTATCGATTTAGTAGTTGATAAGATTGAGCGACAAATTCGTAAACATAAAACAAAAGTAAATCGTAAGTTACGTGAGAAAGGTTCTGTGAAAACTAACTTTATTCTTCCAGAAGCAGTAGCTGTTCTGGATGAGGTAGAAGAGGATGAATTAGAACTTGTACGTACAAAACGATTCGATTTAAAACCGATGGACGTTGAAGAAGCGATCTTGCAAATGGATATGCTAGGGCATAATTTCTTCGTCTTCACAAATGCTGATACAAATGAAACTAATGTTGTATATGGCCGTAAAGACGGAAAATATGGTTTAATCGAAACTAAATAATAATTCGAAAGCGCAGCCGAAAGAGGCTGCGCTTTTTTGGCTGAAAATAGATTTTTAAAAAACTTTTCCTAATTTAGAACGAGACATTCGGCCGATTGTTGTCATAGTTATAAGACAAGTGTTACAATTATCATTAGGTATATACATTTTAGTTTTTTTAATTAGGAGAAAAATTGGCATAACATACATTTGATTTTTATAACGACTGATTGTAATAGAAAAAGAAAAAACAATCGGAAGTTTTATTTTAATAAAAAAGAGGAGCGTATTTCCTATGATCGGTATTTTAAAAAAGGTATTTGATGTAAATCAACGCCAAATTAAACGTATGCAGAAGACAGTTGAGCAAATTGATGCATTAGAATCATCTATTAAGCCACTAACAGATGAACAATTAAAAGGAAAGACGCTTGAGTTTAAAGAACGTCTAACAAAAGGTGAGACAGTAGATGATCTACTTCCTGAAGCTTTTGCGGTTGTTCGCGAAGCTGCGACTCGTGTTCTTGGAATGCGTCCGTATGGCGTGCAGTTAATGGGTGGTATTGCTTTACATGAAGGGAATATCTCTGAGATGAAAACGGGTGAAGGTAAAACGTTAACATCTACATTACCTGTATATTTAAATGCTTTAACAGGAAAAGGTGTTCACGTTGTTACAGTCAATGAATACTTAGCACAACGTGATGCGAGCGAAATGGGACAACTTCATGAGTTCCTTGGCTTAACAGTAGGAATTAACTTAAATAGTATGTCACGCGAAGAGAAACAAGAGGCTTATGCTGCTGATATTACGTATAGCACAAATAATGAGCTTGGATTCGATTACTTACGTGACAATATGGTTTTATATAGAGAGCAGTGCGTTCAGCGTCCACTTCATTTTGCTATTATCGATGAAGTCGATTCTATTTTAGTCGATGAAGCACGTACGCCGCTTATTATTTCGGGACAAGCTCAAAAATCAACAGAGCTATACATGTTTGCAAATGCATTCGTTCGTACATTAGAAAATGAAAAAGAGTATTCATTCGATGTGAAAACGAAAAATGTAATGTTAACTGAAGATGGTATTACGAAAGCAGAGAAAGCTTTCCATATTGAAAACTTATTTGATTTAAAACATGTTGCACTTCTTCATCATATTAATCAGGCACTTCGTGCGCATGTTGTTATGCACCGTGATACAGACTATGTTGTACAAGAAGGTGAAATCGTAATTGTAGACCAATTCACTGGTCGTCTTATGAAAGGGCGTCGTTATAGCGAAGGTTTACACCAAGCGATTGAAGCAAAAGAAGGCGTAGAAATTCAAAATGAAAGTATGACGCTTGCGACAATTACGTTCCAGAACTACTTCCGTATGTACGAAAAGTTATCTGGTATGACTGGTACAGCGAAAACGGAAGAAGAAGAATTCCGTAATATTTATAATATGAATGTTATCGTAATTCCAACGAACAAAGATATTATTCGTGATGACCGTGCTGATTTAATCTTCAAATCAATGGAAGGTAAATTCAATGCAGTTGTTGAGGATATTGTAAATCGTCATAAACAAGGACAACCTGTACTTGTTGGTACAGTTGCAATTGAAACGTCAGAGCTTATTTCAAAAATGTTAACACGTAAAGGTGTACGCCATAATATTTTAAACGCGAAAAACCATGCGCGTGAAGCAGATATCATTGCAGAAGCTGGTATTAAAGGTGCTGTAACAATTGCGACGAATATGGCTGGTCGTGGTACGGATATTAAATTAGGCGATGATATTAAAAATATCGGTCTAGCGGTTATCGGTACAGAGCGTCACGAAAGCCGTCGTATTGATAATCAGTTACGTGGTCGTGCTGGTCGTCAAGGGGACCCTGGTGTAACGCAGTTCTATTTATCAATGGAAGATGAACTAATGCGCCGCTTCGGCTCTGACAATATGAAAGCGATGATGGATCGTCTTGGTATGGATGATTCACAGCCGATTGAAAGTAAAATGGTTTCTCGTGCAGTAGAATCTGCGCAAAAACGTGTAGAAGGAAATAACTATGATGCACGTAAGCAGTTATTACAATACGATGATGTGCTTCGTCAGCAACGTGAAGTTATTTACAAACAGCGTCAAGAAGTAATGGATTCTGAGAACTTACGTAGTATTATTGAAGGTATGATGAAATCTACAGTAGAACGTGCTGTTGCGCTTCATACACAAGAGGAAATTGAAGAAGATTGGAACATTAAAGGTCTTGTTGACTACTTAAATACAAACCTTCTGCAAGAAGGCGATATAAAAGAAGAAGAATTACGTCGTCTTGCTCCAGAAGAAATGAGCGAGCCGATTATCGCGAAATTAATAGAGCGTTACAACGACAAAGAAAAGCTTATGCCAGAAGAGCAAATGCGTGAGTTCGAAAAAGTTGTTGTATTCCGTGTAGTAGATACGAAATGGACAGAGCATATTGATGCGATGGACCACCTTCGTGAAGGTATTCATTTACGTGCTTACGGTCAAATCGATCCACTTCGTGAGTATCAAATGGAAGGATTCGCAATGTTCGAGTCAATGATTGCTTCTATTGAAGAGGAAATCTCTCGTTACATTATGAAAGCTGAAATTGAACAAAACTTAGAGCGTCAAGAAGTTGTTCAAGGTGAAGCTGTTCATCCATCTAGCGATGGCGAAGAAGCGAAGAAAAAGCCTGTTGTAAAAGGTGATCAAGTGGGTCGTAACGATTTATGCAAATGTGGTAGTGGCAAGAAATATAAAAACTGCTGTGGCATTGTAAGCTAATAAAAACTGCGGCTGTTGAATTCAGCTTGTTTTGCAAATTATAATAAAAAGGATTAAACTCTCTCCCTAATAAGTGGAGAGAGTTTCCCTTGTTTTCATACGAAAGTAATAGCAATTACATAGAGGTGAAGGAAATGGAATTAGTAGAAATTAGACAGGAATTAGAGAAAATGGCTAAGAGATTAGCGGCTTTTAGGGGGTCTCTTTGACCTCCCTACTAAGGAGAAACAAATTGCAGAATTAGAAGAAAAAATGATGGGCGCAGGATTTTGGGATGACCAACAAGGCGCTCAAACTGTAATTAACGAAGCAAATGCGTTAAAAGATATGGTTGGAAAGTTCCGTCAGTTAGACGAGACGTTCGAAAACTTAGAAGTAACGCATGAACTCTTAAAAGAAGAATATGATGAAGATTTACATGAGGAATTAGAATCGGAAGTAAAAGGCTTAATTCAAGAAATGAATGAGTATGAGCTTCAATTACTATTAAGTGATCCTTATGATAAAAATAATGCGATTTTAGAATTACACCCAGGTGCAGGTGGAACAGAGTCACAAGACTGGGGTTCTATGTTATTACGTATGTATACACGCTGGGCTGAAAAACGTGGATTTAAAGTAGAAACAGTTGACTACTTACCAGGTGATGAAGCTGGTATTAAGAGTGTTACTTTATTAATTAAAGGTCATAACGCTTACGGTTATTTAAAAGCAGAGAAAGGTGTACATCGTCTTGTACGTATTTCACCGTTCGATTCTTCAGGCCGTCGTCATACATCATTCGTATCTTGTGAAGTTGTACCTGAGTTCAATGATGAAGTTGAAATTGAAGTGCGTACAGAAGACTTAAAAATTGATACGTACCGTGCAAGTGGAGCTGGTGGACAGCACATTAATACGACAGATTCAGCAGTTCGTATTACGCATACACCGACAAATACGGTTGTAACGTGTCAGTCAGAGCGTTCTCAAATTAAAAACCGTGAGCATGCGATGAAAATGTTAAAAGCAAAATTATATCAAAAGAAATTAGAAGAGCAACAAGCACAATTAGATGAAATCCGCGGGGAACAAAAAGAAATTGGATGGGGCAGCCAAATTCGTTCTTACGTATTCCACCCGTATTCTCTTGTAAAAGACCATCGTACAAATACAGAAGTTGGTAACGTACAAGCAGTTATGGATGGAGAAATTGATCCATTTATTGATGCTTACTTACGTTCTCGCATCTAATAACCAGTGGGGGAATCCCCACTGATTATTAGCTTTAACAAATCTGACTTTTACGGGCAGCCCGACCCTCACCTAACTTCTTTGCTTTTGTTGAATTTTGAGGTAGGGGTCTTACTACCCAGTAAATAGTGGGATAAGAGAAAAAGCCAACAAAATTGTTGGCCCATGCTGAGAAAATAGAGGATATACAACGTTTTATTTATATGGATGAAGTACAGGGGAAGAGAAGTTGGAAACGACAACTTCTCTTTTTGATGGGGTTATATGCAGAATACAATGTTGTATATTGTTTTGTAAAAAGTAGAGAATAGTAAAACAGAGCGGCAATAGAGTAAGATTTTATAAAGAACTTTTTTGATTTGCCTTTTAAAAAGATTCTTTATAGAAGTTTTTACGTTGTTCACAGAATTGAAACAAATTATGGAAGCTTTATTTTATCAGGGTTCTCACTGTATTTTTCAAGAATATGAAATATACCTTAGTTTTTCTATATAAAGATAATGCTTATAATAAAAATGAGTGTGTTAGGAATGAAAAAAATATCAACAATGGGGAGCGATAGAATTGAAAAAGAAATTGTTGGCTATTGCACTAGGTACATCAGTCGTTTTTGCTTTAGGAGCATGTGGAAATAAAGAAGAGAGTAAACCTTCGAAACAATCTGCAAGCACAGATAGCCCAGAGCAAATTTATCAAAAAAGTTGTATAGGCTGCCATGCGAAAGATTTATCAGGAGCAACTGGACCGGATTTACGAAAAGTAGGGCAGAAATATGATGCAGCAGAGATTGAAAAGATTATTGAAAAAGGTCGCGGTTCAATGTCACCGGGAATTATTCAAGGTGAAGATGCGAAAAAAGTAGCTGAGTGGTTAGCTGAACATAAATAAAAAGAGAAAAATGGGCGAGTTGATTATATAATCTTATCTAAAAATGACTTTGGATAAGAGTTATAACAACTCGTCTCCTTTTTCTGGGATGTAACATAACTGTAACAAAAATGTATCCGAACTGGAAACCGTTTGATGTTACAATGAGGTTTGTAGAATTTTGCTGAAATATATTACATAGAGTAGTGGTGCGAATAAAAAGCATGTAAGTAAGCTGCCTTCAACAAGAATGGTTAAATGAAAATAAAGGATTCCTTTTTATTTTCACATGTACAGAAAAGTATTTCGAAAAAAAAAATCATTAAGCATTGGGTGATAAATAATGATAAAAATGACGAATGTTTATAAGGAGTACCCGAATGGTATGAAAGCCGTTGCTGGTCTCACAGTTAACATTAAACAAGGTGAATTCGTATACGTAGTTGGACCGAGTGGAGCCGGAAAATCTACATTTATTAAAATGATGTATCGTGAAGAAAAGCCAACTACAGGATCTATTAATGTAAATGGACTTACTATCGAATCATTGGCAGAAAGAGATGTTCCATATTTCCGTCGTCAATTAGGCGTGATTTTCCAAGATTTTAAATTATTACCTAAATTAACGGTATATGAGAATGTTGCGTTTGCTTTAGAAGTAATTGAAGAAGAACCAGATGCGATTCGTGAGCGTGTTACTGAAGTGTTAGGACTAGTAGGTCTAGATGATCGTGCAGACGCACTTCCAAGTGAACTTTCAGGTGGAGAGCAGCAACGTGTGGCTATTGCAAGAGCAATTGTTAATAGACCAAAGGTTGTAATTGCCGATGAGCCAACTGGTAATTTAGATATTGAAACAGCTCTTGATATTATGAAGATCTTTACGCGCATTAATGAGCGTGGTACAACGATTGTTATGGCGACGCATAATGCAGATATCGTAAATACAATCCGTCATCGTGTAATCGCGATTGAAGGCGGAAAAATTGTTCGAGACGAGATTGAGGGAGGATACGGATATGAAGGCTAAAACCCTTAGTCGACATTTGCGAGAAGGTGTAAAAAATCTATCCCGTAACGGATGGATGACATTTGCTTCTGTAAGTGCAGTAACAGTTACATTATTACTTGTAGGTGTCTTTTTAACAGCGATTATGAACATGAACCATTTTGCTACAAAAGTAGAGCAAGATGTAGAAATTCGTGTACACATTGATCCAGCGGCAAAAGAAGCTGATCAAAAGAAATTAGAAGAAGATATGAGTAAGGTCGCGAAAGTCGATTCTATTAAATACTCTTCTAAAGAAGAAGAATTGAAACGTTTAATTAAAAGTTTAGGCGATAGTGGAAAAACGTTCGAGTTATTTGAGCAAGATAACCCACTGAAAAACGTATTTATTGTAAAAGCGAAAGAGCCAACTGATACAGCAAAAATTGCGAAAAAGATTGAAAAAATGCAGTTTGTAAGTAACGTTCAATACGGTAAAGGTCAAGTTGAAAAATTATTTGATACTGTAAAAACAGGACGTAATATCGGGATTGCATTAATTGCAGGTCTTTTATTCACAGCGATGTTCTTAATCTCTAATACAATTAAAATTACAATTTATGCTCGTAGTACTGAGATTGAAATTATGAAACTTGTAGGTGCAACAAACTGGTTTATTCGTTGGCCGTTCTTGCTAGAAGGATTATTCCTAGGAGTATTAGGATCAATTATTCCAATTGGTCTAATTCTAGTTACGTATAATTCACTGCAAAGTGTGTTTAATGAAAAACTTGGCGGAACAATTTTCGAGCTTTTACCATACAGCCCATTCGTATTCCAATTAGCTGGTTTATTAGTGTTAATCGGTGCGTTAATCGGTATGTGGGGAAGTGTAATGTCAATTCGTCGCTTCTTAAAAGTATAAAAAGTTGCAAACATAATTCGTACAAGCTTATCATATAGTAGAAATAGGTAAAGGCATCACACGCTGTGTGATGCCTTTTGCTACACCACCTGTGTGTTTTGGAAAGGGGAATTCCGCATTGAAACGTAGAGTTGCAATTATTGGAATGGTTGTTGCATTTTTAATTGGTGCTGGTGGAATGTTTGCAGGAATGTCTGTATTTGGGGTTAACCCAGCAGAAGTAACGCAAACAATTTCGAGTGGGAACGCTAGCACGACGCAAGGGAATTTGGCAAAAATTAATGAGGCATATGGACTAATTGATTCACGTTATGTGGAAGACGTGAAAGATGACAAGTTAGTTGAAGGTGCAATACAAGGCATGTTGTCTACGCTGAAGGACCCTTATTCCACGTATATGGATAAAGAAACAGCCAAACAGTTTAGTGAATCACTTGATCCCGAGTTAGAGGGGATTGGGGCTGAGGTGAACAAAACAGACGGTAAGCTTATTATCGTATCGCCAATTAAAGGTTCACCAGCAGAAAAGATTGGAATTAAGCCGAATGACCAAATTTTATCTGTAGATGGAAACAGTGTAAAAGACTTATCGCGTGAAGAAGCTGTATTAAAAATTCGTGGTAAAAAGGGAACGACTGTCGCGATTGAAATTAAACGTGCAGGAGTAACTGATCCGATTGTATTTAAAATTAAGCGTGAAAAAATCCCAATCTTCACGGTAGTTAGTTCTGTGAAACAAGAGAGTGGAAAAGATATCGGTTATATGCAAATTACTTCTTTTGCTGAAAATACAGCGAAAGAATTTAAGGATCAGTTAAAAGAGTTAGAGAAGAAAAACATAAAAGGTTTAGTTATTGACGTTCGTGGTAATCCTGGTGGCTATTTAAATAGTGTAGAAGATATACTAGGAGAAATTATGACGAACAAAAAGCCGATGCTACAAGTAGAGCAGCGAAATGGTGAGAAAAAGCAAATCTCTACAGAGCTGAAAGAGAGGAAGCCATATCCAATTTCAGTATTGATTGATAAAGGAAGTGCTTCTGCTTCGGAAATTTTAGCTGGCGCATTGAAAGAAGGAGAAGGTTACGATTTAATTGGTGAAACAACATTTGGTAAAGGAACTGTTCAGCAAGCCGTTCCGTTTAAAGATGGCAGTAACATTAAATTAACGATGTTCAAATGGTTAACTCCAGATGGAAACTGGATTCATAAAAAGGGAATCAAGCCAACTGTAGAAGTGAAACAACCAGATTACTACCATGCGACGCCAATTCAAATTGAAAAAACACTTTCATACAATTCAAATGATGTGCAAGTGAAGCATGCGCAAGAGATGCTGAAAAGCTTAGGTTATGTACCGGGTCGTGAAGATGGCTACTTTAGTAAAGAGACAGAATCAGCACTGAAAGCATTCCAAAATGCGAATGAGATGGAAGCGACAGGACAGCTTGATAAAAAGACAGCTGAGGCAATCCAAACTAAAATCATTGAAAAAATCCGTTCTGGAGAAAATGATCTACAATTACAGGCAGCATTAAAATTAATAGCGAAATAAGAAGAAATACAGGCATTTTATTGCCTGTATTTTTTTGTGTTAAACAAACGTTTGTCCAGTTATGATAATATAAAAAGAAAGAATGATATAAATGGTGGTGAATGAGTTCGTGGAGGCATGGCTTTTTGAAATAATGCGGGCAGTTGGACGTTTTTTCTTGCACCCTGCTGTCTATGTATTTTTAATAAGTAGTATCTTCGTTGGATATTTACGTATATTACGAGAACGAAAAGATTTTTCTTTTAAAGTTTATGATATTTGGTTTGAATTGCGAACATCTCTATTTGCAGGGCTTGGATATGGATTAATCGTATCTATTATTACGATTGGGCTTGGACTTGTTGTTTCCAAGGCGAGCTTATGGGCCATTTTACTTTGGACATTATTATTTGGATTAACTGCTATGTATCGATATTTATCGGCAGCTTATACGTTTAGTATCGCAATTGTATGTGTTTTATTATCTTCTAAGCTGCCAGTTTCCTTCTTACAGCTTGGAGAGGGTGAAGAGGGTACGATTGTATCTCTTGCTATTTTACTAGGCATCATGCTTGTTGTGGAGGGCTTATTGATTTCTAAAAACGCGGTGAGATATTCTACACCGAGGATTAGGAAGGGGAAACGTGGGCTCAAGATTGGTCTACACGAATCGAAGCGTTTATGGATCGTGCCGATTTTTATTCTTGTACCAGGTGATGCGGTAACCCAGTTTATTTCATGGTGGCCTGTCGTTTCAATAGGGACAAATACATATTCTCTATTCCTCGTTCCATTTTTAATTGGATTTATGCGAAAGATTAGAAGTTATGAGCCGACGGAAGCTTTACTCTTTACAGGAAGACGTGTTTATGGATTAGCTGGTCTTGTACTTGTTTTAGGGGTCGCGAGTTATTGGTGGCACGTACTTGCTATTATTGCAATGGGTGTCGCAATGCTTGGACGTTTTACGATTTCGATGCAAGAAAAAATTGTAGATGAGACAAGACCGGCATATTTCGCTGCACGCAATGATGGACTTGTTGTGTTAGATACAATTCCAAATACAATTGGGGCCGAGCTGAATTTACTGCCTGGAGAAATAATTACGAAAGTAAATGGAGTCGTTCCAAGGAGTGCCGAAGAATTTTATGATGCGCTTCAAACGAAAACAACAGGAGCTTTTTGTAAATTAGAAGTGGTAGATACAAATGGTGAGCTTCGTCTTGCTCAAACAGCATTATATGCTGGAGGACATCATGAGTTAGGCGTTGTATTTGTTCAGCAAGAGCACGAGTGGGATTCGGAAGCGATGTAATAAAAATGAGGGTGTTACCACTAGGTGACACCCTTTTTGTTTGATTGGGAGCAGCAGTACATGAAATTTATATCGGCGATTATCAGAATATATCAGCGCAATTGAAAATATATCGACTTTATGGCAAAAAACGGCAACTATCGCAAACCTTATTTGTAGTTTCGTAGTCGAATAACTTGAATAATTATTTGATAATGGTTATCATTTAGGGAGTCTTTTAATTTGGAAAAGGGAGGAAATATATGCTACGTAAATTTTTTTCTTACTATAAACCGTATAAAGGTTTATTTATACTCGATTTTTCTTGCGCGGTTATCGCAGGATTACTGGAACTTGGTTTCCCGCTTATCGTAAATCAATTTATTGATAAGTTATTACCAGGACAAAACTGGACGCTTATTTTATGGGCTTGTTTTGGTTTACTTGCAGTTTATATGTTAAATGCAGGTTTACAATATGTTGTTACCTACTGGGGGCATATGCTAGGAGTTAACATTGAAACAGATATGAGGCAGAAATTATTTGATCATATTCAAAAGCTATCATTCAGATTTTTTGATAATAATAAAACAGGTCATCTAATTTCACGTCTTACGAACGATTTAATGGAAATTGGGGAAATTGCTCACCACGGGCCAGAGGATTTATTCATCGCCGTAATGACTTTAGTTGGGGCATTTTCATTTATGATGATGATTAACTGGAAGTTAGCGCTTCTAACATTCTTTGTAATTCCATTCCTATTATGGTTGGCGCTTTACTTCAATAAAAAAATGACGGGTACGTTTAGACGTTTATTCTCAGATGTCGCTGATTTTAATGCATGTATCGAAAATAACGTCGGTGGTATTCGCGTTGTACAAGCATTCGGAAATGAAAAGTTTGAGAAAGACCAATTCGCTGTGAACAACGCTCGTTTCCGTACAACGAAATTAATGGCGTATAAAATTATGGCGCTAAACTCATCCATTAGTTATATGCTCATGCGTCTCGTAACGCTCTTCGTATTAATATGTGGCACATGGTTTGTTCTGCAAGGTGAGTTAACGTATGGTGGATTTATCGGATTCGTCTTATTAACGAATATTTTCTTCCGACCAATTGAGAAAATTAATGCAGTTATTGAAAGTTATCCGAAAGGAATCGCAGGTTTTAAAAGGTATGTAGAACTTCTTGAAACAGAGCCTGATATTGTGGATTCTAAAGATGCGATAGAAGTAAAGCATGTACACGGTGATATTCACTATAACAACATTACGTTCGGATATGAAAATAAAGAACCGATCTTAAATGATATTAGCTTGAAAATACACGCAGGTGAAACAGTTGCGTTCGTTGGGCCATCAGGGGCAGGGAAAACAACGTTATGTAGTTTATTACCACGCTTTTATGAGCAGGAATCTGGGTCAATCCAAATTGATGGCATTGATACGAAAGAGATGACTTTATCGTCACTTCGTAAACAAATTGGAATTGTACAGCAAGATGTATTCTTATTCTCAGGAACGATTCGCGAAAATATCGCTTATGGAAATTTACAGGCTTCAGAGGCTGCAATTTGGCAGGCGGTAAAACGTGCCCAGTTGGAGGATTTAATTTACTCGCAACCAGACGGTTTAGATACAGTTATCGGTGAGCGTGGTGTGAAACTTTCAGGAGGGCAGAAGCAGCGTCTAGCAATTGCTCGTATGTTCTTGAAAAACCCGCCAATTTTAATATTAGATGAAGCGACTTCTGCATTAGATACAGAGACGGAACTTGCTATTCAAAAATCACTTGCAGAACTAGCTGTCGGTCGTACAACATTAGTTATTGCTCACAGGCTTGCAACTATTAAAAATGCGGATCGTATCGTCGTTGTAAATAAAGATGGTATTGCAGAACAAGGTTCGCATGAGGAATTAATTGAGCGAGGCGGAGGGTATAGCCGATTATACGAAGCACAGTTTAGTTCGTAAATATAATTTTTGCTGAATTCGTGCACCATAAGTAAGTGGAAATCTTATATGGGAGGCTATAAAGCATGATTGTAACAACAACATCTACAATTCAAGGGAAAGAAATTATTGAGTATATTGATATCGTGAATGGAGAAGCGATTATGGGTGCGAATATTGTTCGTGACCTTTTCGCATCTGTCCGTGACGTTGTCGGCGGCCGTGCAGGCGCTTATGAAAGTAAATTAAAAGAAGCGCGCGACATTGCAATGGAAGAGATGAAAACATTCGCAAGGCAAAAAAATGCGAATGCCATCGTTGGTATCGACGTGGATTACGAAGTAGTTCGCGAAGGAATGCTAATGGTTGCGGTGAGTGGGACTGCTGTCCGTATATAAAGTGAAACTTTAATCAGTGGGGGGCATCCCGGCTAGTTATTAGCCTTCACCAGCTGGGCATTTAATGCCCACAAGTAGCAAGATAAAGTGAAAAGCCGTGCTGGTGCACGGCTTTTTGTTATTGTGATGTCTAATATTATCTTTATGTCGAAGCCACGATATTTCTTGGGAAATGTGGAAGGCCCCGTCGATATATAGGGAAGACATTAGAGCGCTTCTTTACACCGCTGAATTTGAACTAATAATTTTTCATATTCTTGTTCAAGAAATGTGATGTCATCCTGATGATTGGGTATAGAAATCCGGCTGATGACTTCTGTTAATTTCGTTTGTAATCGCAATAATTCTTGTTCAGTAACGTTTACGGAAGCTTGAGTGGTTCTTTTAATGTATTGCTCGTAATTGCCATAGAATATTCTTGGTTCGCTCTCATCTACTTGTAGAATATGGTCTGCAACAGAACGAATAAAGGCACGGTCATGGCTAATGAAGAGTATAGTGCCAGGATACTCTTGTAACATGTTTTCTAATTCTTCCTGTGTTGTTAAATCTAAATAGTTCGTCGGTTCATCGAGCAGGAGCATATTATAGTTTCCTAAAAATACTTTTGCGAGTGCAACCTTCATTCGTTCACCCCCGCTTAGAACGTGCACAGGTTTATGAACATCTTCACGACGGAATAGAAGCCGGGCAAGTATTGTGCGAACGAATGCTTCTGTATAGTTGGTTTCTTCTAGAACGTTCTCTAAAATGGTTTTATCTGTTTTTAAAATGGATAGTGCTTGTTCAAAGTATCCAATTTTACAACTTTTTGAAAGCTGAATGCCACGCTCGTTTGTGAGAAGCATATTGAACAAAGTTGTTTTGCCACTTCCGTTTGCTCCTAAAATAGCTAATTTTGCACCAGGGGCAATAGTTCCATTCATATTTTTAAATAGTGTGCGGTCGCCTATTTTCTTTGTTGCTTTATTGAACTGTACTGCCACTTTACTATGAATGGGTGTATGGTATTGCACGTCAAACTGAGCCTGAGAAAGATCTTTTGGCTTTTCTTTCTTTTCTAGTTTTTCGAGACGTGTTTCTAATGCTTTGGCTGCTTTGCTAACCTGTTCTTGCCCATGAGCCCCGCTTAACTTATAAAGTTTAGATTCAGATGAACTGAACCGAGTTGGGATTTTTGTCATGCTAGAAGCACGTTGTTTTTTTTGTGAAATTGATTGCTCTAAACGATTTTTTTCTTGTATATATTGCTCATACTCTGCTTGCTTTTGTATTCGTTCACGTTCTTTTTGCTTTCGATAGTTGGAATAGTTTCCTTTATACTCTTGAATCATGCCGTCTTCAATTTCAATGATTTTTGTGCATATATTATCTAAAAAATCACGATCGTGCGATATTAAAACAAGTGCTCCTTTATAAGATAAAAGTGCTTTTTCTAATTGCTCTGTACCGGCCATATCTAAGTGGCTCGTTGGTTCATCAGCGAATAAAATGCCTGCATCTTGTTCGAGAGCATGGGCAATCTTTAGGCGCATTCGTTCGCCGCCGCTCATTGAATTTGCGACGTTTGAAATACTCCATTTTCCTTTTGCAAGAGAAGAAGCGGTTTCCAGTATTGTATCGCTAAGCTGTGGAATGATGGCGATAGAACTATGATGAGTTACTGTCCCTTTGTCAGCTTCTATTTCTTTACTTAATATTTGCAACAACGTAGATTTTCCAGCTCCGTTGACTCCAACGATTCCTATGCGATCGTGTGCGTGAATTTCTATTGATGGTAACGTAAATATGGTACGGTCACCAAAGCTCTTTTCAATATTACGTGCGAATAAAATAGTCATAAAAAAACCTCCCTAGTTTCACTAGAGAGGATAAACGTCGCCCTTCAATGTAAAAATCGTACATAAATAAACGATTTTTCACATGATCGTCTCGAAAGAAAGTATCGACAAATGGACAGACTAATCCCCTGCTAGTTTTCATCATTTTTGTTCACTATTTGTGATGGATGAAATAAATAAGAGAATTAGAACTTCATTGGTCAAAGTACCTTCCTTTCATAATATTATTTTTATTGTATGCGCATACAAATGGGTTTGTCAAACTTATTTCTGTTGGCTATTTTTAAATTTGCTATTATACAGTTGTGCCTTTGTAAGTGCTTCAGCATCATTTTTGATTTCATCCAATCCATTCGCATCCCCGATAATATACCCTTCAAATGATGAACCAACAAAATCAAAGATATACTGGAATTGAGAAATAAGTGGCAATGCTTTCAGTTTCGGATTGTCTCCGCCAACGGTGACGACGTACATTTTTTTACCTTTCATTTTCTCTTTGAAATGAAGAGAGGTATTGCGTAAGCTTTGTGACCAGCGATCAACGAAGTTTTTCATATGGCCGCTCATTCCGTACCAGTATAGTGGTGTAGCAAAGATAATCGTGTCGTGCTCTAGCATGCGTTTGGTTAATTGCTCGTAGTCATCATTTACAGGTTGAAATCCTTCAGCATCATGGCGTTGGTCTGTAATAGGGTAAATGGTATGGTCACGTAAATAAATTTGTTCTGCTTTCATTCCACCAATCATCATATATGTTAAGGCTTCCGTATTCCCATTTCGTCTTGAACTGCCGTGTATAACAAACATGCAATCATCCCTTTTCTTTTTCTTGTTTTAGGAGTGAAACGTGTTTTTGTAAATTCGTTTGAATGTTGGAAAGTAATGAGATTTGCCTTGTTACTTCATTGAGCTTATCTTCGTAAAGTGCAAGGATACTGCTGCATGGATTTTCGTATAGATGTGGTTCGATTTCGAGGCAGCGCAGCATTCTTGCGGTTTCTTCTAAATTTAAGCCGAGCTGTAAGTACATTTGGATAAGCTCTACTTTTTCAATGGCACTTTTATCGAAATCACGATAGCCGTTTGTGAGGCGATTTGAAGGGAGCAATCCCTTTTCTTCATAATGTCTTAGTGATCTTTCGCTAACGCCAGTTTCTTTTGATAACTCTCCAATTCGCACTGCATTTCACTCCTTTTACATGTATTGTAAACCTTCACACTAATGTGAAGGTCAACTCTGTTTTATCGCAAAAGAATCTACATGATTTAAAAACACTTGAATGGCTTTAGATGGAATGAAATATTTGCCACGCACGATGGAGAATGGACGAATTAGTTTTTCAGTTGGAACTTCGACGTGGAATAGTTCTTTGGCTAGTAGTTCTTTCCGCACGGTCCAATCAGAAAGTATAGCGATGCCAAGCCCGGCAGCGACGGCTTCCTTTACACTTTGAATGCTACTAAATGTAAAGAATCGTTTCATTTTTAAATGATGTTGATGAATAAAACGATCGCTATAGGCACGTGTCCCAGAGCCACTTTCTCTTAATACCCATACTTGGTCTTGAAGAGTAGCTTCGTTTATATCCTTGATGTGAAGTAATGGGTGATTTGGAGGGACGACGAGCTTCATTTCATCTTGCATAAACGTTTCAACGTCTACGTCAGCATATACGACTTGCCCCTCTACTAAGCCGATATCAATTTGATTAGAGCGAAGGCTTTGCAAAACTTCTTCTGTATTAGAGATAAGGGTATGAACTTCAACGTGCGGATTTTCATTGGCATAGTTAGCGAGTATTTTGGGAAGTAAGTATTCGCCAATTGTAAAACTAGCGCCGATGCGAAGTGTTCCTGTTACAACGTTATGTAATTCGTTAATTTCCTGTTTTGCATCATCATAAAGAGAGAGCATTTGCTTTGCATGTATATATAAAATGTTTCCAGCCTCGGTCACTTGAACGTGCTTTGGGGAGCGCTGAATGAGTGTAGTTCCAAATTCATTTTCCAGGTTGCGAATGTGCATGCTTACACCGGGTTGTGAAAGGTTTAAAAGTTCTGCTGCACGAGAGAAATGTTTCTGTTCAACGACAGTCACAAAGATTTTCAAAATGTCGACGTTCATTTGTTAGGCCCCTTTATTTTTGTTTTTATTCTATCATAAGTATTTCTGATGATAGAGATTTAATATTGATATTAAACTTATTATAAAAACTCTCTTATAATGTAAGTAGAAAGAACATGCATGTTCCAATACGATTATTGGGGTGGTACAAGGTGGAACAAACACTTGTTATACAAAAGAAGAAGGGCTTTGGATTTTCGCAAGGTATTGGGATTACATTATTAATCGCCATTGCTGCGAAATATTTAGCGGAGCTTCCATTTTTAAATATTATGGGACAATTAGTAATTGCTATTCTAATTGGGATGATTTGGCGCGCAGCGATTGGAGTCCCTCCAGAAGCGATAGCGGGAACGAACTTTGCGAGTAAGAAGTTGCTTCGCTTTGGGATTATCTTACTTGGAATGCGATTAAATCTGGTTGATATTGCGAAGGCGGGGCCGAAAGTATTGGTCATCGCAGCGGTAGTTATTACATTCACCATTTTCGTTGTATATGGATTGACAAAAGTATTTAAAGTAGAAAAGAAACTTGGGATTTTAACGGCGTGTGGAACGGCGATTTGTGGTGCGGCAGCGGTCGTGGCAATTGCACCACAAGTGAAAGCAAAGGACGATGAAACGGCGGTTGGTGCCGCAATTATTGCTATTTTAGGTACGATATTTACGCTTATTTATACATTATTATATCCAGTGCTTGGCTTATCTCCGTACGGTTACGGTGTATTCTCGGGGGCGACGCTGCATGAAATTGCTCACGTAATTGCGGCTGCGGCACCAGGCGGTAGCACGGCTGTCGACATCGCGGTTATCGTGAAATTAACGCGCGTTGCGATGCTTGTACCAGTAGCGATTTTAATTGGGTTATGGTTTGGTAAGAGCGAGGGAAGCGAAGAAAAGAAATCGTGGAAGGAGCTTCCGATTCCTTGGTTTATATTCGGATTTTTAGCGATGAGTGCGGTGCATTCACTCGGGATTATCCCCGAAGTTGTTGCCGGCTATATTGTAATAATTGCGTACATGCTTATCGCAATGGCGATGGCAGGTCTCGGTTTAAATGTAGAGTTTAAAACGTTCCGTAAATTAGGAAGCAAAGCATTTGTAGCAGGGCTGATCGGCTCGGTTTGTCTTTCTATTCTTGGATATGTTCTTGTATGGGTATTAGGATTTATGTAGTAGAGGAGAAAGCTGTTCCAAAAGATATTTTGGGACAGCTTTTTCTTATGATTATAGCGCTATGGATTTCAGTATTTGTTAGTAAGTCGATATATTGGGAGAATCGCCGATA
>NZ_JAAMNK010000005.1:0-219004 GCF_011066025.1 Bacillus sp. EKM202B | reverse complement strand
ATAAATGGAGTTGCGCTGATATATTTAGAAAATCGCCGATATAAATGGAGTTGCGCTGATATATTTAGAAAATCGCCGATATAAATGGAGTTGCGCTGATATATTTAGAAAATCGCCAATATAAATGGAGTTACGTCGATATATTGGGAGAATCGCTGATATAAACTTAACTACTATCGTACTTTGTTAGAGAAGGTGTTCAGTGGAATGTTTTTCTAAAATTTGTAAAATGATCTTTACTTGTAATTGGAAAATATTTATAATTCAAGTAAAGATATCTTTACTTTTGAAGGTGGATCCTATGGGTGTGAAAAATAAAATTAAAGAATTAAGAAAGCAAAATCATATAACACAAGTTGAAATGGCAAAGGTGATGCAGGTAACGCGTCAGACGATTATAGCGATTGAAAATCACCATTACAATCCGAGTCTAGAGTTATCCCTAAAAATCGCCAAATATTTTGGGATGAAGGTGGAGGAAATCTTTACGCTGGAGTAAGGGGAGAGGAAATAAATGATAAGTTTGAGAGATTTCAATTAGATTAAACGTTTAAATATATAAGGACTGGTTTTGGGGTATTAATTAGTATGTTATCAATGAGCGTATTAACAAAGACTAGCAAATAGATATATAAAGGGGAAGCGGAATGGGATTACCGGTGTTATGTGTCGCTACAGCTATTTTTGCACTTCTTTGGGGAATGCAAAATTTCTCTCGTAATCCAGTGCCAAGTATTTGTATTATGATTGGTACTGTTGGTTTATCGTATTATTTATTAGTTTCAACTCATTACCATAAAACAGCAACAAGTGTTGTTGTTGGAGCACTTATTTTATTTTGTGGGCGCGCTGTACAAAAAGGATTATTTCCGTAAAAGCTGTTTATACAATGAGTATAAACAGCTTTTTGTATTTTTTTTACAAAAGTCTTGAAAGTTACGTAACGTCATCTTTTATAATGAAGGGGAAGAGGTGATGGCAGTGATTTCAATACAAGAATTGACGAGAGAGACAGGGGTAACAGTACGTACATTACGTTATTATGATCAAATAGATTTATTAAAGCCGAGCGGGAAAACAGAAGGCGGGCATCGTTTATATAGTGAAGCTGACGTAATACGTCTCCAACAAATTTTATTTTTAAAAGAAATGGGATTTTCACTAAAAGAGTCTGCGAATATGTTAGTAAAAGGTGAGCTTAACTTAAAGGATTCGCTTGAAAAACAACTTCGGTTTGTACAGGAAGAACAAAAGAAATTCAATCGAATGGAGCGCGTTTTACAAGCAGTTGTTTATTCGGTGGATGTGGAGGGAGAGCTCGATTGGAAAGTTATGTTTGAACTGATCCAGCTTTCGAAACAGTCTTCTCGTATACGTGAAATATTTCAAAATGAAGTATTTTCAAAGGAAGAACAAAAGTTGCTTCATAATTTGCCAAATATGAGTGAGGAAGATCCCAATGTGTTAGAGTGGGTAGATTTATTAAAGCAATTACGCACTTTTATGAAAGACGGTAAAGAAACTGCAAGTGATGAGGTGCAAGGGGCAATGAAGAGATTAATGCAGAAGTGTTTAGAAATGGCCAATGGTGATGAAGCGTTTTTAGATAAGTTATGGGAAGTTAGAAAATCGAAGGAAGATTCACAGAAAATGAGCATGTATCCAATCGAAGAAGAATTTTTATTATATATGGATGAAGCTTTTCGTATATATGATGAAAAGGAGAAGGATAAATGAGTATACTCGCAGAATATCGTTGGTACTTTTTAATTGGGGCAGAGATTGTATTTTGGTTATCGGCTATCGGTTTCTTTTTACTTCGTTACGGATTCCGTTTGAAGAAGGCAAGCTTTATTATGGGGATTGTACTACTCGTAAATGAAGTGTTCATTTTAACCTTAGGGGTAGTGGACTATTATCAAACAGGAAAGTTTTCTAACTTTCAGATTATTACCGTAATCATTTTATTGTATGCGGTCTTCTACGGGAAAAAGGATTTGAAGAAGCTTGATATATTTGTGCAAAAGTTAGCTGCGAAATGGCGGAATGAACCAGCGCCTGTTATTGAAGAACATATAGAATTAACAGGTATGGCCTATGCAAAGCAGGAAATGAAAAATTGGGTATTACATCTTGTTTTATTCGTTGGTGTGCATATATTCTTTTTCTTCGCGTATGGATTTATTCCATTTGAACAATGGGGAAATTGGTTAGAATCGGGAATCGTTTTAAATAAAGCTGCAAGTCGCGTGAGCCAAGTGTGGGCAATTATATTTTTAGTTGATACAGCAATTTCATTTTCATATGTTATTTTTCCGAAGAAGGAGAAAGGGAAAGAAAAGCTACTTTCGTAGAGGAAAGTAGCTTTTGCAGTATACAAATAATTCTTATAGGAGAGGATGACAATAGGGAAAAGAAGTGGTTTTATATGCCTACTTCTCTTTAGTTTAGTAGCATGCTCACAACCTAACATTACAATTGATAAGAAGAATGATGTCATTGTAAAGGAAGCAGTAACTTCTAATCTAGATAAATTTGAAAAGTTCGTTTTGAATGTGGAACAAGGGGAAGTTGATAAAGTAAGAATTGTACATTATACACATGAAGGTGATCCGGTTTTTCAAACGTTAGAGTATAGTGGAACAGATATAATTCATATGTTAGATAATAGGCAAGATCGATTTGCTGGTAATCATACAGATATAGATGAAGATAGTTGTAAAAGGATTGTTAAAGAGCAGCGTGAATTACAAACGGCTTATAGGTTAATAGACTGTGTGAATGAAAATGGGCGCAATGGATATGATTTATTATATGTACCTAAAAAATAGAGTTAGTAGAGGAAGGAAGTTTTGACTCCTTCCTTTTTCTATGTATATATTGTCGAAAATTTTACCGAATATCTGTTCGTTTTTTTAGGTTTTTTATGGGCATTCGTGGTAAAATAATAATACAGATTTTTATGAGGAGGTCGGATTTTACTTGGAACATCAATTTGAAATTATCTCAGCGTATTCCCCGCAAGGTGATCAGCCGGTAGCTATAGAGAAGCTTGTAGAGGGACTTAATAGTGGAAAGAAAAAGCAAGTGTTGCTTGGAGCGACAGGGACGGGTAAGACATTTACGATTTCAAATGTCATTAAAGAAGTACAGAAGCCAACACTTGTGATGGCTCATAATAAAACGTTAGCAGGACAATTATATAGTGAGCTGAAAGATTTTTTTCCGAATAATGCAGTTGAATATTTTGTTAGTTATTACGATTATTATCAGCCAGAAGCGTATGTACCGCAAACGGATACTTTTATAGAAAAGGATGCGCAAATTAATGATGAAATCGATAAATTGCGTCACTCAGCAACGTCTGCATTATTTGAACGGGACGATGTAATTATCGTTGCGAGTGTTTCGTGTATATATGGTTTAGGTTCTCCGGAAGAATACCGCGAGTTAGTTGTTTCACTTCGAGTTGGTATGGAAAAAGACCGCAATCAATTGCTTCGTGAACTTGTTGATGTACAGTACGGACGTAATGATATTGATTTCAAGCGTGGGACATTCCGTGTGCGCGGAGATGTAGTTGAAATCTTCCCGGCATCACTTGACGAGCATTGTATTCGAATTGAATTTTTCGGTGATGAAATCGATCGTATTCGTGAAGTAAATGCGTTAACAGGTGAAGTATTAGCAGAACGTGATCATGTAGCAATCTTCCCAGCATCTCACTTCGTTACACGTGAAGAAAAAATGAAGGTTGCTATTGAAAATATAGAAAAAGAATTAGAAGAGCGTTTAAAAGAATTAAATGATAATGGTAAGTTGTTAGAAGCGCAGCGTATAGAGCAACGTACACGTTATGATTTAGAAATGATGCGCGAGATGGGCTTTTGTTCAGGGATTGAAAACTATTCCCGTCATTTAACACTTCGTCCAGCGGGTGCAACGCCGTATACGTTATTAGACTATTTTCCGAAGGATTTCTTAATTGTTATGGATGAGTCGCACGTATCAGTGCCGCAAGTAAGAGCAATGTATAACGGGGACCAAGCACGTAAGCAAGTACTTGTGGATCATGGATTCCGTCTGCCATCAGCTTTAGATAATAGACCGCTCACGTTCGATGAGTTTGAAGAGAAAACGAATCAAGTTATTTACGTTTCGGCAACGCCAGGACCATACGAATTAGAGCAGTCACCGGAGGTAATAGAACAAATTATTCGTCCAACAGGGCTTTTAGATCCACCAATTGATATACGACCAATTGAAGGTCAAATTGACGATTTATTAGGAGAAATTCAAGATCGTATTGCAAAAAATGAACGTGTATTAATTACGACTTTAACGAAAAAAATGTCAGAGGATTTAACGGATTACTTAAAAGATGTAGGAATTAAAGTGAACTATCTTCACTCTGAAATTAAAACGTTAGAACGTATTGAAATTATCCGTGACCTTCGCCTTGGTAAGTTTGATGTACTTGTCGGTATTAACTTATTACGAGAAGGATTAGATATTCCAGAAGTATCACTTGTAGCTATTTTAGATGCAGATAAGGAAGGATTCTTGCGTTCAGAACGTTCGTTAATTCAAACGATTGGTCGTGCGGCGCGTAATGAAAACGGCCGCGTTATTATGTACGCAGATCGCATAACGAGATCGATGGGAATTGCAATTGAAGAAACGCAGCGTCGTCGTACTATACAAGAAGCTTACAATGAAGAGCATGGTATCACGCCGAAAACGATTCAAAAAGGCGTTCGTGATGTAATCCGTGCAACGACAGCGGCCGAAGAACCGGAAACATATGAAGCAACTCCTGCTAAGAAGATGACGAAGAAAGAACGTGAGAAAACAATCGCTAAGATCGAAGCAGAGATGAAAGAAGCAGCAAAAGCGTTAGACTTCGAGCGTGCAGCTGAATTAAGAGATTTACTATTAGAATTAAAAGCGGAAGGGTGAAAAGAGTGAGCATGAGCAAGGATTTTATCGTTGTAAAAGGTGCTAGAGCACATAACTTAAAAAATATTGATGTAACCATTCCGAGAAATCAGCTTGTTGTTGTAACGGGATTGTCTGGTTCAGGGAAATCATCATTAGCGTTTGATACAATTTATGCAGAAGGGCAGCGCAGATATGTAGAATCGTTATCTGCGTATGCACGCCAATTTTTAGGACAAATGGATAAACCGGATGTCGATACGATTGAAGGGTTGTCACCAGCGATTTCGATTGATCAAAAAACAACGAGTCGTAATCCACGTTCAACTGTCGGGACAGTGACGGAGATTTATGATTATTTACGTTTATTATTCGCACGAATTGGTACGCCGATTTGTCCAAATCACGGAATTGAAATTACATCACAAACAGTGGAACAGATGGTAGACCGTGTTCTTGAATATCCTGAACGTACGAAATTACAAGTGTTAGCTCCTATCGTGTCTGGACGTAAAGGTGCACATGTGAAAGTACTTGAAGATATTAAGAAGCAAGGGTATGTTCGTGTACGTGTTGATGGTGAAATGCTAGATGTGTCAGAAGAGATTACGTTAGATAAAAATAAAAAGCATTCTATTGAAGTTGTAATTGACCGTATTGTTGTAAAGGAAGGAATTGCGAGTCGTCTTGCGGATTCTCTTGAAAGTGCATTAAAGCTTGGCGGGGGACGAGTGTTAATCGATGTTATGGGAGAAGAGGAACTTCTATTTAGTGAACATCATGCATGTCCGCATTGTGGTTTTTCAATTGGTGAATTAGAGCCACGTATGTTCTCATTCAACAGTCCGTTCGGTGCATGTCCTTCTTGTGATGGACTTGGCTCAAAGTTAGAGGTAGATTTAGAGCTTGTCATTCCGAACTGGGATTTAACATTAAATGAACATGCGATTGCTCCTTGGGAACCGACAAGTTCACAATATTACCCACAACTTTTACAATCTGTGTGTAATCATTACGGCGTTGACATGGATATGCCTGTGAAAGATATACCGAAAGATTTATTTGATAAAGTGTTGTACGGGAGCGGTGAAGAGAAAGTTTATTTCCGCTATGTAAATGAATTTGGTCAAGTAAAGGAAAATGAGATTTTATTTGAAGGTGTTATTCCGAATATAGAGCGTCGTTATCGTGAGACGAGTTCTGATTATGTTCGTGAACAAATGGAGAAATATATGGCGGAGCAAGCTTGTCCGAAGTGTAAAGGCGGACGCTTAAAGCCTGAGAGTTTAGCTGTTTTCGTTGGTGATAAAACGATTGCTGACGTAACGAAATATTCTGTTCAAGAAGTACAGGAATTCTTCTCAAATGTTGAGTTAACGGAGAAACAACAAAAAATTGCTCATTTAATTTTAAGAGAAATTCAAGAACGTGTAGGTTTCTTAGTAAACGTTGGCTTAGATTATTTAACGTTAAGTCGTGCGGCTGGTACTTTATCAGGTGGTGAGGCACAACGTATTCGCCTAGCAACACAAATTGGTTCTCGACTCACTGGCGTACTTTACATCCTTGATGAGCCTTCTATCGGTTTACATCAGCGCGATAATGATCGTCTTATTCGTACATTGCAGGAAATGCGT
The DNA here is from genome assembly GCF_011066025.1 of Bacillus sp. EKM202B. NCBI lineage: Bacteria > Bacillati > Bacillota > Bacilli > Caryophanales > Bacillaceae > Bacillus > Bacillus sp. EKM202B. The sequence continues at coordinate 212,429 of NZ_JAAMNK010000005.1, read as the reverse complement.
GACTTAGGAAATACGTTAATTGTTGTTGAGCATGATGAAGATACGATGATGGCTGCTGATTATTTACTTGATATCGGACCTGGTGCAGGTATTCATGGTGGTCAAGTTGTATCAGCAGGTACACCAGCTGAAGTTATGCAAGATGAGAATTCGTTAACAGGAAAATATTTAAGCGGTAAAGAGTTTATTCCAGTTCCACTTGAAAGACGTAAAGGTGACGGACGTAAAGTGGAGATTGTCGGTGCAAAAGAGAATAACTTAAAGAATGCGAAGATGTCATTCCCACTTGGTACGTTTGTAGCGGTAACGGGTGTATCTGGATCAGGTAAAAGTACGATGATTAATGAAGTACTATATAAATCGTTAGCGCAAAAGTTATATAAAGCGAAAGCGAAGCCAGGTGCTCATAAAGAGATTAAAGGTCTTGAGCATTTAGATAAAGTAATTGATATTGATCAATCGCCAATCGGTCGTACACCACGTTCTAACCCAGCGACGTATACAGGTGTATTCGATGATATTCGTGATGTGTTTGCTCAAACGAATGAAGCGAAAGTGCGCGGATATCAAAAAGGACGTTTTAGCTTTAATGTGAAAGGCGGACGTTGTGAAGCGTGCCGTGGTGATGGAATTATTAAAATCGAAATGCACTTCTTACCAGACGTATACGTGCCGTGTGAAGTTTGTCATGGTAAACGTTACAACCGTGAAACGTTAGAAGTGAAATATAAAGATAAGAACATTTCTGAAGTATTAGGAATGACAATTGAAGATGGGGTAGAGTTCTTCGCTAATATCCCAAAAATTAAGCGTAAACTTCAAACGCTTGTAGACGTTGGGCTAGGTTATATGAAATTAGGACAGCCGGCAACGACGTTATCAGGTGGTGAAGCACAGCGCGTGAAATTAGCCTCTGAATTACACCGTCGTTCTACAGGGCGTACGTTATACATTTTAGACGAACCAACGACGGGTTTACATGCACATGATATTGCACGTCTTCTAGAAGTGTTGCAACGTCTTGTAGAGAGTGGTGAGACGGTACTTGTAATTGAACATAATTTAGATGTAATTAAAACAGCTGATTATATCGTTGACCTTGGACCAGAGGGCGGGGACAAAGGTGGACAAATCGTCGCTTCTGGAACGCCAGAGCAAGTAGTAAAAGAAGAACGCTCGTATACAGGTAAGTATTTAAAAGAGATTTTAAATCGTGATAAAGCAAGAATGAAAGAGAAAATAAAAGAAGTAGAGCTATCGCAATAAGTTTATTACGAAAAACCGAGTGGAAATGACACTCGGTTTTTCGTTCATAGGGGGAGAAAATGGAGTTTATAGATGTTTTAAGAAAGAAAAATATGAAGGTAAGAGAGTTTCAAAATTGGGGTGTTTATTTTCGCAAGCGCTGGGAGGAGCATTTTGCAAACCATTTAAGTGATGAAGAAAAAGAAGACATTTTCCTTTATGGAGATAAGTATGGCTGTGGGTATCTTTGGCACATATTTAGTTATGAGAAGAAGAAGTGTTTAGAGGGGAAAGAAGCGGAGAACGCGTTTCATAATGAAGTGAAAAAGGAGTGCTATATCTTCTATCAACACTGTAATGATGTACTACTAATAAAAGATGCGAGTTTATTAAGTATGGATGATATATTACGTGAAACAGATGATATGTATAAAGGTGATATATATATTGTAGATAAAGATTTCACTTGGACTTTTGTAAAAACTCATGAAGATAGATGGTGTGGTCCTTATTTTACTAGGAGATGTTAGTAGGTATACAAGCATGAAGGGTAGAATAAGTTGATATAAGTGTTTGTATGATACTTGCGTTTATTGTCTATTAGCGTATGATGAAATATATATGTCAAAAGGATGTGTAAGAAAATGAGATGGATTGTATCACTTCTTGTAAATAGCGTTGTGTTAATCGCTGTATCGGGACTTTTAAAAGGGATTGCACCAGACGCGTTTTACGTAGCAAATATACAAACTGCAATTATTGCGAGTATTATATTGGCGGTTTTAAATGTGTTTGTAAAACCATTTTTAATTTTAATTACGCTACCAATTACTGTTGTAACGTTCGGGTTCTTCTTAATTGTTATTAATGCGATTACGTTAAAAATAACAGATTCATTATTAGGAGATGCTTTTAATATAACAGGGTTTGGCGTAGCAATTATTGCGGCAATTTGTATTTCTATTTTTAATATGATAATTGAAAAGGCAATTGTTGAACCGTTATATGAAAAAAAGAGAAAATGACAAAAAGAAAAACATTTCATCATTCGTATGAAATGTTTTTTTCTATTTATGAGAAACCGTATTTCTTGTTTCCAGAAAAAAATGGTACAATATCCGGTAGAATGGAATTTTACATCAAACGAGACTGAACCCGCAGCGGAGTGGAGGTTTATACATATGCCAAAAGTAAGGACAAAAGATTTAATTGAACAATTTCAATTGGAGTTAATAAGTGGTGAAGAAGGAATTCATCGTCCGATTGATACAAGTGATTTATCACGACCTGGAATTGAAATGGCAGGATTCTTTACATATTATCCAGCTGATCGCGTGCAGCTTCTTGGAAAAACGGAGCTTACGTTCTTTGATACGTTAACGACAGAGCAAAAACAAGAGAGAATGAAAGCGCTTTGTACCGAGGAGACGCCATGTATTATTATAACTCGTAATCAAGATGTACCAGATGAGTTATTACAAGCATCACGTGAATCAGGCATGCCTTTATTACGTTCTTCTCAAACGACAACGAGATTATCAAGTCGTTTAACAAATTATTTAGAAGGTAAGTTAGCACCAACAACTGCTGTTCATGGTGTATTAGTAGATATTTACGGTGTTGGTGTTTTAATTACAGGTCAAAGTGGTGTTGGTAAAAGTGAGACAGCTCTTGAACTTGTGAAGCGTGGCCATCGCCTTGTTGCGGATGATAGTGTAGAAATTCGCCAAGAAGATGAAGACACATTAGTAGGAAGCTCACCAGATTTAATTGAGCATTTATTAGAAATTCGTGGTCTAGGCATTATTAACGTTATGACGTTATTCGGTGCAGGGGCAGTGCGAAATTATAAGCGTATTACACTTGTTATTAATCTTGAAATTTGGGATCAAAAGAAAAATTATGATCGCTTAGGTCTTGATGAAGAGAAGATGAAGATTATTGATACAGAACTTACGAAGATTACACTTCCAGTTCGCCCTGGTCGAAACTTGGCTGTTATTATTGAAGTAGCAGCAATGAACTTCCGTTTGAAACGTATGGGAGTCAATGCGGCACAACAGTTTTCTGAACGATTAATGAGTGCGATTGAGTTAGGGAATCAGGAGTAAACTTTGGAGAGGGAGGTCATACATATGCTGTTAGGTTCTGTACCACAGCTTGACCGCGTAGCCATCCAACTTGGGCCGTTTCCTGTTTATTGGTATGGGATTATTATCGGTACAGGTGTGCTATTAGGTCTTTGGCTAGCAACTCGTGAGGGAGAAAGGCTAGGTATTCCAAAAGATACATTTGTTGACCTTGTATTAATTGCAGTACCGATCGCTATTCTATTTGCGAGAATGTACTATGTTATTTTTGAATGGGAATATTACGCGCAAAATCCGAGTCAAATTATTAATATTCGTCAAGGTGGTTTGGCGATTCATGGTGGTTTAATCGGGGCTGTTATTACAGGTATTCTTTTTGCAAAACGACGCGGGCTTTCATTCTGGAAGTTGGCGGATATTGCTGCGCCGAGTATTTTATTAGGACAAGCAATTGGCCGATGGGGAAACTTTATGAACCAAGAGGCGCATGGTGATGAAGTAACGAGACAGTTTTTAGAAGGTCTTCATTTACCAGATTTCATTATTAATCAAATGTATATCGAGGGTGTGTATTATCACCCGACGTTTTTATATGAATCATTATGGAATTTTGCAGGTGTCATTTTATTACTCGCACTACGAAAAGTGAATTTACGACGCGGGGAATTATTCTTTACATATTTAATTTGGTATTCAGTAGGGCGCTTCTTCGTAGAAGGCTTACGTACAGATAGTTTAATGCTAGGACCACTTCGTATTGCACAAGTAATGTCAATTGGACTTGTTGTTATTTCTATTATTTTCATTATTGTGAGACGAAAAATGGGGCAAGCTGATAAAAGATATTCAGAAAATTAGAGACAAGTAGCATCTTATTATAAGATGCTGCTTCTTTCATATTCAGGAAAGCGAAAGGACTAGGGCGATGCAAATAAATACAGTGTTATTTGATTTAGATGGAACTTTAATTAATACAAACGAACTTATTATTTCTTCTTTTTTACACACTTTAAATACATATTATCCAGATCAATATAAGCGTGAAGATGTGCTGCCATTTATCGGTCCATCTTTGCATGATACTTTCAGCAAGATTGATGAAAATAAAGTTGAAGAGATGATTACATGTTATCGTCAATTTAACCATGAGCATCATGATGAATTAGTAGAGGAATATGAAACTGTATACGAAACAGTTCAAGAGTTGAAAAAACAAGGTTATAAAGTTGGTATTGTTACAACGAAAGCGAGACAAACCGTTGAGATGGGATTAAAGTTGTCAAAGCTTGATGAGTTTTTTGATGTTGTCGTGACAATTGATGATGTGGAACATGTGAAGCCACATCCAGAACCACTTCAAAAAGCGCTCGAGTTACTAGATGCGAAACCAGGAGAAACAGTGATGGTTGGGGATAATCACCATGATATTGTCGGCGGACAAAATGCGGGTACGAAAACAGCTGCGGTTTCATGGACTTTGAAAGGTAGAGCGTATTTAGAATCTTACAAACCAGACTTTATGCTAGATAAAATGAGTGATTTACTGCCGATTTTGTCCGGTATTAACCGATCATAAGTAGAGGAGAGGGTTAAGTGCGACGGACAACGCGCTATCCTGTTTCAGGAGAGAATTCATTATGGAATGTGTATAAAACCGTGTCTTTTTGGAAGGTAATGAAAAACTTTATTATTATTCAAATTGCACGTTACACACCATTTTTATCTGTGAAGAATTGGTTATATCGTACGTTTTTAGGAATGAAAGTAGGAGGAAAAACATCATTTGCACTTATGGTTATGCCGGATATTATGTTTCCCGAAAAAATTACTGTGGGTGACAATTCAATTATCGGATATAATACAACGCTTTTAGCACATGAATATTTGATTCGTGAATATCGACTTGGAGAGATCGTCATAGGGAATGAAGTGATGATTGGAGCGAACACGACAATCTTACCAGGGGTAAGGATTGGAGATAGCGCCATTGTTTCGGCTGGAACACTTGTCCATAAAGATGTACCGAGCGGCGCTTTCGTAGGTGGAAATCCAATGCGTATTATTTATACGAAAGAGGAAATGGCGGCCCGAGAAGGTTGATGCTAAAAATGTAACATTTCTTTTCTTTTTTTATGAATAAAAAGGAAATAATTGAGTATAATATACTGTTTTGTTTTTTACGGAATCGTTTATACTTATAGATAGAAGAATGTGTGAGCGAAGAAAACAAAAAACTGGAGGATATATGGGGAAAAATCAAAGGATATATAAGGAGAACGGACAAGTTATCTCTTTTAACCAATTAGCGGACTTCTTTTATAAAAAAGGGATGAGGGCTTACAAAGGACAAAAATTGCAAGATGCAATTAAATATTTTCGAAGAGCGGCACAAAGCGAGAAGGAGCCGTTTATTTTATGCCAATTAGCAATAGCGTTATCTGAGGCTGGTGAATACCAAGAGTCGAATCAGATATTTCTAAAGCTTGCTAGATCCAACCCTGAACTTGAACAATGCTATTATTTTATTGCAAATAATTATGCATATATGGGTTTATTTCAACAAGCGAAGAAGTATGCGGATCGATATTTAGAAGTTGCGAAAGAGAAGGAATTTGTAGAAGATACATTAGAATTGCTTGAGATTATGGAAGAAGAAGCAATGGGTGCGGAAGAGATTGAGGATGAAGATGATTTAATTGTTATGCAAGAAGAGGCAAATCGTTATATTCGTAATGGACAATTAGAAGAAGCAATTGCTACATTAGAAATTGTTACGAAAGATTATCCGGAATTTTGGTCGGGTCATAATAATTTAGCCATCGCACATTTTCAATCTGGTAATGTAGACAAAGCGTTGAAATTAACGGAAATGATTTTAGAGAAAAATCCTGGTAATATACATGCGCTTTGTAATACGCTTATTTTTCTATATTCAATTGGGGAACATAAACAAGTAGAAGCATTAGCGGGACAGCTAGTTTCAGTATATCCGATTTCATTTGAACATCGTTTGAAACTTGGAACGACCCTTGCAACAATTGGTTATTTCGAGCATGCATATAAGTGGTTCAAAGTATTAAAGCGTCAAGGATATGAGGGAGACGTAAGTTTTTATTATTGGTTTGCGTATTCTGCGTATATGGTGAAAAATCAGCAAGTAGCTGAAAAAATGTGGCAACATGTAGTAGAATTGCACCCTGATAAAAAAGGAAAAGAGCCGTGGAACGCACTAAATTTAGCGGATGAAGGGCAAAACGTGTTGTTTGAAGAATTACAAAAGTCATTTCAGCAAAGTGCGACGCTAGAGGAGCAAATGCTAGCTTTATATTTAATGAATGAATTGTCAACACCAGAGAAGGTCGGATTCTTTTTTGATGTAACGCAAGTGAAAAATGGTGTTCCAATTGTATCGCAACTTGCAAAGTATTTCTTTTTACTTAATAGTCATAAAGGTATTCCTGCTGATTTACAGCAATTTGAACAATGCGCGCGAATCGCGGACGCATTATATAATTATACGAAAAAGGACGATGAACTAATCGAAGAGTGTTTACACTTTTGGTTTTGTACGTTCATACGTTTATATACATCCGGGTCTGTTTTTACAAACGTGTACGGTTGGTCGGCGGCAATTGAATATATTGTGCGCGGCGAACAAGGAAATAAGATGACACAGTCGGAGCTTGGAGATGTATATAATGTATCTGTAGCGACTGTTCGAAAGTATGTGCAAGTTGTTAAGCGTACGCACACATAGTATAAGCAAATCATTGGGAAAAAAATGATGCTAACAGTATAATGAGGGTAACTTAATTGTGTAGGAATGGATAGGAGTGAATGGTGTGTCAGAAGAAAAAATTTATGATGTCATTATTATTGGTGCAGGACCAGCTGGTATGACAGCTGCAGTATATACATCTCGTGCGAATTTAAGCACATTAATGCTTGAGCGTGGTATTCCAGGTGGCCAAATGGCAAACACAGAAGATGTAGAAAATTATCCAGGTTATGAGTCTATTTTAGGACCAGACTTATCAAATAAAATGTTCGAGCATGCGAAGAAATTTGGTGCTGAATATGCATATGGTGATGTGAAAGCAGTCATCGATGGTAAAGAATATAAAACAATTATTGCTGGTAAAAAAGAATATAAAGCACGTGCAATTATCGTTGCAAGCGGTGCAGAATATAAAAAAATTGGTGTGCCAGGTGAAACAGAGCTTGGCGGCCGCGGTGTATCATATTGTGCAGTATGTGATGGGGCATTCTTTAAAGGAAAAGAACTCGTTGTTATTGGAGGCGGAGATTCAGCTGTTGAAGAGGGTGTGTTCTTAACGCGCTTCGCATCAAAAGTAACAATCGTTCACCGTCGTGATACTCTTCGTGCACAGAAAATTTTACAAGATCGTGCATTCCAAAACGAGAAAGTGGATTTCATTTGGAATCACACTATAAAAGAAATTAATGATGCAAATGGTAAAGTAGGAAGTGTAACACTTGTAGACGTAAATAGTGGAGAAGAGAAAGAAGTAAAAACTGATGGCGTTTTCGTATACATCGGTATGTTACCTTTATCAAAACCATTTGTTGAACTAGGTATTACAAATGAAAATGGTTACCTTGAAACGAACGAGCGTATGGAAACGAAAGTTCCTGGTATTTTCGCAGCAGGTGATGTTCGTGAAAAAATGCTTCGTCAAATTGTAACGGCAACAGGTGACGGTAGTATTGCTGCACAAAGTGCACAACATTACGTAGAAGAATTATTAGAGGAATTAAAAACTGTAACAGAAAAATAAGGGGTAATACTCCTTTTGAGAAGAAAGCTACCGATAGGAGCTTTCTTTTTTTATGTAAAAATGTCAAAGTTTTGTCAAAAACAATTAGGATTATAAGCTTTCTTATTGATATACTGGACTTTACGGAAAAAATCACTATAAGAAATGAGGAATTTATTCAGTATGGAATGGCGTAATATATATCGTGGATTTTGTATGGGAGTTAGTGATTTAATTCCTGGTGTGAGCGGCGGTACAATCGCTGTAGTGTTAGGGATTTATGAACAATTGCTTGCGGCAATTAGCGGGTTCTTTAGTCGTGAATGGAAAAAACATTTAGGATTTTTAATTCCCCTTGCAGCTGGTGTGGCGGCAGCGTTTTTAACGTTAAGTCACGTTATTAAATATTTACTTGCAAATCATTATGAACCGACTCAATTTTTCTTCCTCGGTTTAATTATTAGTATATTACCGATGTTAATGAGAGAAGCTGATGCAAAGGCGACGTTTAAAGGTAAGCACATCGCTTTATTAATAATTGCAGCTATTCTTGTTGCGATAACAGCGTTCTTTAAGCCAGATAAGGCAGCAGATCCAATTACGACGTTAACAATTTTAAATGCAATCGGTTTATTTTTCGCAGGATGGATGGCTAGTATGGCTATGCTCCTTCCTGGAATTAGCGGATCGTTTATTTTATTAATTATTGGTGTTTATCCAACGGCAATTAACGCTTTAACTACACTTAATTTACCATTAATTATGGTTATTGGTGCTGGTGTTATGGTCGGATTTGTTGTAAGTAGTAAAGGAATTAGCTTTTTATTAGATCGTTATAAAAATATGACATTTGCAGTAATTATTGGACTTGTTATCGGTTCGATTGTAATTGTTTTCCCTGGTATTCCAACTGGCGGATTTTCAATTGTAAGTTCGATCATTACCTTCATTTTAGGATTTACGATTGTTACTTATTTCGGTAAGAAATAAAGAATGTAATCCCCTTAGCGATAAAAATCGTTAAGGGGATTTTTATGTGTGATTCATTGTAATTGCAAGCATTTAGATTGCTTGTTATAGAAAGCTTTTTTACAATTGTTGAGGACTATGTGTTTAGCGAAAGAGGACTGGCTCCTTCGTTGTAGCAAACTGTTTTTGATAGTATAATGAAATGAGTATGCAGTGATAAATTTTGCTGCAAGTAGCTGAGGTGAGGAAACATGCAAAGAGTGACAAACTGTGTGTTAATTAGAGATAATGAAGTACTCTTACTCCAAAAACCTCGCCGAAATTGGTGGGTTGCACCAGGCGGGAAGATGGAGCGTGGTGAGACAGTAAGAGATTCCGTTGTTCGCGAGTATCGTGAAGAAACAGGTATTTATTTAAAGAACCCAGCGTTAAAAGGGGTCTTCACCTTTGTCATCCAAGAAGGTGATAAAGTTGTTTCTGAATGGATGATGTTCTCCTTTTTAGCGACAGATTTTGCAGGAGAAAACAAACTAGAGAGCGAAGAAGGCATCATTGGTTGGCATACATTTGATAAGATTGATGATTTAGCAATGGCGCCAGGAGATTATCACATTATTGATTATTTAATTAAAGGGAATGGTATAATCTACGGTACATTTGTATATACCCCAGATTTTGAGCTGCTTTCATATCGATTAGATCCGAGTTAAATTGCCAAGGAGAGGATACGATGACAGAGAATAATGATATAAAAATGGTGATTATTACAGGAATGTCTGGAGCCGGAAAAACAGTAGCTTTACAAAGTTTTGAAGATTTAGGATATTTTTGTGTAGATAATTTACCGCCGATGTTATTGCCGAAGTTTATTGAGCTTATGTCGGATTCAAAAGGGAAAATGAATAAAGTAGCGCTTGGCGTTGATTTACGTGGCCGAGAGTTTTTCGAACATTTATGGGGAGCGCTTGATGATTTATCAGAACGTACATGGATTATTCCTCATATTTTATTTTTAGATGCGAAAGATAGTACGCTTGTAACTCGTTATAAAGAAACGAGACGTTCGCATCCGCTTGCGCCGACTGGTTTGCCGTTAAAGGGAATCGAAGCGGAGCGTAGTTTATTAACAGATATGAAGGCACGAGCGAATATTGTGCTTGATACATCGGATTTAAAACCGAAAGAATTACGTGAAAAAATTGTTCATTTGTTTTCTACTGAAACTGAGCAAGCATTTCGTGTAAATGTTATGTCCTTTGGATTTAAGTACGGTATTCCAATTGATGCAGATTTAGTATTTGATGTTCGTTTTTTACCAAATCCATATTACATTCCACATATGAAGCCATTAACAGGACTAGATGAAGAAGTTTCGTCGTATGTACTGAAATTTAATGAGACACATAAGTTTTTAGAGAAACTGATAGATCTCATTACTTTCATGCTGCCTCATTATAAAAGAGAAGGCAAAAGTCAACTTGTAATTGCAATTGGATGTACAGGTGGACAGCATCGTTCTGTTACGCTTACAGAGTACCTTGGGAAACATTTGAAACCAGAGTATAGCGTTCATGTATCTCATCGTGATGTGGAGAAGAGAAAGGGCCATTAGGGGATGAAAAAAGAGAGAAAACCTAAAATTGTCATCATGGGAGGAGGAACTGGACTCTCTGTTTTATTAAGAGGATTAAAGCAATATCCTGTTGATATTACAGCAGTTGTTACAATCGCTGATGATGGTGGCAGTTCAGGTAGATTACGTGATGAGCTAGAAATTCCACCCCCAGGTGACATTCGTAACGTACTTGTTGCACTGTCGGATGTAGAGCCCCTGGTGGAAGCTTTATTTCAGCATCGTTTCACAACGGGAGACGGACTGAAAGGTCATGCGTTAGGAAATCTGTTATTGGCAGGTATGACCTCGATTACAGGAGACTTTTTCCATGCAATTACAGAAACGAGTAAAGTATTAAATGTCAGAGGACGTGTATTACCAGCAGCGAATCAAAGTGCAGTACTGCATGCAGAACTAGAGGATGGAGAAATTGTAACAGGTGAATCAAAGATTCCGTATTTCGGAAAGAAGATTAACCGTGTCTTTTTAACTCCAGAAGATGTAGAGCCGTTACATGAAACGTTAGCTGAGATTAAACGAGCTGATTTACTTGTTTTCGGTCCAGGAAGTTTGTATACGAGTATATTGCCGAATTTAGTTGTTAATAAAATTGGGGACGCTGTTCTTGCTGCAAAAGCAAAGAAGGTATATGTATGTAATGTTATGACACAAGCGGGTGAAACGATGGGGTATACTGCGTTTGATCATGTGCAGGCGTTACATGATCATTTAGGGCAACCATTTATCGATACTGCAATTGTAAATAATCGTGATATTCCTTGTGAATTACGCAAGTTATATGAGGAAGAAATGTCGACACCAGTTATAGTGGATGAAGAGCGTTTTACTGAAAATAATATTGATGTCATTCAAGATAGATTAGCGAAGTATGATGAGCGTGTTGTAAGGCATGATACGTTAAAGTTAGCTTCTATTTTATATTCACTGTTATAAATGTGCGTTACCTCGTTTTGAGGTAACGCTCCTCATTCATATAGGACAAGATTTTTGTTCCATAATAATCGTATAAGGAGGTGTTGACTGTGTCATTTGCATCGGAAACAAAGAAAGAGTTGACGAATCTTGAGGTGAAGGAATGCTGTGAGAAAGTAGAATTATCAGCATTACTTCGAATGAACGGGTCGCTTTCTTTTTCAAATCGTCGTCTATCTATCGATATTCAAACGGAAAATGCGGCAATTGCAAGAAGGATTTATACGCTTTTGAAAAAAGGATATGACGTAACGGTAGAATTACTTGTTCGTAAAAAAATGCGATTGAAGAAAAATAATGTATATATTGTGCGGCTTGTTGAGAAGTCTCGTGAAATATTAGCAGATCTCCATATTGTCCGGGACGACTTTTCATTTATTCGAAATATATCACAAGAATTAATTGAGAAGAAATGTTGTAAACGATCGTATTTACGAGGTGCATTTTTAGCAGGTGGTTCAGTAAATAACCCAGAAACATCATCTTATCATTTAGAAATCTTTTCGTTATATAAGGAACATAATGATGCTATATGTGAACTGATGAACGGATTTGATTTAAATAGTAAGACGTTGGAAAGAAGAAAAGGGTACATTACGTATTTGAAAGAAGCAGAAAAAATTACGGAATTTTTAAATATTATAGGTGCTCATAACGCACTTTTAAGATTTGAAGATATTCGAATTGTTCGTGATATGCGTAATTCAGTGAATCGACTAGTGAACTGCGAAACAGCTAATTTAAATAAAACAATTGGTGCAGCGCTAAGGCAGATTGAAAATATCCGCTATATTGATGAGTCAGTTGGTCTAGATATTTTGCCAGATAAACTAAGAGAAATTGCGCAACTACGAAGAGATTATCAAGATGTAACATTGAAAGAGTTAGGTGAGATGGTATCCGGGGGGAAAATTAGTAAATCGGGTATTAATCATCGTTTGCGTAAAATCGATGATATTGCAGAGAAATTACGCGCGGGGGAAACGATAGCAAAAAAATAAGAGGTTAAAGGGGAAATGGAGCTGTGGTTCAAAAACAGGTTAAAGTTTCATTAAAAAACGGCTTGCAAGCACGTCCGGCTGCGTTGTTTGTACAAGAGGCAAATCGCTTTCATGCAGATATCTTTATCGAGAAAGATGGAAAGACAGTAAATGCAAAGAGCATAATGGGGATTATGAGCTTAGCAATCGGAACTGGTAGCATGATAACAATTACAACAGAAGGTTCAGATGCAGAAGAGGCTTTAGAAGCATTAGCTGCATATGTACAATAAAATGGCTATCGCGCATGTGCGATAGCTTTTTTGTTTTTGCTGTTTACTTAAGGGGAGTTTGCGGGATAGGGGGTATGTAGCTGGTTTGTCCTTGTCGTAGATTGTCGGTAAATCGATATGTTGTGTCGAACCGTTGATATATTAAAAAAATCGTTGATATAATTTGAGTTTTGTTCGATATAATTGAAAAATCGTTGATATATTTAGGGGGATACCAGGATGGGTATACAGACGGAGGGCATGATAATAAAAAAGCGCCCTGTAATAGGGCGCTTCTGCTTTTAAGTGTATCCAGCTCCGGCGGCTAGAATCTCCGGTCGCTTCGCCCCTTCATTCGAGGCAAAAGGCGCCTCGGAATCAGGGGCTCCATCGTCCTGCGATTCTAAACGAGCCGCTTCCGCTTTAAATCTATTAACGATTTGTAAAGATCTTATCAATTAAGCCGTATTCTAAAGCTCTTTCTGCTGTCATGAAGTTGTCGCGGTCTGTGTCGCGTTGTAGTACTTCAAGTGGTTGACCTGTGCGGTCAGCAAGAATTTGGTTTAATTTTTCACGTAAGAATAGGATACGTTTTGCAGCGATTTCGATTTCAGTCGCTTGACCTTGTGCTCCGCCAAGTGGTTGGTGAATCATTACTTCACTGTTAGGAAGAGCGAAACGTTTTCCTTTTTCACCTGCTGCAAGTAAGAATGCACCCATAGATGCAGCCATACCGATACAGATTGTTGATACTTGTGGTTTAATAAACTGCATTGTATCGTAAATTGCCATACCTGCTGTGATAGAACCACCAGGGCTATTGATGTAGATGTGAATATCTTTTTCTGGATCTTGAGATTCCAAGAATAAAAGCTGGGAAACAATTGAGTTAGCTACGTTGTCATCAATTGCACTACCAAGCATAATGATGCGGTCTTTTAATAGTCGAGAGTAAATATCGTAAGCGCGTTCTCCACGATTTGTTTGTTCAATTACTGTAGGAATTAAATTCATCTGTTATTTCCTCCTTCTAAAGCTTTCTTAGTCTTATAATACAATTATGGTCAATAAAGGTCAAACGAAACCACTTTAAATCAAAAAAATATGTAGTTGTACCATGAAATATTCGCTATGTTTTTGAAATTCCCTGCTTATGTATCTTCAACATCATAACCGAATTACATAAATTTAAACGTCAGGAAAACTGTAGAAAAAAAGAAAAGAACGCCTTTTGATTGAAGCGTTCTTTCGATATTTATTCTTTTAAAAGATAGGTTACTCTATTTAAAATCTTTTCGATTTGTTTCGCGTTTTTACTATACATTTCGCTTGCTGATTTCGATTTTGTTTCTAAAGAAAATAGCTCAAGATCAGCATGACATTTTTTTAAAGATGCCAATAATAAAGGTTTGTTTTGAGGAGAAGGCATTTGGAGTTTGTCATTATAAATGTCGATAGTAAGTTGCCCGTACGAGTCAACTTGACCGAGAAAAACATTTTCAATGACAACGCCGAGCTTTTCTAATTCTGAATGTAGCCAAGCGCGGTTATGCCCGCTTGATGACAGAGGTTCATCTAGTACATTTCCATCCATAATAACAGTTTGTGGTTCCTTCTCGTTTGGTACTTTTAAACCTACGTCTTTTGCTGTAAGTGGTTGGCGATCTTTCTTTAATAATACATTTAATTCACCGCTCGGTTCTAGTACAGCAAATTCAACATCCGCTACGCTGAATGCATTTTTTCCTCGGAGTAGTTCAAGTAATTCGTCACTTGTATATTTTTCTTTCTTTAAGTTATCTTCAAGTATTTTTCCATCTTTTATTAATACGGTAGACTTCCCTTCAAAAAAATCTCGAGCTGTTTTGTTCTTTAAAGAGAGGATTCCTGTGAAAAAGGGTACCGCAGCAAAAATGAGTATCGCAAAGACGCCATGGAAAAACTTTTGATCGAGCCCTGTAGATACTTGGGCAGCGATGTCACCAATCGTCATTCCAGCTATGTATTCAAAAAAGGAAAGTTGGGAGATTTGTCTTTTCCCTAACCATTTTGTAATAGCGAATAACATGATTAATATAAAAACAGAACGGAGAATGACAAGTGTCCATTCAGGTAGGTGAGACATAGCGATTTCCTCCAGTCTGCTTAAAACCCTTTATATTGAGGTTCTTCACGTTCTAATACTGAAACTCTATCCTTAACATCAGCGATGACGCTGTCCATTTCTAACATACATTCATGAAATACGCGTTTTGATTCTTCATCCTGTGAATTTAATGAAAGGGAACTTAAACTTGCTTGAGCACCCCTTAAACTAGCAAGACAAGTTTTTACGCTAGCGATAACAGTCATGCAAACACCTCTTATCCTTTCGGTTTAAATAGTAATGCTCCAATGAAGCCGAAAATAATCGCTGCGGATACACCTGCGCTCGTTACTTTAAACATACCAGTAATTACGCCGACGATTCCATGTTTTGCAGCTTCTTCCATCGCGCCGTGAACGAGGGCATTTCCAAAACTTGTAATAGGTACAGTTGCCCCAGCTCCGGCGAAATCAATTAGTGGTTCATACAAATTGAATCCGTCTAATATAGCTCCAGCAACAACGAGTGTTGCCATTGTATGAGCTGGTGTTAGTTTGCCGACATCAAACATAAGTTGTCCAATTACACATATAAGTCCACCGATTACAAAAGCCCAGAAGAAAATCATTGCGTTGCACCTCCAAATTCAATCGAAACGGCGTGGGCGATACACGGAATCGTTTCTTCTTGTTGGAATGTAAGTGGAGATAGTAAAGCGCCTGTCGCAACGACAAGTATTTTTTTGAATTCTCCTCTTTTCATTCGGTTTAATAAGTGACCGTATACGACTGTCGCTGAACAGCCTGGACCACTTCCGCCGGCTATTACAGGTTGACCTTCTCTATAAATGAGTAGTCCGCAGTCTTGAAATTGTTCACTCGTTACTTCTGTTCCATGTTTATGTAGTAAGTCATAAGCAATTTCGCGTCCAACATGTCCGAGGTCGCCTGTTACGATTAAATCATAGTGAGATGCATCAAGATTTCTTTCTCTTAAATGAGCTTCAATTGTATCGACAGCAGCAGGGGCCATTGCACCTCCCATATTAAATGGATCAGTTAATCCCATATCAACAATGCGCCCAATTGTGGCGGAAGTTACTCTTGGGCCATGTCCTGTATCGCTTAAAATAGCTGCGCCCGCACCAGTTACTGTCCACTGGGCCGTAGGAGGTTTTTGACCACCATATTCAGTTGGATAACGAAATTGTTTTTCCACGGCAGCGTTATGGCTTGAAGCTCCAGTTAATAAATATTTTGCGCCTTTTGCATTTACGATACTTGCACCGAGCGCTAAACCTTCCATAGAAGTAGAGCAAGCGCCAAATAATCCGAGATAAGGTGTGCCAAGTGTGCGGCATGCAAAGCTAGTAGGCGTAATTTGGTTAATTAAATCTCCAGCGAGAACGAATTGAATATCATCTTTCCTAAGTCTCGCTTTTTCTGTAGCACGGCTACAAGCTTCTTCAAACAAAACTTTATGTGCTTTTTCGTAGGAATCTTGTCCGAGCCATAAATCTTCATGAAGGGTATCGAAGTCTTCAGGGATTTTTCCCTTTGCCTCAAAGGGGCCACCGATTACACCTGTTGAAATAATAACTGGTTTGTTTTCGAATACCCATGTTCGGTGTCCTTGTAACATTTATAACCCTCCCCATTGAACGAGAATCGTTTTAATAAGTGCGATGACGAAAGCGGAAAATACGCCAAATAAGATGACTGATCCTGCTAGTTTAAACATGTTACCACCAACGCCGAGAACGAATCCTTCTGTACGGTGTTCAATACATGCGGCAATAACAGAATTACCAAATCCAGTGACGGGAACTGCGGTACCAGCACCAGCAAATTGTCCAAGGCGATCGTAGACGCCAAATCCCGTAAGTAGCATGGAGATAAAAATAAGAGTTGCAACGGTAGGGTTCCCGGCAGAGCGCTCAGTGAAATCAAAATACGTAATATAAAAGGTAGAAATCAGTTGGCCTATTAGACAAATGAATCCGCCGACGAAAAAAGCTTTTATACAATTTTTTAAAACGGGGCGCTTCGGTTCGCGCTGTTGTTCGAATTTTTTATATTCTTGTTGTACAGGTGTTAAGTTTTTATCTTTACTAGACATTTGAATCCTTCCTTCTCTATTAGAAAGCTTAAATATTAGATCCCATTTCTGATTGAATGAGCTTCAATTGTTTTTTGATGCCGTCGTTACTTACTTTCTTTTTCTTAATTTTGTTTTCAAGTTCTTCTATGAGCATAAAGATCTTTTTGTCTGTACTTACATGAATATCAAAAGTAGGATTTTCATCACTTAGTTTCTTTTTTAATTTACTTCGTAAAGGTTTTAAACCAAATCTTTCGTGATGTTCAGGTTTGATGGCTATGTAAAGATCTAAATTTGTATTAACTGCGGTAGCTTCTATAATTCCCTCCATAGCAAGAGCTCTTTTCTTAGCGTCTTGCGATATAGATTGATTAAAGGATTCTGTACTCATTTTTGTTAATTTAGGACCTTTTTTCTCATCTGTTCGCTTCGCTTCTTCTTTCTTTACCTTTTTATCTAACGGGCTATTATCACATCCGGTAAGTGAACCGAATAGCAGCATAAATAACGCGGTTATGATTCCGAGTTTTCGCATTATAATCATTCCATTTCTATCTGCATTATGTAATGTGAGAAAAAGGATGATTGCATATCACCCTTTTTCTCAAATTGTGTACCATTAGATGAAATGGTACTTTCGGTTATTGCTGTGAATATTGTGGTTCTTCTTGTTGGACTTCTTCAACGCGTGGGTTTAAAGAATCAATAATAGTTTGCGTTTGCTCTGCAGCTGTTTGGAAAAGTTGCTTTGCTTGTTGGTTATCCGTATCAAGAGCGAATCCCTCTAAGCTAGCTTGTGCACTTTTTAATCCAGAAACAGTTTGCTTTAGTTTTGTAATTACAGTCATTGAATGAAGCCCCCTTTGGAATATCAATTCAAAGTTTATAATTTGTGAGTTGAGGTGAATTTATGATTGGAAAATTTAGGTGTATTACACGTGTAGATTACAATTTTGTAATGAATACGTAAGGGTAAGCGATAGTGGAAAAACTTTTTCTCATAGAATAAAGAATGTAAAGCAAGTTAAAAGGATATGTTAAGGAGAGGGAAATGGGTTTAATTGGAATTTTTATATTAGTTATTGGTGTGGCAAGCTTTTCTCATAATGAGGTGATTGATAGATATAATCCGCTTGTGAAAGAAGACTTTGTATATGTAAAAGCGAAAGAATCCGGCCGATTATCCACAGGTGGAGAGGTAGCTGGAGACTATAAATTTACTGGTTAATCCGCTTCTGGTGAAGAAAGAGATGTTAAGTTTTATGCGCCGCGTGGACTTAGAGAAGGGGCATATGTAAAGGTTAAAACAAAAAGTGAATATATTGAAACATACCAAGAAGTACAGCCAAATGAAATTCCAAAAGGGATTAAAAAGAAACTAGATAAATAAGATGGTTAAGAATTGCCTCCTAAATGTAGAAATTAGGGGGCGTTTTTATGCAGGAAAAAGCGTACGTACAATGTGTTATCAAAGAGTTTTTATTGATTTAAATGGTTTTTATTGCTATTATTATGAAGAGAAAATGAAGTATATTTTATAATCATGCGCCCATAGCTCAGTCGGATAGAGCGGTGGTTTCCGGTACCACGTCTGCCGGGGGTTCGAATCCCTCTGGGCGCGTTAAAAATCCCTAACTTACATCGTTGTAAGTTAGGGATTTTTTTATTCATAATTGTATTGTTTGTCCTGTAAATACCAGATTGGTAAGGGTTATGAATTAGTGGATGCCGTTGAATCAGCTTGCGCTTTATTCATTTTAAATAATGATAAATTCATTATATATTGCAAAGTAAAGGCTGCAAGTATAATGAAGATCGGGAAGAAGAAATAGCGATAACGAATTTGAACTTCAGTCACTAAGTAAATGAGAAAAGCACCGATAATCAGAATTTGAAAATACTTCATGTTTAAATTTTTAAATGGAGAACTGAAAAGAAAAATAAAGACAGAACCCATGCTCAGCAACATAATCGATACATAGTGTATAAAGTCTAGTTTTATAAATGAAACATCGTTGATAGTATTTCTGGCGATATCATTTATAGGGATATATGCATAAGAATCTGTTGGACTACCCCACATAATAATATTTTTTTTGTTCATAAGAGGGATAAGGTCGGTTAAATTTTCGGTTCTTTCTTTAATTAATTGTTTTTGAATTCGATTATGTTCCTCTATATCAAAATCGACAATACTTTGTCTTAATTTAGCGAAGTCCTCTAAGGAATATTGGCCGTTAGATTCTTTATTCAAGCCTATAACAAATTTCCAGCCAGAATCCGCATTGGTTATTGGGTTATGTGAAATATTAAGCATTACAGGAATGTAGGCTAAAGTATATAAGATAACTAAGTATGTAGAAATAAATGTTATAGAAGAAATGAAATTCCTTTTTAAAATATTGCTGTGAAAGAATAAAAGGAAAAGCCCGGCAGCTATTAAAAATAGGATTCCAATAGGATAAATAATATTTCCTAAAGCGAATAGCAGACCACCAAAAAACATATTTATGTAATTTTTATTTCCATCGCGTGCTAATAGGTGATACGTTCCCCAAGAAAACAACATCATAGAAAGATGCTGATTTGTGAGCACAGGGACTAGTAAAAATAAGTTAATAGATGTTACGTATAAAATGAAACCAAATCGCCCGAAGGTTTCATTGTTTAATCGGTGTTTAGCTATGTAAAAAATAGCTAAACCTGTTAGCAATGTATACACAATATTCAAGAACTGTAAGGCAAAGTAACTATGTGAGGTTAATGTAAGAACAAGTGCCTCGTAAATTGTAAAGCCCAACTGAGTAGTATTCCAAAAGAAGTACTGATTATCCTTAATGGCTTTCATGTTGCCAGCGGCTAATTCTTTAGCTCCATCCAACATGTACTGAAAATCAGAAATTGGAGACGAAGGGACTAATTTAATAATTATGATAGATATCAGTAGATAAACGATGCTTATCGTATAGACGTATTTTTTTGTGCTTATATTTCTTGTTAAGAAAACGAGGGCATATATGAAAATGATGAAAGCACATATCCCAAAGATGATAAAAGGACTAAATGCCAAATCTTGTTGTTGAAAGATACTCCAACACATGATTAGCAGAATGATACATGATGCCAGGTTAACTCCTAATGAAGGTATACTTCGAAGTATTTTTTGCATGATTCATCTCCCGTTCTAATTGTTGTATATAATGGGAAATTTTACGTTATAAATTTAGTTCTTTCAATATTTATAGTTAAAGATTTGTTGTTTTCTATGAAATTTTATTGTTTTATACACGAGAAGATAGAGTTGTATTCTATCTTCTTTTTTATTTCCCTATTGTTATATCTAGTGATAAGATTTACTATTAGTATGTGGTTCTAATTTTTGTGCACTATTATTTTCTTTCAATATTATTCAAATTTCGGTTGTAAGTTGTAAATCTCATTAATACATATAAATTAATAATATTTTGGAATGGGTGTCTGCGATAGGATTCTCCTTTTACCAAACTTATTGTACAATAGAAACAAGGGGGAGATTAGTTTGAAGGCAAGTCTTTTACAAGAACAAAGCTTACGTTTGGCAATGACACAAGAGTTAAGGCAAGCGATTACAATGCTTCAGTATAATGTACAAGAATTATCGGAGTTTTTGTATGAGCAATCGTTAGAGAATCCCCTTATTGAGTTAGGTGGTTTTGAGAGGGAGAAGAAGAAGAGCTCTAACAAAAGTAAAAGTACCAGCAAACAAGTCGATAATCAGATGGAAATCTACAGTGTGGATTCCATGACGATTCAGCAACATTTATTAAATCAAATACAGTATTATAAAATAGAAGAAGAAGAGCGAAAAGTAGCTTCTTTCATTATTATGAACATGGATGGAAATGGGTATTTACAAGAAACGAATGAAGAGTTAGCAGATCTCCTTTCTGCACCGCTTCATGTAGTCGATCGCTCTGTAGAGATTGTCCAATCACTTGAGCCGGCAGGGGTAGGAGCACGTAATATTCAGGAATGTCTAATTTTACAATTGAAGCGCTTACAAAGAAGGGATGGATTAGCGGAAGATATTGTAGAGGAGCACTTTGCTTATTTCGTGAAGAAGGATTGGAGAAAGCTCGTTCATGTGCTGAAGTGTAGTAATGAAGAATTACAATCGGCGGTGAACTGTATTACATCATTGCAGCCGAAACCAGGCCTTGCGTATTCTTCGGATAAACCACTGTATATTGTGCCTGACATGGCAGTGAAAAAAGAAGGCGATCGCCTCGTTTTACAGATGAATGAGAGAAATATGCCGAGAATTGAAATTCACTCTGAGTACAGTGCACTTCTTAATAATAGTGAAAGTGAAGTAGCATCTTACGTTTCAGAAAAGTATCAGCATGTGCAATGGATTATGCGCAGTTTGAAACAGAGAAAACAAACACTTCTGCAAGTGATGACGATTATTATGGAAAAACAACGTGATTTCTTTTGGGAAGGCCCAGCGTATTTGAAGCCACTCGCTTTAAAAGAGGTGGCGGAAGAGCTAAGTGTGCATGAGTCTACGATTAGTCGTGCAACAAGAAATAAGTATGTGCAAACACCACACGGTTTATTTGAGATGAAATCGTTCTTTAGTAATGCAGTTTCGACGACAGAGGATGAGGCAGTTTCAACGAAGCGAGTGAAACAGTTTATTCAAACGCTTGTGGAAGCAGAGAACAAGAAAAAGCCACTCTCAGATCAAAAGATTTCAAAATTATTAGAAGAAGAGCATGAAATTGTTATTTCTCGAAGAACAGTGGCGAAGTATAGAGAACAAATGCATATCCCAGCTTCATCATTACGAAAAACGATCGGATAGGTGAAGAAGATGAAAGTTGTATTATATACAAAAGTAGATTGTGGTCTTTGCGTGCAGGCGAAACAAGTTTTACAAGAAGTACAATGTGAATATTCTTTTCAAATCGAGGAAATAGATATATATGAAGATAATGACCTTTTAGAAAAATATCATTTAATGATTCCGGTTGTAGAAATAGGCGGAAAACAAGTAGAATATGGTAACATTCACAAAGGTGTCATAATAAACTATATAAAGAATGCAGTTAAGAGTTGAATAAGTTTCTATCTCCTGTTACAATAATACACGTAGCAGGGATTATTTTTTTAACCTATGTGGGACACAAAATGTCACTACGGGACGTAAAGTGACCACAAGGGAAAAATGAACCAATGTAGTGAGGAGAAAAGATATGCGCTCATGGATTCAGAACACAAAAAAATTATTACCTGATCTGCTACCTGTTATGCAAACGAGAATGCAAATTCTTCAATACATTAGGCTCATGCAGCCGATTGGAAGAAGAAACTTATCAGCAAGTCTCGGTATGACAGAACGAGTATTGCGAAGTGAAGTTCAAGTTTTGAAAGAACAAAACTTAGTTCACGTCGCTTCTTCTGGAATGACTTTGACAGAAGAAGGAACAGCTTTAGTTCTTGCTTTGGAAGACTTTATGAAAGAAATTTCCGGGTTAAAGGTTTTAGAAAAGCAACTTAAGGAAACATTAGACTTGGATGAAGTTTTCGTTGTCCCTGGTGATAGTGATGAATCGCCGTGGGTCAAACTGGAGATGGGCCGTGCTTGTGTGACTTGTATAAAAGACCGTCTGACAGCGAATAATATCGTTGCTGTGGCTGGAGGAACTACGCTAGCTGCTGCTGCGGACATGATGCAACTTGATTGCAAAGATTTACATATGCTATTTGTCCCAGCACGTGGTGGAATTGGAGAAGGTGTTGAATTAGAAGCCAATACCATTTGTGCCAAGATGGCGCAAAATACGATGAGTAATTATCGCTTATTGTATGTTCCAGACCATGTTAGTAGCGAAGCATATGCGTCTATTGTGACAGAGCCCTCCGTGAAAGAAGTTCTTGAGTTGATTCGATCTTCCAATATCGTCATTCATGGAATCGGTGATGCGTTAACAATGGCACGTCGCAGAAGTACTTCGGAAGCAGATTGGTTAAAGATTCAAGCAAACGAAGCAGTTGGCGAAGCTTTCGGTTACTACTTTAATGAACAAGGAAATGTTGTTCATAAAGTAAGAACAGTTGGTATGCAACTTGAAGATTTACAAAATGTATCTCACGTTGTTGCAGTCGCTGGAGGTTCTTCAAAGGCAAAGGCAATACAAGCTGTAATAAAGCAAGGGCACACTTCAATTCTAATTACAGATGAAGGTGCAGCAAAACAATTAACAAAGGGTATTACCCTTTAATATAATCCCCCAAGGAGGAAATTCAAATGACTAAAATTGGTATTAATGGATTTGGACGTATCGGACGTAACGTATTCCGCGCAGCTCTTAACAACTCTGAGGTAGAAGTAG
Organism: Bacillus sp. EKM202B; assembly: GCF_011066025.1. Lineage (NCBI taxonomy): Bacteria > Bacillati > Bacillota > Bacilli > Caryophanales > Bacillaceae > Bacillus > Bacillus sp. EKM202B. Next base: position 188,924 of record NZ_JAAMNK010000005.1, on the reverse strand, counting down.
TAGCAATCAACGACTTAACAGATGCTAAAACATTAGCTCACCTTTTAAAATATGACACAGTTCACGGAACTTTAAATGCAGAAGTATCTGCTAACGAAAACAGCATCGTTGTTAACGGTAAAGAAATTAAAGTTATCGCTGAGCGTGACCCAGCTCAATTACCATGGAGCGACTACGGAGTAGAAGTAGTAGTAGAATCTACTGGCCGTTTCACTAAAAAATCAGACGCTGAGAAACACTTAGGTGGATCAGTTAAGAAAGTTATCATCTCAGCTCCAGCTTCTGACGAAGATATCACTGTAGTTATGGGTGTTAACCACGAACAATACGATGCAGCTAACCACAATGTAGTATCTAACGCTTCTTGTACTACAAACTGTCTAGCTCCATTCGCTAAAGTATTAAACGAAAAATTCGGCGTAAAACGCGGAATGATGACAACAATTCACTCTTACACTAACGACCAACAAATCTTAGACTTACCACACAAAGATTTACGTCGTGCTCGTGCAGCAGCTGAAAACATGATCCCAACATCTACTGGTGCTGCTAAAGCTGTAGCATTAGTATTACCAGAACTTAAAGGTAAATTAAACGGTGGCGCTGTACGTGTTCCAACTGCTAACGTTTCTCTTGTTGACTTAGTTGTTGAACTTGACAAAGAAGTAACAGTTGAAGATGTAAACGCAGCATTCAAAGCAGCAGCTGAAGGCGAATTAAAAGGTATCCTTGGATACAGCGAAGAGCCATTAGTATCTATCGACTATAACGGATGTACAGCTTCTTCTACAATCGATGCATTATCTACAATGGTAATGGAAGGTAACATGGTTAAAGTACTTTCTTGGTACGATAACGAAACTGGTTACTCTAACCGCGTAGTAGACCTAGCTGCATACATGACTTCTAAAGGTCTTTAATTCTTAAGTATATAAGCAATCAATGACAAAACGAGGGAGAGGGTTTGTTCCCTCTCTCTCTTCTTTCGTTTTAGAAGCAAATGTGTTAAGCTTTTGAATGGGTTTTGTCAATCCTAACTAGTAGTCGGAGGGAAATCCAATGAACAAAAAATCAATTCGTGACGTAGATTTAAAAGGTAAGCGTGTATTTTGCCGCGTTGATTTCAACGTACCTATGAAAGAAGGCAAAATTACAGATGAAACTCGTATCCGTGCAGCTCTTCCTACAATTCAATATTTAGTAGAGCAAGGTGCGAAAGTTATTTTAGCAAGCCACTTAGGCCGTCCAAAAGGTCAAGCAGTAGAAGAATTACGTCTTACTCCAGTAGCAGCACGTTTAGGCGAGCTTCTTGGTAAAGATGTTAAAAAAGCAGACGAAGCATTCGGACCAGTTGCACAAGAAATGGTTGCAGCAATGAACGAAGGCGACGTATTAGTTCTTGAAAACGTACGTTTCTATGCGGGCGAAGAAAAGAACGATGCAGAACTTGCGAAAGAATTTGCAGCTCTTGCTGACATCTTCGTAAACGATGCATTCGGTGCAGCTCACCGTGCTCACGCTTCTACAGCAGGAATCGCAGACTACCTACCAGCAGTATCTGGTTTATTAATGGAAAAAGAGTTAGATGTACTTGGTAAAGCACTTTCTAACCCAGAACGTCCATTCACAGCTATCATTGGTGGTGCGAAAGTAAAAGATAAAATCGGTGTAATTCGTCATCTATTAGACAAAGTAGATAACTTAATCATCGGTGGCGGACTTGCTTACACATTCGTTAAAGCTTTAGGTCATGAAATTGGTCTATCTCTATGTGAAGACGACAAGATTGAACTAGCTAAAGAATTTATGCAACTTGCAAAAGAAAAAGGCGTAAACTTCTACATGCCAGTTGATGTTGTAATCACAGAGGAATTCTCTGAAACTGCAACAACTCAAATCGTTGGTATCGACTCTATTCCTTCTACATGGGAAGGCGTGGACATCGGTCCTAAAACACGTGAAATTTATGCAGATGTAATTAAAAACTCTAAGCTTGTTGTATGGAATGGACCAATGGGTGTATTCGAAATGACTCCATTCGCAGAAGGTACAAAAGCAGTAGGACAAGCATTAGCAGATGCAGAAGATACATACTCTGTTATCGGCGGTGGTGACTCTGCAGCAGCTGTTGAAAAATTCGGTATGGCTGATAAAATGAGCCACATTTCTACTGGCGGCGGTGCGTCATTAGAATTCATGGAAGGTAAAGAGCTTCCAGGTGTAGTTTGTCTTAACGACAAATAAGTAGCAGCCAAAGAAAAAGGACGGTGCAAAGCATGCGTAAACCAATTATCGCAGGTAACTGGAAAATGAATAAAACTCTATCTGAAGCAGTTAGCTTCGTAGAGGAAGTTAAAGGTCAAATCCCAGCAGCTTCAGCTGTTGATGCAGTAGTTTGCTCTCCAGCTCTATTCTTAGAGCGCTTAGTAGCAGCAACTGAAGGAACTGACTTACAAGTAGGTGCACAAAACATGCACTTCGAAAAAAATGGTGCATTCACTGGCGAAATTAGCCCAGTAGCACTTAGCGACTTAAAAGTAGGCTACGTAGTACTTGGCCACTCTGAGCGTCGTGAAATGTTTGCTGAAACAGACGAATCAGTAAACAAAAAGACTCTTGCAGCATTTGAACATGGTTTAACACCAATCGTATGTTGTGGTGAGACTTTAGAAGAGCGCGAAAGCGGAAAAACATTTGATCTAGTAGCAGGTCAAGTGACAAAAGCACTTGCAGGTTTAACAGAAGAGCAAGTTAAAGCAACTGTTATCGCTTATGAGCCAATCTGGGCTATCGGTACAGGTAAATCATCTTCTTCTGCAGATGCAAACGAAGTATGTGCGCACATCCGTAAAGTTGTTGCAGAAGCTGTTTCTCCAGAAGCTGCAGAAGCTGTTCGTATTCAATACGGCGGTAGCGTAAAACCAGAAAACATTAAAGAGTATATGGCACAATCTGACATCGACGGCGCTTTAGTTGGCGGTGCTAGCTTAGAGCCTGCTTCGTTCTTAGGTCTTCTGGGGGCGGTAAAATGAGAAAGCCAACAGCTTTAATCATTCTTGACGGTTTCGGACTTCGTGAAGAAACTCATGGGAATGCTGTAGCACAAGCTAAGAAACCTAATTTTGATGGTTACTGGAACAAATTCCCTCATACAACGCTTACAGCTTGTGGTGAGGAAGTAGGTCTTCCAGAAGGTCAAATGGGTAACTCTGAGGTTGGTCACTTAAATATCGGTGCTGGCCGCATCGTATACCAAAGCTTAACACGCGTAAACGTTGCAATTCGTGAAGGTGAGTTCGATCAGAACGAAACATTCCAAAATGCAATTAAAAGCGTGAAAGAAAAAGGTACTGCTCTTCATTTATTCGGTTTACTTTCTGATGGTGGTGTGCACAGTCACATGAACCATATGTTTGCTCTTCTTCGCTTAGCAGCAAAAGAAGGCGTGGAGAAAGTTTATATCCATGCGTTCTTAGATGGCCGCGATGTTGGACCACAAACAGCAAAAGGTTATATCGATGCAACAAATGAAGTAATTAAAGAAACAGGTGTAGGACAATTCGCGACTATCTCTGGTCGTTATTACTCCATGGACCGTGACAAGCGTTGGGATCGCGTAGAAAAATGTTACAGTGCTATGGTGAATGGTGAAGGCCCTACTTATAAATCAGCAGAAGAGTGTGTAGAAGACTCTTATGCGAACGGTATCTATGATGAATTCGTATTGCCGTCTGTAATTGTTAACGAAGATAACACGCCAGTTGCAACAATCAATGATGATGATGCAGTTATTTTCTATAACTTCCGTCCAGACCGTGCAATTCAAATTGCTCGTGTATTTACAAACGAAGACTTCCGTGAGTTCGATCGTGGTGAAAAAGTACCTCACATTCCTGAATTCGTTTGTATGACACACTTCAGTGAAACTGTAGATGGTTACGTGGCATTTAAGCCAATGAACCTTGATAATACTTTAGGTGAAGTTGTTGCGCAAGCGGGATTAAAGCAACTTCGCATCGCGGAAACTGAAAAGTATCCGCACGTTACATTCTTCTTTAGCGGTGGTCGTGAGGCTGAATTCCCAGGAGAAGAGCGTATCTTAATTAACTCACCAAAGGTTGCAACGTATGATTTGAAACCTGAAATGAGCATTTACGAAGTAACGGACGCTTTAGTAAATGAAATCGAAAATGATAAACATGATGTTATCATTCTTAACTTTGCGAACTGTGATATGGTTGGCCATTCTGGGATGATGGAACCAACAATTAAAGCAGTAGAAGCAACTGACGAATGTTTAGGAAAAGTTGTAGAAGCGATTCTTGCAAAAGATGGTGTAGCACTTATTACTGCTGACCATGGTAATGCTGATCAGGAGTTAACTGCTGATGGCGGGCCTATGACAGCTCATACAACTAACCCGGTTCCTTTCATCGTTACAAAAAATGATGTAGAGCTTCGTGAAGGTGGTATTTTAGGAGATATCGCCCCAACAATGCTTACACTTTTAAATGTGGAACAACCGAAAGAAATGACAGGTAAAACAATTATTAAATAATTTGCTTATATAAAAAGGAGAGAATTTATTATGTCAACAATTATTGATGTTTATGCTCGCGAAGTCCTTGACTCTCGTGGTAACCCAACTGTAGAAGTAGAAGTTTACACAGAAAGCGGCGCTTTCGGACGCGCTATCGTACCAAGTGGTGCATCTACTGGTGAGCACGAAGCAGTAGAATTACGTGACGGTGACAAATCTCGTTACCTTGGTAAAGGTGTTATTAACGCAGTAAACAACGTTAACGAAATTATCGCTCCAGAAATCGCTGGTTTCGATGTAACTGACCAAGCTGGTATCGACCGTGCTATGATCGAATTAGATGGCACTCCAAACAAAGGTAAACTAGGCGCTAACGCTATCCTTGGTGTATCTATGGCAGTAGCTCACGCAGCAGCTGACTTCGTAGGTCTTCCATTATACCGTTACCTTGGTGGATTCAATGCAAAACAATTACCAACTCCAATGATGAACATCATCAACGGTGGTTCTCACGCTGATAACAACGTAGACTTCCAAGAGTTCATGATCTTACCAGTTGGCGCTCCAACATTCAAAGAATCAATCCGTATGGGTGCTGAAGTATTCCATGCACTTAAAGCTGTATTACATGACAAAGGTCTTAATACTGCAGTAGGTGACGAAGGTGGATTCGCTCCAAACCTTGGTTCTAACCGTGAAGCTCTAGAAGTAATCATCGAAGCTATCGAAAAAGCTGGTTACAAAGCTGGCGAGAACGTATTCTTAGGAATGGACGTTGCTTCTTCTGAGTTCTACAACAAAGAAACTGGTAAATATGACCTTGCAGGCGAAGGCCGTACTGGCTTAACTTCTGCAGAAATGGTTGATTTCTACGAAGAGCTTTGCAAAGACTTCCCAATCATCTCTATCGAAGATGGTTTAGACGAAAACGACTGGGATGGTCACAAATTATTAACTGAGCGTATCGGTGATAAAGTACAATTAGTTGGTGACGATTTATTCGTAACTAACACTCAAAAACTTGCTGAAGGTATCGAAAAAGGTATCTCTAACTCAATCTTAATTAAAGTTAACCAAATCGGTACTTTAACTGAGACTTTCGAAGCTATCGAAATGGCTAAACGTGCTGGTTACACAGCAGTTGTATCTCACCGTTCTGGTGAAACTGAAGATGCTACAATCGCTGACATCGCAGTTGCAACTAACGCTGGCCAAATCAAAACTGGTTCTATGAGCCGTACTGACCGTATTGCTAAGTACAACCAATTATTACGTATCGAAGACGAACTAGGCGAAATCGCTGTTTACGATGGTGTAAAATCTTTCTATAACATCAAAAGATAATTGTAGAAAATAACGACAGACCGTGAGAAATCACGGTCTGTTTTTTTATGCTAAAATTGTTCGCCCGTCATAAGTGACATGAAATGTTTGAAGAAGCGATTATAATCAAAATCAATTGCTATTTGATGACTCGGCCAATCAATAAATGGTTTAGATTCTCCTAAAGAGCGAAATTCTCCAATACTTGCCCCCTGTGCATAAGATTCTGTCATGACAACGATAGGTGATTTGTGATATGTAAACATAGCGTTATCAAGTAAAGCGAGTATTGGCATTGTGTCATGGAAGGGGCTGCCCTTTAAATGTGGTAGGGCGTCTTTATAATATCCGTAGTAATAGTGATCGAATAACGGTTTGACAAGTGGAGCTTTTCCTTTTGCCTCGATGTATTCGGCCATTTCTGGTGTAATGATGGAGTATTGGGTGACGTTTAATGGGTATATGTACATGTTAGCTGCGGATTGAAGGACTATATTAGCGGCAGTAGGATCGCCATAAAAGTTTGCTTCGGAAATAGGGGTAACATTACCAGGATGGAGAAAAGCACCGCCCATTACGTAGAAAGATTTAATTTGCTCCATTAATTGTTTACATACGATAAATAAAATTGCTAGGGAGGTAAGCCTTCCTAAACTTACGATGATTAATTCATCTTTATACTGTTCAATAAGAGGAATAACTTCAAAAAAATTCTCCATTTCTTCGTTAGTCACATTCTCCTTTGGAATAATTGGGCCGAGTCCCTGTTTCCCGTGTACATCTGTAAAAAAAGCAGGAGGGGCACCAGTAATTGGCCGTTCTGATCCACCAAAGATTTTGATATTTCTACCCTCTACTTCGTTTGTAAGAAAATGAGCATTTTCTACGGCCATTTTTTTTGGAACATTGCCGTAATCAGCAACGATACCGACTATTTCTATTTCATCGATAAAGAATGCTAAGAGGAGAGCCATCGTATCATCAATCCCAGGATCACAAAAAATGAGAACTTTTTTGGGCATATGTTCACCACCTATCTTGTTTATCCCGTACAAACTTGCTTGGTGAGGGCTAATAATCAATAGGGATGAGGACACCCTCATTGATTAAAGTTTCACTTTATATATATGTAAGTTTAAGGATAAAAAGATTATTTTATTGAAATAATAGTATCATAAATTCAGAAAATAAAAACTTTTTATATTAGGTCAATGTTTTTGACATAATTTTTGTTTGGAAATGCAGTCATATCAATGTTGTAAGCGTATAACATAGGCTGTTTTTGCTGTCAAGTTGATAAATTGCAGCTTTTTACAATTTATACTATGATAAAGATATTAACAGAAGATCGTATAAACATGAGGGATGATGAACATGAAATTTACAAAGATCCTTGTCCAAATTGCTGCTCTTTATGTGTTTTATATGGTTGGAACTTGGGTGCAAGAAATGTTGAATATTCCAATTCCAGGAAGCTTGATTGGGATGTTTCTTTTACTTGTTTTACTTAGCCTAAAAGTACTTCCAGTGAAATGGTTTGATTTAGGAGCGGAAACACTCGTCGCTATTATGCCGTTTTTATTAATTCCGCCAACGCTTGGCTTAATGAATTACGGTGCTTTTTTTATGAGTAAAGGAATTTCTCTTTTCATTACAGTTGTAGCGAGTACGTTTTTAATTATCATTGTCGCAGGACATACAGGGCAATATCTTGCGAATAGAAAGGAAAGGGAGTCGTGATGAGTCAAATGTTAATCGGAATCGGTTGGGTTCTTTTTACGGTGCTATTATATCAATTATCTAAAAAAATCTATCAATTATTTCCAACACCATTTACTATTCCAATGCTTGTAGCGACAGGATTAATGGCTTTCTTATTTATTGTGCTTGATATACCATATCAACATTATATGGAAAGCGGTGGTGGCTGGATTGCGAAGTTACTTGGACCAGGTGTTGTAGCATTTGCAATCCCGCTTTACAAACAACGTCATGTGCTGCAAAAATATGTTGTACCGATTGCGGGCGGAGTATTAGTAGGTACAACAGTTGCGATTGCGAGTGATTTTGCTATTGCCTCACTTATGGGAACAGATAAAAGTTTAATTTTATCTTCATTACCAAAATCAGTGACAATGCCGGTTGCGATGAGCGTTTCTGAACAAGTTGGTGGTGTTCCATCCTTAACAGCGGCATTCGTAGTTATCGCAGGTATTACTGGAACGATTACAGGTCCAATTTTATTAAAATGGAGCCGCGTTACAAACTCGGTTGGTAAAGGTATCGGATTTGGATGTGCTTCTCATATTATGGGTGTTATGAGAGCAATGAAAAATAACGAACATGAAGGTGTTATTGGATCGGTAACAATGACATTAACAGCAATTTTGACATGTTTGCTCGGACCGTTATTTGCAATGATGTTTATGTAATAGAAGAAAAGCGAGAGCGACTCTATAGCTCTCGCTTTTCTATAGGATTTATGCTACAGTTAAAATAACTGAATCTTTGTAGGAGGTACGCCAAGTGCATACGTTATTATCCGTTTTACTTATTATTGTATCGATTTTAATGATTGTTATGGTACTTATGCAGTCTAGTAATAGCTCAGGCCTTTCAGGTGCAATTTCCGGCGGTGCAGAGCAATTATTTGGTAAGCAAAAAGCACGTGGAATTGAAGCGGTATTAAACCGTATTACAATTGTTTTAGCTGTATTGTTCTTTGTATTAACAATTGCTGTTACGTACTTAAACTTATAGAATTGAAAGAAGAAGCGTTAGTAGTTTGTACTAATGGTTCTTCTTTTTTTATTTTGTTATTTGAAAAAAGTTTCTAATTAGATTATAGAAATATAAATATGGTACACTAAGATATAGAAAGAATACGACTAGATTACAGAAGAGAAAGAGGAGAAGTACATGATGAAATTAGCATCTCCGAAACCATTTACATTTGAGGGTGGAGACCGCGCTGTTTTATTACTACATGGATTCACAGGAAACTCAGCTGATGTACGTATGTTAGGGCGTTTCTTAGAAAAGAAAGGCTATACTTGTCATGCGCCAATTTATAAAGGACACGGCGTACCACCAGAAGAACTTGTTCATACAGGTCCTACAGATTGGTGGCAAGATGTAACGGAGGCATATCAGCTTTTAAAAGATAAAGGCTTTGAGAAAATTGCTGTCGTTGGTTTGTCACTAGGCGGAGTATTTTCTCTGAAATTAGCATATACAATCCCTGTTTTAGGTGTGGTACCAATGTGTGCACCGATGTATATTAAGAGTGAAGAAACAATGTACCAAGGTATATTGGCATATGCTCGCGAATATAAAAAGCGTGAGCAAAAATCACCAGAGCAAATTGAACAAGAAATGTTGGAATTCCAACAGACACCGATGAATACATTAAAAGCATTACAAGAGCTAATTGCTGATGTACGTAATAATGTTGATATGATTTATGCACCGACGTTTGTTGTACAAGCGCGTCATGATGAAATGATTAATACGGATAGTGCTAACATTATTTATAACGGTGTAGAATCAACGTTAAGGGACATTAAATGGTATGAAGACTCTACGCATGTCATTACACTTGATAAGCAACGTGACGAGCTACATGAGGATGTATATAACTTCTTGGAGCAACTAGATTGGTAAGATCTAGTTGCCTCTTTTTTTCATAAGGAAATTTTTATGGAAACTGTAAAAAAATCATTAGGGGAGTATTGAATTTTCGCTTTATACATCCCCCATCTTTCGGATACACTAAATAATATAAGGGTTTAAAGGAGGTATTTTTGCTTGGAAGAAATCATACAAGAAAATATTGATAAGTTGTTATTATTTATGAGAGAAGAAGCGTATAAACCGTTAACGATACAAGAGTTAGAAGAGGCATTTGGAATTGAAGGTTCTGAGGGCTTTAAAGATTTTGTAAAGGCACTTGTAATGATGGAAGAGAAGGGACTTGTTATTCGTACACGTAGCAATCGTTATGGTCTTCCTGAAAAGATGAATTTAGTGCGTGGTAAGTTAATTGGACATGCGCGTGGCTTTGCTTTCGTTGTGCCAGAAGAGAAGAAAACGGGAGATGATGATCTTTTCATTCCTCCTACAGAATTAAACGGTGCACTTCACGGTGATACAGTATTAGCACGCCTAAGTTCACAATCAAGTGGTTCACGTCAAGAAGGTTCAATTGTACGCATTTTAGAACGTGGAACGAAAGAACTAGTTGGTACATATACAGAATCGAAAAACTTTGGGTTTGTTATACCTGACAATAAGCGTTGGACAAGTGATATTTTCATCTTGAAAAGCGCATCCATGGGTGCTGTAGAAGGCCATAAAGTAGTTGTTAAAATTACGAGCTATCCAGAGAATCGTTTAAGTGCGGAAGGTGAAGTTATTCAAATTTTAGGTCATAAAAATGATCCAGGAGTAGATATTTTATCGGTCATCCATAAACATCATTTACCTTTAGCATTTCCTGAGGAAGTGATGGAGCATGCAAACAGTGTACCAGAAACGATTTCAGAAGAAGACTTGAAAGATCGCCGTGATTTACGTGACCAAATGATTGTAACGATTGATGGTGCAGACGCGAAGGACTTAGATGATGCTGTTACAGTAACGAAGCTTGAGAACGGTAATTACAAGCTTGGTGTTCATATTGCGGATGTAAGTCATTACGTTGAAGAAGGTTCTCCAATTGATGTTGAAGCAGCGGAAAGAGCGACGAGTGTATATCTTGTTGATCGTGTAATTCCAATGATTCCACATCGTCTATCTAACGGTATTTGTTCATTAAATCCGAAAGTAGACCGTCTGACACTGTCTTGTGAAATGGAAATCAACAACTTAGGTGATGTTGTCAAACACGAGATTTTCCAAAGTGTGATTAAAACGACAGAGCGTATGACATATGCTGACGTAAGAAGCATTTTAGAAGATGAGGACGAAGAGTTAATCAAGCGCTATGAACCGTTAGTACCAATGTTTAAAGAGATGGGCCAATTGGCACAAATTTTACGTGAAAAGCGTATGCGCCGTGGTGCAATCGACTTTGACTTTAAAGAAGCAAAAGTATTAGTAGATGAAGAAGGAAAACCGACTGATGTTGTAATGCGTGATCGTTCTGTATCAGAAAAGTTAATTGAAGAATTTATGCTTGTTGCGAACGAAACCGTAGCAGAACACTTCCACTGGATGAACGTACCATTCATGTACCGTGTCCATGAAGATCCGAAAGAAGATAAGTTAGAGCGATTCTTCGAGTTTGTAACGAACTTCGGATATGCGGTAAAAGGACGTGCGAATGAAGTACATCCTCGTGCATTGCAACAAATTCTTGAAATGGTTCAAGGACAGCCTGAAGAAGTAGTAATTTCAACGGTTATGCTTCGTTCTATGAAGCAAGCACGTTACGATTCGGAAAGCTTAGGACATTTCGGCTTATCAACTGAGTTCTACACGCATTTCACATCGCCGATTCGTCGTTATCCAGATACGATCGTTCATAGATTGATTCGTGAATACGTCATTAACGGTAAAGTCGACAGTGAAACACAAGCGAAATGGCGTGAAAACTTACCAGAGATTGCAGAGCACTCTTCTAATATGGAACGTCGTGCTGTTGAAGCAGAGCGTGAAACAGACGAAATGAAAAAAGCAGAGTATATGGTCGATAAGATCGGTGAAGAGTATGACGGTATGATTAGCTCTGTAACAAACTTCGGTTTATTCGTAGAGCTTCCAAATACAATTGAAGGTCTTGTACATGTTAGTTACTTAACGGATGATTACTACCGTTACGACGAGAAGCATTTCGCAATGATCGGAGAACGTACAGGTAACGTATTCCGCATCGGTGACGAAATTACAATTCGTGTTATTAACGTAAACAAAGACGAGCGCGCAATTGACTTTGAAATCGTTGGCATGAAAGGTACACCTCGCCGTAAGTTCAAAGATCGTCCAGTCGTTATCGAACAGCCAAGAACAGGCAGAAAGAAACGGGGTGGACGTAGCGAGCGCAGTAATGAGCGCGGCGGCGAACGCGGTACAGGTAGAAAATTTGACCGTGGTGGCAAAGGTAACAGCACAGGAAGAGGATCCGCATCAGCATCCACGTCCGCTAGTCAGCCAGGGAAAAAAGATGGTAATGGCAAGAAGAAAAAAGGATTCTTTGAAAACGTACCAGGATTCAAGAAGAAAAAGAAAAAGCGTAAGTAAGAAAAGAGTGGCTTCGCTTTGATGAAAAGCGGGGCCGTTTTTCTTTTTATTGGTCATTTCACTCCCTCGAACGAAGCAAAAAGCGCTTCTCTGTCGGGAGTTCCAATGTCCAAAGATTCTGAGCGAGCTACTTTCGCTTTTTGTGTAATCCAGCTACAGTGGCTAGAATGTTTGGCGACTTCGCTTCTTCCCCAGAGGCAAAGGGCGCCTCAAGGTCAGAAGCTCCATCCACCTCACATTCTGAACGAGCCACTTTCGCTTTTTGTTTACATTTGTTACAATAGTAAAAATAGAGGAGGGACGTTATATGCCAAAAGGTACAGGTAAGGTTATTGCACAAAATAAAAAAGCATTTCATGATTATTTCATCGAAGAAACATACGAAGCAGGGCTTGTCCTTCAAGGAACGGAAATTAAGTCGATTCGCGCTGGTCGCGTGAACTTGAAAGATGCGTTTGCACGTATACATAATGGTGAAGTATGGGTTCATAATATGCATATTAATACGTACGAGCAAGGGAATCGTTTCAACCATGATCCGCTTCGCACGAGAAAATTACTTCTTCATAAAAAAGAAATTGATAAACTAGCGGGAGCTGCAAAAGAAACAGGTTACGCATTAGTTCCACTTAGAATCTATTTGAAAAATGGATTTGCAAAGATGGCACTTGGTTTAGCAAAAGGTAAGAAACAATATGATAAACGTCATGATTTAAAAGAGAAAGAAGCGAAACGTGAAATTGCACGCGTGTTCCGTGATCGCCAAAAGATGTAATACAGATATTTACATTTGTAAAACGGCGCGCGTATGATATAATAACTTATGTAAGGTTATTGCACATTGAAAAACAGCTCTTAGTAGCTATCACGATATTTTCTTCGTATGCTCCATTTTTATCATGGGGACGTTACGGATTCGACAGGGATAGTTCGAGCTTAGGTTGCGAGTCGAGGGGATCGGCCTCGTTAAAACGTCAAAGCCTATAATTGGCAAACAAAACAATCTTTCTTTAGCTGCTTAATTGCACTAAAGGTTCCTCCCTCCATCGTCCATGTGGTAGGGTAAGGGACTCAAACTAAGTGGACTACGCCGGAGTTCGCCGTCTGAGGGCGAAGGAAGAGAACAATCAGACTAGCAACTTGGAAGCCTGTCGATAGGCCGAAGAGTTTGCGAAATGCTAATATATCGACTACACTCGTAGAAGCTTAAGTGCCGATATTTTTGGACGTGGGTTCGACTCCCACCGTCTCCACCAATACATATTTGGTGGTTTTTTTATTTTTGTGATATGAACCATAATTTTGCCAGGTTGGCGAGGTTATGGTTCTTTTTGTTTGTGGCAAAGTTATGGTTCTAAAAATAGAATGTATCTAATTTCTTGGTTCTTTCAATTACATCATCAATGCATCTTGTGTGTTATCCCTTAACTATCACAATTTTATCCAGTAAAAGCCTGATTGGTGAGGACTCATAAGCAGTGGGGGGATGAACATCTCTATTTAATTAACACTTCGCTTTATTTGAATCTTCATATGTTTTGTGTTTTTATCCATACCTATTGTAAGATTATATAGAGTTCTCCTAATAAACTGTTTTAATGGATTAATTAGGGGTTTTAAATTTATAAATCTTAAATTGTTTTTTGGGGATAATTTTTTATCTAAATAAGTTATATTGAAGTAGAGGTGAACCATCGGTGAAGCAGGTGTTGGTGATTAAAAATGAACGGTCTTCAGCAAAGAAAATTGTAAGCGGTCTAACGCAAGAAGGCTATTTCATTTTAAAACTTCACAATGAAAACCAAGGTTTAAATATAATATATGAACAAGATTGGGATATTATCATATTGGATTGGGACTCATTAAGTATATCGGGACCAGAAATTTGCAGACAAATACGACTTGTTAAAACGACACCGATCATTATTGTGACCGACAATATTTCTAGTAAGGATTGCATAGCAGGGCTACAAGCAGGAGCAGATGATTATATAAGAAAACCATTTGTGAAAGAAGAATTAGTAGCAAGGGTTCAAGCAATTTTAAGGAGAAGTGACTATATCCAGCAAAATGAGATGAATTTTTTTCAGTTTAAAGATCTCTTTGTTGATGCATCTAGCAATATTGTGAAAAAAGGTGGCGAAAATCTCTCACTTACTAAGCGCGAGTATGATTTACTTGTATTTTTAATTAAAAACAAAAACACAATATTGAGCCGTGAGATGCTTTTGAATCAAGTTTGGGGATATAACGTAGTAGTAAATCCAAATGTAGTAGATTTATATATTGGGTATGTAAGAAAAAAGTTAAAGTGCGAGAAGAAAGACAGATATATTCAAACGATACATGGCAGAGGCTATTCAATGATTGACTGATAAAAATAAGATAATAAAAAACGAGTAAAACTATTTCATTCCGTTTTACTCGTTTTTTTATTAAATGTGATAATCAAATAGTTTCTTAGAAGTATTAAAAGACGTAAAAAAATGGATTATGAAAATATTAGCTATTAATGAGCGTGTTTTGTAGAGGAAATCATGGTTAATCAACACGCCTGACGTCACATATTACTTTTTATGCCTGATTTTATGAATTCACACCATTCACAAGATTTTCACAGAATTAATGACTATACTAATTAACAGGATGTTCAAATGAAAATGATTATCAATAGCGATTCAATTGAATAAAAGTTACCTTCTAATTCAATCTATGGATGTCATCATTTTCGAAATAAATCACACTATAAGGAGTATACATATGAAAAAATCTATGCTTTTAAAATTAGTGAGTATTCTAGCAGTTTTCACTTTAATGTTAGTAGCTTGCTCAGATTCAAGTAAAGAAACTTCGAAGGCTAATAATAAAGATAATGGTAGTGATAAGCCAAAAACGGTTGAAATCACTGATGCTCATGGAACTGTTAAAGTCCCTGTAAACCCAAAGAATGTAGTTGCTTTGGATAACAGAACTTTTGAAACTTTATCTGATTGGGGAATTAAATTAGCGGCTGCTCCAAAGGATATCATGCCTGCTGATTCAGCATATAAAAAGGATGAAAAAGTTCAAAATATTGGGAATCACCGTGAACCAAATCTAGAAATTATTGCAGCTGCAAACCCTGACCTTGTAATCGTTGGTCAAAGATTTGCTGATCATTACGAAGAGATCAAAAAATTAGTGCCAAATGCAGCTGTTATTGATCTTAATTTTGATGTTTCTGAGAAATCTACTACGCCTGGGAAAAACTTAGTAAAAGGACTTAAAGATTCTACAATTACTTTAGGAAAAATCTTTGATAAAGATAAAGAAGCTAAAAAATTAGTGGCTGATTTTGATAAATCTATTGAAACTGCAAAATCTGCTTATAACGGAAAAGATAAAGTTATGAGTGTTATCGTTACTGGTGGGAATATTGGTTTTGCTGCTCCACATTCTGGTCGTGTTTGGGGACCAATGTATGAAATTTTCGGTTGGGTTCCAGCACTAGAAGTTTCAAATTCTACTGCAGGTCATAAAGGTGATGACGTTTCTGTTGAAGCTATTGCACAAACAAATCCTGATTGGCTTTTCGTATTAGATCGTGATGCTGCAACATCTGATGCAGCTACTTCAACACCTGCTAAGGATGTTATTTCTAAATCACCAGCTCTTCAAAACACAACTGCTGTTTCTAAAAAACAAGTTGTTTATGCACCAGAAGATACTTACACAAATGAATCAATTCAGACTTATATAGAGTTGTTTGGAAATCTTGCAAAAACTTTAGCTAAGTAGTGTAAAGGAGTACGAAACAGTGTCAAAAAATATAATTTCTAGGGTTGAGAATATTTCTCAACCCCAGTTTTATAATCACAATAAATTATGGACAAAATCTTTTATAATAGCGATTATAGTTGTTATAATTTTAGGGATTATATCACTGTTTACTGGAGTTTATGATATACGTGGACAAGAGGACGGAATGGAGATGTTTTTCATAACTCGTGTTCCGAGAACAGTTGCATTAATGCTTACTGGAGCTGCAATGGCGATGGCAGGGCTCGTCATGCAACTTATTACACAGAATCGTTTTGTTGAACCTACTACAACGGGGACTATTGAATGGTCAGGCTTAGGCCTGCTTTTTGTATATTTATTATTCCCTGCCCCGACTTTAGTGCAAAGAATGACTGGTGCAATCATTTTTTCTTTTATAGGAACTATGATTTTCTTTTTATTTTTAAGAAGAGTTAAACTTCGTTCGTCTTTAATTGTCCCGATTATTGGATTGATGCTTGGAGCAGTTATTTCTGCAGTGTCTACTTTTTTGGGACTCCTTTTTCAAAAGACACAAAGTATTGAAACTTGGTTCGTAGGTTCATTTGCTAACATTCAGGTGGGAAGATATGAATATTTATGGCTGATTGTTATCATTACTTTTCTTATTTTTATGTATGCTAATAGATTGACTTTAGCTGGACTAGGAGAAGATGTCGCAACAAGTCTTGGAGTTAATTACAATAGAATTGTTCTTTTTGGGACTGCTCTTATCTCTGTTGCAGTTGGAATTGTTGCAGCTGTTATTGGACACTTACCTTTCTTAGGATTAATTGTGCCAAATATCGTTTCAATGTTTAGAGGTGATGATCTTAGGAGTAATTTACCTTGGGTTTGTGTGATCGGAATGGGATCAATAACTGCCTGTGACATCATTTCTCGAACAATTATACAGCCTTTTGAATTACCTGTTTCTTTAATACTTGCAACAGTGGGAGCAGTCGTGTTTATTACTATTTTATTGAGACAAAGAAAACCAAGGAGGCTACGATGATCACATTAGAATATAGAAAAAAAGAAAATGTCGAAATCGATTCTAGCCTTCATAATGAAAGTAGATCAGCTAGCGCTTTTCGGTCTAAGAAGGAAGCAAGACGTTATTGGATTTTACTGATAACATTGATTGCTTTAGGTCTTCTTTCTTCATATGGACTTTTAGTTTATAACAATCCAGTTCCGATAGATTCACCTTCTTTTATCCCAGTCGTTAAGAGAAGGATAGTAGCTATTGTTGCAATGATTATTGCTGCGGTTTGCCATAGCTTGTCGACAGTTGCTTTCCAATCTATTACGAATAATAAAATTATTACTCCTTCACTTTTAGGTTTCGAATCACTTTATTCAGCAATTCAAACGAGTACAGTATTCTTCTTTGGTGCTAGTGCGTTAATAAATTTTAATGGAATTGGATCATTTTTATTCCAAGTTGTTGTTATGGTCTTCATGAGTTTGATACTTTATGGATGGTTACTTTCCGGTAAATACGGGAACTTACAACTTATGCTTTTAGTTGGAATTATTATTGGTACCGGGCTAAATTCTGTGTCAACTTTCATGAGAAAACTACTTGCGCCTTCAGAATTTGATATCTTACAAGCAAGATTATTTGGTTCTGTTAATCATGCAGATCCTGCATATTTTCCTATTGTAATTCCTATGATCATAATTGTAGCGGTATTAATTTTTGCTCATTCTAAGAATTTGAATGTTTTGTCACTAGGAAAAGATGTTGCTACTTCTTTTGGAGTTAAATACCAACCTAGTGTAATTTATACGCTTGTATTAGTAGCTATTTTAATGTCCATTTCAACAGCTCTAATTGGGCCACTTACTTTCTACGGCTTTTTAGTGGCAACTTTGAGTTATCAGGCAGCGTCAACTTATGATCATAGATATATTTTTCCGATGGCTTTTGCTATAGGATTTTTAATAATGACGAGCGCATACTTTTTAATGTATCATGTATTCCATGCTCAAGGTGTAGTTTCAGTTATTATTGAATTATTTGGTGGAATCATATTCTTAACTATAGTTTTAAGGAAGAGGGCTTTATGATAAAAATTGATAATGTTAAAAAGTTCTATACTGATAAGGTAAAAATAGGACCTTTGGATATTGAAATACCAAAAGCAGGCTTTACTTCTTTAATTGGACCAAATGGTGCTGGAAAGTCAACAACACTTTTGATGATTGGCAGACTTTTAGATATGGATGAAGGCCAAATTCAGGTAGCAAATATGGATGTTTCTGAATCCAAATCAAAAGACTTAGCAAAAGTTTTGACTATATTGCGACAAGAAAATCATTTTGTAACTAGGCTTACTGTGAGACAACTAGTTGGATTTGGGCGCTTTCCTTATTCAAAGGGAAGATTAACGAAAGAGGATGAAGCTATTATTTCTAAATATATTGATTTCTTGGATTTAACTAATTTAGAGAATAGATATTTAGATGAACTTTCTGGTGGTCAAAGACAAAGGGCATATGTAGCAATGGTATTGTGCCAAGAGACCGAATACGTACTTTTGGACGAGCCTCTGAACAACCTTGATGTTGCTCGATCTGTTCAAATGATGGAGCATTTGAGACGTGCAGCTAATGAATTCGGAAGAACAATTTTGACTGTTATGCATGACATAAATTTTGCTGCTAAATACTCTGACAAAATTTGTGCTATGAAAGATGGACAAATTGCGGCTTTTGGAACAGTAGAAGAGGTTATGGACCCAACAATTTTGACTGATATTTTTGAAACAAAAATAGAAATTATCAATGGTCCCTATGGGCCAATCGCTGTTTATTAGTTACAAAATGTATACTGTAGCTTGCGTAAATTATGCTAGCTACTCTAGTTGAAGTTGCTGTCTGTATTTTATAGGCAGCAGCTTTTTTTATGCGATTGCCCATCGTGATAACTCTTAATTTTTCTGGCTGTTGGTAATAGCTCCACAGATATGTCATTACTCCCAGTCCTGCGACGTGTTGAACACTCGGACGGTGAATGTAAGGGAATCATTATATTCTGGTTTGGTTATCCACTCATAAGCTAACACAATTGTGTTAGACAAAGTAGGTCTCGTCCGTTCTCATATAAGAAGTTGTGATGTAGTTAGGATTCGGTATAGTGTGTCTACATTTAAGGGAGAAGTAGCTTGTTACGCTGCAAGATAATCCTTAGCGTATATTTTCGTTAAAATGTGGGCGGCAGCCCTGGTAGAAAAGAAAAAAATAAAAAGATAAGTGGAGACAAAATTGCTGAACACCTTATGCAAATAATCCTGTGAGATTGGCGTTTACGGCAATAATATTCAAATTACAATTTTATATGATAAGAACCATAACTTTTCCAGGTTGGCAGGGGTATGGTTCTTTTGTTTGCGAAAAAATTATGCTTGCTTTGTAAAATGATAAAAATGTTTTAATCCAAAATGATAGGATTACAAAAGTGTAATGTGGGTGTAAGGAAACTGGATTGTACCCTCTTTTTAGATAAAGCATACTTAAAGTAAGGAAGATTTATATGTGAATGAATATAAATTTTACAAGTAGGATAGAAAGGTTAGGTATTATCATATGAAATGGATCATTAGGATTTTTGTGTTATTAGCTATAATAGGAGGTGCTTTCTACTATCTGAAATCAGGTAATGGGTACTATTCAACTAAAGAATATTATGTAAAGGTAATGACTGATTCTACAGTAGAAAACGAAAAATTGAGTAATGGAGAAATTCTTACGTATCATGTTTACGATGAGAAGGTGTACGATAAAAAAGGGGAAGAAAGAAAACTGAAAATTTCCGTGCAAAATAAATTGGAAAAAAATCAATATTATTTGATTGATTGGGAAGATCGCCGTGGGATTGTTTCTAAAATAGCTAAAGTGGATCAAACAAAAATAGATAAGAGTATCTTAGATAAATTGAACGGAAATTCATAATATGTCAGGACAAGCTAACCAATAGCTGTGTTAACATAAAGCTTTATAAGCAAAAGATATTGTAGGAAAATAAGAGAGATTATTATAAAACAAAAGGGATCAACCGTCTGGTGTGATCCCTTTTTGTTAGGACTGAGCAAGGAGTATTATTGCATTGTATAAACCCTTTACTCTTTCCAAAACTGTTCTAGCAGAATACTGATCATAGTGCCTACGAGTAATCCGTTACTTAAAACATATTGTAAGGAAGAAGGAATACCGCTAAATGCACCTTCCGGAAGGAACATTATTCCTAAACTGATTAATAATGTAATTCCTAATATAGTTAATCGGCGTTGATTTAATTCTTCACGTAAAATTGATTGAAATGAAAGGCCTATTACTTGGACAAATGTTGCTAAAAGTGCAGCATTAGCAATAGGGCCTGGAAGTAAGGATATAAAGCTTACAATTGAGGGAATAAAAGAAATTCCTGCTAATATGAGACTTGCTATAAGGAATGACTTCACTTTTCTTTGTCCTGTTAGTTGAATAAATCCTGCTGATGCAGGTAATGGTACAATTCCAATTGTAGAGAACAACGACGAGATAATATGTGATATACCTCCGCCCCATACACCACGGTTCAGTGTTTGCTTTTCATCTTCTTTAGATAATGGAGCCACTTGTTTTACAGCCGAAATAGCAGCAATCGTATTTGCAACTAAAAGAAATGTAAATAAAATTGCAGTTAGAGTCATTCCAATATCGAATCTAGGCATGCCCCAAGCAAATATCTGTGGTAACTTAACTAACGGTGTGTGTGAAGGCATATGAGACGATTTTCCTAATAAAGCATACAAAAGCCAACCAAATGAAATGCCAAGTAACACAGCGTAACTTTTCATCCAGCCTTTCCCTTTAATTGATAAGAAGGTAATCATGGTAAAAACAAAGAGTGCAATAGTAGTTGTTGTATAATCAGGATGAGTTACAGATTCTTGTAATCCCATCATTCCTTTTAGTAACACACCACTAAGCTGAAGTGCTAAGATTAAAAGAAAAGTTCCTGTAACTAAAGGGGTAAATAAACGTAAGATTCGATGCACAAGCCCTGTTATACCAAGTACGAAGAGTAATATACCTGCAATAATTAACCCGCTTTCTAAAAGTTGCAACACGTCTTTTGCACTTTGTCCCTGATGCATAGCTACTTGTCCCAGTATGACAAATATACTTACCCATGAACCTGCTGGACCATCTGCTATGGGATAGCGATGCCCAAACCATGCTTGTATAAATGAACTTACTCCCACGACTAAAAAAGTTTGCTGCATTAATGTTGAGATATCTTCTATTGATAAATGAAATATGCCACCAATAATGATAGGCAATGCAATTGCATTTGCTAATAGAAACACAAACCACTGTAGAATACTAAAGCTCGTATTAAAGTATTTTTTGTTCATATTATTCTCCTTTGTCGAAAAAGAATCTCATAGTAAAAATCCATCCTTTCTATACAGTTAGATTAAAAAGGATGGATTTTATAAATCTATAAAATCATTTTAATTATATATATAGATTTAAAATTAATTACCATGTACGGAATGGTAAGAATTTACCGTTAAGTGTAATAACGATACGAGGATCGCCACCTTTTGGATCTTCTTGTGTATCCACACCTAGATTGAAGTTAATTGCACTCATTACACCTTCGCCAGCTTTTTCTAAGATTAATTCTCTAAGAGTTGGTGCGTATTGTAACATCATTTCATATAGTCGATATAAGATTGGATCAGTAGGAGGCATTTGCATTACTTGACCTCTAAGTGGAACTACTGTTAATGCCTGAACCACTTCCTCATCTAATTCTAATAGTTTACCGATTTTTTCTGCTTCCGGACGTGTCATTGTAGCTTGTCCTAATAATGCTGTTACAACCCAAGTCTCAGAGTTTTCGCTTACTTTTGAAATTTCTTCCCATGTTAAACCTTTTGCAATTTTTGCTTCCATAATTTTTTGCGTAGCTTCTTGTCTATTCATATTTAATAACTTCCCTTCATTTGAGTAATAATTAATTTTTCATACCATTTAATGTTTTATATCCATCAACTACTAAATCTAATTTACCTGTGTGAGGATCAATGACTAAACCATGTACAGGAACATCTTTTGGAATAAGTGGATGATTTCTTACTAAATCAACATTAGCTTGAGTTGAATCGCAGACATCATCGAATCCAAATAACCACTTTTCAAGATCAACACCAGCATATTCAATTGCTGATAAAATTTCGGATGAAGCTACTCCACGATCTAATATTTTTTGAATTGTTCCTTTTGGATTAGTTTGGCTTGCACCACATTTATGGTGTCCGATAAGAAAGATTTCATCTGCATTTAGATCATATACTGATGCTATAACACTTTGCATAACGCTATCGAAAGGAGAAGCAATTTTACCACCTGCATTTCTGATAACTTTTGCATCACCATCGTGTATATCTAAAGCTTTTGGAAGTAGCTCAATTAAACGAGCATCCATGCAAGAAACAACAACCATACGTTTTTTAGGCATTTTTGTTGCTTCAAAAGGAGCGTATTCCTTATTTTCTACAAATTGTTCATTGAACGATAGGATTTCTTGTAATAACATATTTGTAACCTCCTTTAAATCTAGATGTATTTTTTGTTGCGTCCTCTATGTTATAAGTGAATATAACTGATAAACAATGTGATGTAAGAGGATAAACTAAGTATAGTGAATTGTATCGATAAGCAGAATAAGCTGGCGAAACACTTTCTGGCTTTCTACTTTCACGGTGAAAGGATTGGTTTATATCATTGATCAAACAGATTTTGAGATACTGAAATTATTAGGAGAAAACTCAAGAATACAATGGAAAGAACTTGGTCAAAAAATACATATGACGGGACAGGCGGTAGGAAATCGAATTCGAAGGTTAGAGGATTTAGGGATTATTGAGCAATACACAATCGCAATAAACCGAATCAAATTAGGACAAGTAGTGACTGCGTTTGTTACTTTGTTCGTAACAACAGCTAACCATCAAGAGTTTATGAATTTCTTTCAAGGAGAAGAAGGGATTTCTGAAGTACATCGTATAAGTGGTGACGGATGTTATTTATTAAAAACACATTTTGCTTCCAATGAAGAATTGGATAACTTTCTAGGACGACTATTAAAGTATGGGAATTACCGTGTTAACCTATCAATAGGGAAGTTAAAATAAACTTTATGTAAGTTTATGGTTCCTTTTGCTTGTGGCTAAGACATGTTTCCAAAAATAAAAGGAGTATCTCTTATTAAATAAGAGATACTCCTTTTATTTGTTTTTAATAATTATTGATTATTTTACATCTGATTTTTCTTTTTTCATTATTTGCCTTTGACTAGTGAAGGGGAATTTTTTAACATCAAAACCCCTGCGCTGTATGCAACAGGGGGTTCTATTATTACTTATTTGAGGGCATGATCCTATTTCATTTTACAGCTAATTCATGTTTCGAATATAAAAAGTAGACTCATAAGAAAAATCCTGTAGTTCAGTACAGGATTTTTAATCAAACTAATTAAAAACTAAATTGTGGTTTAACATCACCTTTATAAGGTTCATGTTCAACGAATATAGTTATGTCTTTACCAGATTGGTCTTTACCAGTTCTTTTATACGTAAATTTCTTATTGTTCAGTTCAGTAAGTTCAAGAGCCGCACCATATTTATTATTTCCAATTGATACATGAGCTCTTATTTTATTTTCGTGTACAACATCGAAGTAACCATAGTCACCGCGGCTTTGACCTGTTTCGCTATTGAAGAACTCGTATTTATTAGACTTGTCATCAAATTTTGCTAGACTTATAAAATTAGAATTAAACTGTGTTACATCATTACCAGCTTCATCTAATACCTTTGTTCCATGCCAAAGGGTGCCACCTAAAATTTTATCTCCATCAACATTTTTAACAATATCGCCTGTAGTAGTGTTCAGTTGCTTGTCCGGATCAGTGAAAGAAAGTTCTTTTTCTTTATATGGAACATGTTCAACGAAAACTTCTACATCTTTACCGTTAGCGTCTTTCCCCATTCGTTTATAAGTAAATACATTTTTATTTAGTTTTGTCATGTCAACAACAGCTTGATACTTCATTGATTCTGAAATTAATATTCTCTTCTTCCCATCATTTGTGACAAAGAAAGTTCCTTTATCGCCACGACTTGCACCTGTCTTAGCATCAAAGAATTCATATCTGCCGGACTTCGCATCATATTTTGCAAGGCCAATGAAGTTTGCATTCTCTTTTGTTAAGTCATTCTTATCTTTGTCATATACTCTTGTACCTTGCCAATTAGTATCGCTAAGAATGTTAGCCATTTTTTGGCCTTTCGTTAACTTGTTTTCCTTTTTCGTCTCTTTAGCAGCTTGTTCTTGTTTTTGTTTACCATGATTTTCTTCGGCTTTAGTACCAGCACACCCTGTTAATGCTAATGTGAATCCGAGCAGTATTGATGATAGTGCTTTCGTTTTTTTGTTCATTTTTTATCGTCTCCTCATTGTATGATTTTCATGTTATTCACATGGTTTTAAGTAGTGCGGTTTGTGATTATAGTAGTAGTTCATCCTTCTGAATCTTTGTTATATGAAAAGATTTAGGTTGAATCAATGAACTTAGTTGCTACGTTTATTATGTTAATCCCAGAGTATAAACTCCCTCTAAATAAAACATTAAAAAAAGATAAACTAATTCCTAAAAAATTTTCATATTTATAAAAAAGCAATCGTTAGCTTGCTACAGGAATCTTTCTAATATTTACCAAAGTTGTTTCTGATGCCTACGAGTAATCAAAAAAATACATTGTAAAGAAGAAGGAAAGCCGTTAACAATAATGTAATTCCTAATAGAGTTAATTGATTGTAGTGCAAAATTTTTGAGCTGAACTGTATGGGAAATGAAGATTTTATAGAAGTCGCTTCATATAGGAAGGGGATGTCCATGTTTGATTCAACAGATTTTAAAATTATACAGTTACTACAAGAAAACGCTAGAATGAACTGGAGGGAAATTGGAGAGATAGTACATTTGACTGGCCAAGCCGTTGGAAAACGAATTAACAAATTAGAAGAGGCAGGTGTCATTCAAAAATATACGATAGATATCGACAGAGCTAAGCTGGAAGGATCCATTATGACGTTTGTTACGCTATTTTTGCATGCACCACATTATCATAATCAAATTCAAAGTTTTTTCGAAAAAACAGACGTAATCACTGAAATGTATCGTATAAGTGGCGATGGGTGTTATATCATGATTCTTCATACATCTTCGCATCAGCAATTAGAAGAGACGCTTGCAGATGTTTTACATTATGGTGATTATCGTATAAATACTGTCATTAAGACAATGGAAAAAAAGAAAGAATAAGATATTTATCCTTTCTTTTTTCATATGGAACTGTAATTCTTTATTTGTTTTTATTTATAAAACAGCTTGCTGACATGACTTTTGCGTAAATATCACCAAACTCTAATGCGCTCATGAACGATTGATGAGCGTGTACTGCTGGGATTAGATTTCCTTGGAATTCTAAATCTTTTGTTGTACAAGCATCTTCAATTACAATACATTGAAATCCTAAATCACTGGCAGCCCGTACTGTTGCATCAATACATACATGAGTCATCATACCGCAAATTACTAGTTGGTCTATTTTTTCTGTTTTTAATGTTTCTAATAAATTTGTTCTTAAAAAACTGTTAGGGTGATGTTTTTGAATGACTCTTTCATTAGCGATCGGTTGTACATCATCATGAATTTGAGCACCTACTGTCTCGGGGAGGAAGAAGGTAGCTCCTTCATTGTTCGCAATATGTTGTACATGAATAATTGTTTTATGTTTTTCACGAAACACTCTCAATACTTCTTTCGCTTTTTGGATGGCTTTTTCAGGTAGATGTAATTCCATATTGCCGCCTTTAAAGTAATCATTTTGTATGTCGACTAATAGTAATGCTTCGTTCATCGTTATTCCCCCATACTTAGTGATTCAGCACGTTATTTGTACTGTACCGTTATTATATAAATTGTAGCTATGCTGAAGTAATAACATTATGAAACGATTTTGAGGTATATAGTTTCAGTGTGAAAAAAGTGAAAGTTGGTATAAGTACAAATGGATTTTGTGGAATTCACGGTAAAGTTATAGGTAGAGTGGCATTATAAGGTAAAAACCATAACTTTGCTGGAGGAGCAGGTTATGTTTTTTTATGCGGAAATGCGATTTTAAGTTTTTGCTGAAGGTGTTTTTCTAGGATATGCTGTGAGTGATTGGAGTGAGGCAGTGTCGGATATTGTCGACCAATCGATATATTGGAAAAATCGTTGATATATTGTGAGTTGTGATAGATATATTGGAAAAATCGTTGATATATTGTGAGTTATGATAGATATATTGAAAAAATCGTTGATATATTTGTAAAGGGGTGTTTGAGGTGATTGTGAAAGAAAGAAAAATACCGATTTATATAAGGCAGTTAGAAGCACTTCTTAGAAGGTTACCTGTACATCATCCGAAACGAAATTTAATTGGAGAAAACTTGGCAAAACACATGGCGGGATATAAAGGGGAGCAATCGATTGATTATCCACTTAGTTTTATTTCTGAGAAAGAGTATAGTATTTTACATGATATTCGCTTATCTAATTATGATAAATACTTTCAAATTGATACTATTATCCTTTCCACAAAGTTTCTTCTTTTTCTTGAGATAAAAAATATAGCAGGTACATTAATATTTGATACAAAGTTTAATCAACTTATCCGAATAACAGAAGGAAATTCAGAGGGATTTCCAGATCCGGTTTTACAAATAAAAAGGCAAGAAATACAAATGAAGAGATGGTTAAGCTTACATGGATTTTCTTCTAGTCTTCCAATTGAGTCCCTTGTTGTTATTAGCTCGCCTCGTACCATTATAAAATCTTCAGATGACAATCTTCTTCATACAATTATTCATAGTGCAAATTTACCTCATAAAATAAAGTGGTTTGAAAGTAAATATAAAAGAAAAGTTATAGATAATGTAGATAGGCTCATTCATCAAATAATAACGGAGCATTCTCCACTTCAACAAAATATACTTGAGCAATATAAAATAGAAAAAGAGGAGTTGTTAAAGGGAGTACAATGTGAGAAATGCTTAGTTATTCCAATGGTTAAAGTGAAGAAGGGTTGGTGTTGTACAAGTTGTAAAGATTTTTCAAAAGTGGCACATGAGGATGCTATACGAGATTATGCATTGCTCATTAGTACGACATGTACAAACGGTAATTTGAAAGAGTTTCTCCATGTTTCGTCGGGTATGGTTGTAAACAGAATTCTCCACACACTAAATCTTCCCTACACTGGCAACAACAAAGGACGAATATATGATTTAACTTCTTTCCAATCGTAATTTTGCTATAATAAATACGTACGTATACGAAGGGGAGTTTAAAGAGAAAATGAAGTCATTTAATATCGATCATCTTATAGCTAGTGTTTTGCAATGGATATTAAATATAGCGCTAATTATATTATCCATTGTCTTATCTATCTTTTTAATTAATGAGACAATCACATTTATTCAATACATCTTTTCAACAAAGAAATATACATCGTATAAATTGGTTGAAAGTATCATCGTATATTTCTTATACTTCGAGTTTATTGCATTAATTATTAAGTATTTTAAATCGAACTATCATTTCCCGTTACGTTATTTTATTTATATCGGAATTACGGCATTAATTCGGTTAATTATTGTATCTCATGAGGAACCGATGGAGACGTTATTATATGCGGGATCCATTCTTGTTTTAGTCATTGCTTTATACATATCGAATATGAGAGATTTGAGAAAAGAGTAGTAGTGCAGACATAAGTTTGCACTACTTTTTTCACCTTGACCTTCAAGTTACTTGAAGGTTTACAATGAAATTAGGGCGTTTGAAATTGAAAAAAATTGAGAAATTAAGTGAAGAGGTTTCTTTTACTTGGAGGTTATAGAAATGAGTCAGGAATTGAAGTTACGTCCATTAGAACGAGAAGATTTAAAGTTTGTACACGAACTGAATAATAACGCGCATATTATGTCGTATTGGTTTGAAGAACCTTATGAGGCCTTTGTAGAATTGCAGGACTTGTATGATAAACATATACACGATCAAAGTGAACGCCGATTTATCGTTGAGAAAGATAATGAAATGGTTGGATTGGTTGAGTTAGTGGAGATTGATTATATTCACCGAAGAACAGAATTCCAAATTATTATTGATCCAAATTATCAGGGGCATGGTTACGCAGCAGAAGCGACGCGTTTAGCGATGGGTTATGCCTTTGCTGTCTTAAATATGCATAAGATATATTTAGTTGTCGATAAAGAAAACGAAAAGGCTGTGCATGTTTATAAAAAGGTTGGATTTATGGTAGAAGGTGAGCTTCTCGACGAGTTTTTCGTTGATGGTAACTATCATAATGCGATAAGAATGTGTATGTTTCAGAAGCAATATTTTGAAAGTAAGTAGTTGAATGATTTGGAAGTAATGTTGACGCTTCGCAAAACCGTATGCTAAAATCCCTTTTAAGTATTAAGGAAGGTGCAGAACATGCTTTATATAAAATTTGTAAAACTCATTAGAAAACTTTGCTCCGCACAAATGTATACGGTGAAGCGTTGTACGGAGCTTAATCAAGGGGCATAAATCCCCTATATTCATCGGCTGAATAACTTTTCTAAAAAAGTATAGTTTATCTATGCTTATTTGGTTACGGTTTGTAAGTCGATGTATAAAATAGATTAAGGGCCATAGACAATGCTTTGTCTATGGCCCTTTGTGTATATTATTCCAATGAGCTTTTACTATAAATTGGAGTAGTATAGGAAAAACCACGAAGCAGAGGGCTAGTGTCGAATGACGCTATCTCTCTGCTTTTTTTAATTTCAGGAAAAGAGGAATACGAATGAGTTTACTTAAAGTTGAAAGTTTATCACATAGTTTTATAGATAAAGCCTTATATGAAAATGCTTCTTTTAGTTTGCATAAAGGAGAACATATGGGAATTGTTGGACAGAATGGTGCAGGAAAAAGCACGTTAATGAAAATATTGATTGGAGAAATCATTCCTGATAAAGGAGATATAAAGTGGCAACCTAATATTCAAATTGGACATCTGGATCAATACGCAGAAATTGATGGGGGCTATACCATTTCACAATATGTAAAGAAAGCTTTTTATGATTTGTATGAAATGGAAGATAGAATGAACAAGTTATATGAAGAAAGTGCTAGGACTGGAGATGAGAATCAACTATTAAAAGCGGCAGAGATTCAAGAACAGCTTGAGGCTCGTGATTTTTATTCGGTAGACAGTATAACGAATAAGGTGGCAGCTGGTTTAGGTATTGATGCTATCGGGATGGATCGTGTTATTGGTGAATTAAGCGGAGGACAACGTGCAAAGGTAATTTTAGCGAAGCTTTTATTAGAAGAGCCGACTATTTTATTACTAGATGAACCGACGAATTTTCTTGATAAGGAGCATGTGGAGTGGCTTGCTAATTATTTAATGAATTTTGAAGGGGCGTTTATTGTAGTGTCACATGATTTTGATTTTCTGGAAAAGGTGACTTCTTGCATATGTGATGTAGAGTTTGGAACAGTTAAGAAGTATTACGGAAAATACTCAGATTTTGTAAGACAAAAGGAGCATTTGCGAAAAGATTATATTCGCCAATACCATGCACAACAGAAGAAAATTGAAAAAACGGAAGAGTATATTCGTAGAAATATTGCTGGAGTGAATTCAAAAATAGCACAAGGACGTAGAAAGCAGTTGCAACGTATGGAAAGAATTGCGCCACCAAGTTTTACCCATAAACCGTCTATTCATTTTCGGGAACTTCCTATTTCAGTTCAAACAGTTCTTGAGGTAAATAATCTCGAAGTTGGTTATGACTTTGCTCTCTTACCAAAATTGAATTTTTCAGTAATGGGTGGGCAAAAACTTGTTATTACAGGATTCAATGGAGTAGGGAAATCTACTTTATTAAAAACAATTGTTGGCACTATTGCTAGTATTGCTGGAGAATTTCACTTCTCAGAGCAAATAAAGATTGGATATTATGAGCAAGATTTAAATTGGAGCAATGATTCTTTAACTCCGCTTCAAATTATTTCGGAACAGTTTCCTACATTGAATATGAAGGAAATACGTCATCATTTAGCTGCGTGTGGTGTGAAAGATACTCATGTCTCGCAAGAAATTCGTACGTTAAGTGGTGGTGAACAATCGAAGGTGAAACTGTGTGGATTATTACTATCACCTTGTAACTTCTTAATTTTAGATGAGCCGACAAATCATTTAGATGCAGAAGCGAAGGAAGCTTTGCAAAAGGCGCTAATTCAGTTTAAGGGCAGCATTATACTTGTATCTCACGAAGCAAGTTTTTATCTTAATTGGGCAGATAGCATCTTTGATATAGAGACAGGATTAGTTAAGGGGGTGTGAAACATATGAGTGAAAACAATTGGAAAACGAAAATTATATTATTTTTGACCGCTCAAACTATTTCGTTGTTCGGTTCATCTCTCGTGCAATACGCGATTATATGGTATATCACCCTTACAACATCATCAGGGGTGATGTTGACCATTTCAACTGTTTGCGGTTTTCTACCACAAATTGCGATATCTTTATTTGCTGGTGTGTGGATTGATCGTTATGACCGTAAAAAGATGATTATGTTATCGGATGGGATTATAGCGATTGCTACGTTAATTTTGGCAATTTTATTTTTAACAGGATATAAAAGTATTTGGATGCTGTTTATAGTATTACTCATTCGCTCAGCTGGTACAGGTGTACAAACGCCGGCTGTGAATGCGTTAATTCCACAAATTGTTCCGAAAGATTATCTTATGAAAGTAAATGGGATAAATAGTAGTATTACATCTTTAATTATGTTTCTTTCTCCAGCAGCAAGTGCTACGATTCTTTCTATTGCCAGCATTGAAACAACATTTTTTATTGATGTTATTACGGCTATGATTGGAATTAGTATTATGCTTATCATTCAAGTAGAGGGACATGTGAATGCAGAGAATAAGCAAAAATCTAATCTACAAGGAATTAAAGAAGGGTTCTCTTATTTAAAAGAAAATGTATTTATTAAAAGGCTAATCGTTTTATTAATTATCGTCATGATTTTAATAAGTCCAGCTGCTTTTTTAACACCTTTAATGGTAACTCGTTCTTTCGGGGCCGAAATGTGGAGACTTACTGCTAGTGAGATGACCTTTAGTGCTGGTGCAGCAGCTGGTGGCGTACTGATTGCAGCATGGGGTGGTTTCCGTAATCGTATGCATACAACAGCGCTGGCCTGTGCGTTATATGGTCTGCTTATGGTAGGACTAGGAATTGCACCGGTATTTATTATGTATTTAGTCTTTAATTTTTTAATTGATATAACAATGCCATGTTTTAATACGCCAGTTACTGTGTTATTGCAGGAGAAAGTAGATCCAGTTATGCATGGCAGAATGTTTAGCCTCGTACAGATTGCAAATTCATGTGCTTTACCTTTAGGGATGATTATATTTGGTCCTTTGGCTGATGTGTTTAGTGTAGAGGTTTTGTTAATTTATGCTGGGATATTCGTACTATTTTGCGCAATGTATGTTGTATTAAGCAGGAAGTTTGAAGTGTAAATATTTATTGTCTATAAAAGGTTTGTGAGGCAATTTAAGATGCTTCATAAACCTTTTATTTTCATTCTATTCAATAATAATTTATTGCAAAACGATAAAATATTATTGACTAATGATTTTGTTTTGGATAATATGATGTTAATTAAGAAGAATTATATGAATAGAGGAGAATGTAAAATGAAAAATAAATACGTAGTAGCTATTTCTTTCATGATCTTAGCGATTATTTCTTTAACTATACATGCTTCAAACAGTAAAGTTGGAGCGGATGGATTTCTTGAAGAACCTTTCTTTTTCCTAGTACCGGTAAGTTATGTATTGTTCTTTAGTGGTATTGGTGTATTACTATTTGGATGTATTACTTCAAAGCTGAGAAAAAGTAATAGATAAAGTGAAGCTTAATTAGTGATGGATTCCCCAATCCGGACAAAATACTCACTATGAAATAGAAACATACCATATGGAAGAAAAATAATAAGTGAGCTGAATAATGATGAATCATTATTTTTATAATGGTAGACAAGTAGGGGCGGCTATAACGCTAGCCGGGGCACAGGGGACAATTCATGCTGTGAATCAAGTGATTCAAATGCAGCAACAAGCATATTTTGCACAAATAATGCAAGGACAGTATATGCAATACTCACAATTTCCAATGCAAAGTGTGCATTATGATGTGTATCCAGCGGGTTTACTTTCCATTCCATATGGCGGGACTTACTTCTTATGAAAGAAAGCGACTCAATAGAGTCGCTTTTTTATATTCCACCGAGCTTCATTCCAAGGAATGCGAAGAGGATACCGATTATGTAAGTAGTACTTACATATAAAAGGGATGTGTAAATTTTTTTGCGATTGAGAAGCTGAATGGATTCTAATTTAAATGTCGAAAACGTTGTGAATGCGCCCATAAATCCAGTTCCTAATAATAATTGCCAGCCTGTAGTGACTCCGTTGCCAATTATATACCCGAGTAAAAATGCTCCTGTTATATTAATAAGGAATGTAGCAATTGGAAAGGATGTTTTATTTCTTTTTTTAAACCAATTGCTAATTGCAAATCGTGTAATCGCACCGAAAAACCCTCCAGTTGCCACTAATAAAGCTTCCATCATAAGTGATCACCTTCCGTAACTGATTTCTTAATTAAGAAATCACCTAGTGTATAGCCAAGTCCAGACATAATGAGACCGCCAAGTATGCTACATGATACATATAAGAAAGCCATGCTCCATTCAGAATGATTAATTAATTGCATGGTTTCTACACTAAATGTTGAAAACGTCGTAAAAGAACCGATGAATCCAGTACCGATGCCTGTGATAACCTCCGAAGGTAAGATGTTTAGCCGTGCAACATATGTAGTCAGCCATGCTAATAAGAAGCAGCCGATTAAGTTAATGAGTAATGTAGCTAATGGAAATGAATGATGCCAAAATTCATGAATAGTAAGACCTAAATAATAACGAGAAAGGGCTCCTAATATACCAGCTATACCGACGATAATATAAATCAAATTCCTCACCTCTTTAAATAGCTTGCTCAAAAAAATAGACTCCTACCAGTAGTTATACTGGTAGGAGTCATTAGCTAAGCAGCGGTTATGGCGAACTCCATCGCCTATAATTATTACATATAGTGTACTAAAGATTGCGTTTGATTTCCAGTGAAGAAGTTGGTGTATTTTGTAGTTCTCTAATCGTTTAAGATAGGGAATAATTACTTATAAACTAAATATAGTGATATAAGGTTTTCAGTGTGATAAAATGTTTCGTATATCTGTCATTTTTTATTTGACTGAAAATAAAGAAAAATAAAATCGTATGTTTTAGAAAAGGAGTCGTTTGTTTGAAAAAGTTATTAAAAATAGTACTTATATGTATTTTAGTAGGTGTGGGAGTTGTAGGTGGGTTTTTAGCGTATATGACACTTACAAAAGAACAGCCAGCTGATGTTATAAGCTTGAAGGTGGAAAACAATAAGGAGCGCGTAATTGCGCAGGGAAATGAATTTAAAGTTACAACGTTTAATATTGGATATGCTGGACTAGATAAGGATCAAGACTTCTTTATGGATGGGGGAAAAGGGTCTGGTTCAAGTAGTAAAGAACAAACGGAAACGAATTTAAAGAATATGCTTTCGTTTTTACAAAATGAGAATAGTGATTTTACGCTATTACAAGAAGTAGATATAAAATCAATGAGATCATTTGATATAAATGGGCATGAATTTTTGAAAAAAGGACTGCCTGATTATGCTTCTTCGTTCGGAAAGAACTATGATACAAAATGGGTTCCGGTACCAATCACAAGTCCAATGGGATATGCTGATGCTGGACTAAGTACATTTTCTAAATATACAGTTCAAACAGCGAAGAGGTTCCAATTACCAGGAATGGAGCCGTGGCCAAAGCGTTTATTTGATTTAGACCGAGCGATTGTTGAACATAAAATTCCTGTTAATAATGGAAAATTTGTTAGACTCGTAAATTTACATTTGTCTGCTTATGATGAAGGCGGAAAAATTAGAAAGCAACAAGTGGAGTATTTAAAAGAATATATGAACAAACATTATAAAAATGGTGATTATGTAATAATGGGCGGAGACTGGAATCAATTAATTTCTAACGCTCAGTTAAGTGATCCGAAGTTCGTGAAGGAGCGTCCTGAGTGGTTAGTAGAGTTACCGAAGGACTTTACTGATGGTGGCTTTAAGTGGGCTGTAGATCCGTCTGTTATGACTGTGAGAGATGATGTGAAGAAATACGTGGAAGGTGAAAACTTTGTCACGATTATTGATGGCTTTATCGTTTCACCGAATGTTGAAATTGTAAATGTAGAAGGGAAAGATTTGAAGTTTGAAAATAGCGATCATAACCCAGTGAGTGCGGTATTCAAGCTGAAGTAATCGATACGTATGAGAAGGTGGGGCTTCATATATGGAGTGGTTAAAGAGAACTTGTTTTTCTAACCTTGAGAAAGAATCACAGAAAAATCATTTATTGCTGTTTATCACGATTTGCAGTTTCTTCCTTGGGGTAATCGCGATTGGGTATTACGGATATATTTTTACAGAGAGAGCAATAGCATTTTGGATGTGTGGTATTTCTATCGTAGTATTTGGAACGCTGCTTACTTTTATAGAAAGTATGGAAGCGATGTATAAATACATCATGACATGTATGCTACTTATTATGTCTTTCATTATGGTACAAGCATTTAATGAAAGCCCAGCTGTATTTCAAATGGTCTATTTTACATTAGCGGTTTCACTTATTTATTTGAGTGAACGTCTTATTTTAATTCTTGGCGGGGTAGCAGTTGTTGTTACATTTATACTTTGTAGTTATTGGCCAAATCAATTTTTTGCTTATACAGCATCATCTGAAGCTGCAAATTTTGCAAGCTTGTTAGCGATTGTAACGATCGCAATGTGGGGTGTCACAAAGATTGGTTCTAATCTTTTGGCTCGTTTAAGTGATGAGAAGCAAGCAGTGATGAAGAAAGCTCAGGAGTTAGAAGAAACGCAAAGGCTTATTGAGGAAACTGTTGTGAAGTTAGATAGTAATTTCAATCATTTAAGACAGAATATGAACACGTCGATGGAGTCGATGAGTGAAATTAATTTTGCTTTTGAAGAAGTGGCAGTTGGTACTCAATCACAATCAGAGATGATGTCACGTTCAGTAGAAGTATTGAATGATATGGAGGGAAATATTGACCAAATCATCTCTCAAGTAAGAAATGCTTCGATGCGTGTTGATAAAAGTTTGGAAATCTCAAAGGGTAGTGTAAACACTTTAAGAAATTTTGAAGCTAACATGAGAAGTTTAAATGATGTTGTTTCACAATCAGAAACGATATTTAGAGAATTGATGACACAATCGAAACAAATTAATGAAATTGTAGATGTAATAACGAATATTTCAAGTCAGACGAGTTTGCTAGCTTTAAATGCAAATATTGAAGCTGCAAGGGCAGGAGAACATGGAAAAGGTTTTGCTATTGTAGCGAATGAAGTGTTGAAGCTTGCTGAAGAATCGAATCGTTCTGCGGGGAGAATTCAAGGGATTTTGAAGGAGTTTAGTAATCAAGCAAGTAAAGTAGAAGTGCAGGTAGAGAAGTCAGAAAGAGTACAAGAAGAGTGTAACGAAATGTTAGCAAGTGTTTTAACGAATGTAACGGATTTAGGGAAGTTTATTGATACGATTAATGATGTAATGAGAGAGATTGTTGGTCATCAAGAAAATTTCCAAGTTAAAACGACGAATATCGTTAAAGATGTGACACATGCTTCTAACGTAATTCAGCAAACTTCTGCAGCTACGGAAGAAGTGTTAGCAAGTATTGAAGAAGAGAAGAATCGAAATGATACGTCGGTGAAGACGCTACATACTGTTAGTGAGCAAGTGAAGTTGCTAGAAGATATTTTAGAAAAATAATATCGCTGAAAAAGAGCACAAATGATGTGCTCTTTTTCAGTTGAACGAATACTTGATAGGAATTTAATTGCTTTTCTATGAGTTTTCTGCCAAGCTTAAGGAGATAAAATTTAACTAATAGCTACTGATTATTAGTTAAATCTCGCGGATAGCGAGATAAAATACTTCAAAGAAAGAATTATATAGGTGACGCATATGATCGAAGTTAAGACTTCTGAACTTAGTGATGGAGAATTTAATAGAGGTGTATTTGCAACTCGTGATATTAAAAAGGGTGAGTTGATACACTCAGCACCAGTTATCTCTTATCCGAATGAACAGCATGAACATATTGAGAAAACGTTACTTGCTGACTACGCATTTGAGTATGGGGTAAATCATACGGCATTCCTTTTAGGATACGGCATGTTATTTAATCATTCATATAAGCCGAATGCAACGTATGATATCGTCTTCGAGAACCATACGTTTAACTTCTTTGCTTATAAGGATATAAAAGCTGGAGAAGAGATTTTAATCAATTATAATGGTGAAGTTGATGACGATGAACTATTATGGTTTGATAAGGAAAAAGAAGAGAACGAAAAGTAATATAAAGAGTATAGAAAGAGCGCATTCTGTGGGATGTGCTCTTTTTTTATATTGAAGAAAATAAAGTAAAGATTACAAAAAAATACCACTTTATTTTCGTGTGGTATAGTAAGATACTGAAGGATAGTGTTTTATAAAAGTTATATATTTTACAAATTGTTGTCTTTCTGATGACATGTCAAGTTTAGTAGTCCATTTGGGTTGCTTTATTATGCAATATATATTTTAATATGAGTGGCACCTCTTATAATTTAAGAGGTTTATAGGTGTCTCGAATTGATTTTGGGTACACTGTATCCACCACTTTAGTTTCATTTCATGTATGTGGGGATATTATGGGCCCGTATAGCGGGATAAAAAGAATATAGAAATAGAGGAATCGTAAAATGAATATGCAAGAGGTTTATAAATATTTAAGTACGGTATTGCCTGAAGGTCATGTTACACAAGATGAAATGTTAAAGAATCATACGCATATTAAAGTTGGCGGAAAAGCAGATGTGTTCGTTGCGCCTACGAATTATGATGAAATTCAAGAAGTTATTAAGTATGCTAACCAATATAATATTCCAGTTACGTTTTTAGGAAATGGATCAAATGTCATTATTAAAGATGGTGGGATTCGCGGAATTACGGTCAGTTTAATTCATATTACAGGTGTTACTGTAACAGGAACAACGATTGTAGCACAGTGCGGTGCAGCAATTATTGATGTATCACGTATTGCATTAGACCACAATTTAACAGGTCTTGAGTTTGCTTGTGGCATTCCAGGTTCAGTTGGCGGAGCATTATATATGAATGCTGGTGCCTACGGTGGTGAAGTATCGTTTGTATTAACAGAAGCTGTCGTAATGACAGGTGATGGAGAGTTACGCACTTTAACGAAAGAAGCATTTGAATTTGGATATCGTAAGAGTGTATTTGCGAACAATCATTACATTATTCTTGAAGCGAGATTTGAACTTGAAGAAGGTGTACATGAAGAGATTAAAGAAAAAATGGATGATTTAACGTATAAGCGTGAATCGAAACAACCTTTAGAATATCCTTCATGCGGTAGTGTATTTAAGCGCCCACCAAATAACTTTGCTGGTAAGTTGATTCAAGAATCAGGACTACAAGGAAAGCGAATTGGCGGAGTAGAAGTTTCATTAAAACATGCTGGATTTATGGTGAATGTTGATAATGGAACAGCACAAGATTACATCGATTTAATTCACTTCGTACAAAAGACAGTTGAAGAAAAATTCGGTGTGAAGTTAGAGAGAGAAGTAAGGATTATTGGAGAAGATCTACAATAATTTTTGAATTAAAAGCGTATAAAAGTATGAATTATTTTAAAATAACATTTGGGTATTGTTGACAATTTGTTTTCAATTCAATATAATGGCTAATAATTTAACAAATAACATACGTTGAAAGAGCCCAGTAGCAGTTTGTCACTGTTATCAAAGAGAGCTAGGGGTTGCTGGAACCTAGCACAAACAAACTTGTGAATTACACTCTGGAGTATCTTAGGTAACGCTAAGCGGAGTAGCAATCGATATTATTGCTAAGAGTGGTATGAATAGCTATGCTATTTATGCAAACTGGGTGGTAACACGGTGAATAATCGTCCCTATGTCATAGACATAGGGGCTTTTTTGTTTTAAAAAAATAAAGGGGATGACAAAAGATGAATATTATTGATGAATTAGAATGGCGCGGTGCTGTGAATCAACAGACGGATGAAGAAGGTTTACGTAAGTTAGTAGAAGAGAAAAAGATTTCACTATACTGCGGAGTAGATCCAACTGGTGATAGTATGCATATCGGACATTTGATTCCGTTTATGATGATGAAGAGATTCCAATTAGCTGGTCATCATCCGGTTATTTTAATTGGCGGGGCAACAGGAACAATTGGTGATCCAAGTGGACGTCAATCAGAGCGTCAACTGCAAACTTTAGAAGTAGTGCAGCATAATGTAGATGCGTTAACAGCGCAAATGAAAAAGCTATTTGATTTCGGTGGAAATAGCGAAGTGAAGATGGTAAATAACTACGACTGGACACATGAAATAAACATTATTGAGTTTTTACGTGATTACGGGAAAAACTTTAGTATCAATAGCATGTTAGCGAAGGATATTGTAGCAAGTCGTTTAGATACAGGCATTTCTTTTACAGAATTCACGTACCAAATCTTGCAAGCGATGGATTTCCATCATTTATACACGAAAGAAGATGTTCAACTGCAAATTGGTGGTAGTGACCAATGGGGAAATATTACGAGCGGGTTAGATTTAATTCGTAAGTTAGAAGGACATGAGGCGAAAGTATTTGGACTAACAATTCCGTTATTATTAAAATCAGACGGTACGAAATTTGGAAAATCAGCAAGTGGTGCGGTTTGGCTTGATGCTGAAAAAACAACGCCATTTGAATTTTACCAGTTCTGGGTGAATACAGATGATCGTGATGTAATTAAATACTTGAAATACTTTACATTCTTAGCGAAAGAGCGAATTGATGAATTGGCAACGAAGGTAGAAGCCGAGCCTCATAAACGTGAAGCGCAAAAAGTGTTAGGCGAAGAAATGACGAAATTCGTTCATGGAGAAGAGGCATTATTGCAAGCTGTGAAAATTACCTCGGCATTATTTAGCGGAGATATTAAATCGTTAACAGCTGATGAAATTGAACAAGGCTTTAAAGAGATGCCGACATTCCAGTCTTCCAAAGAGACGAAAAATATTGTAGAGTGGCTAGTTGATTTAGGGATTGAACCATCTAGACGTCAAGCTCGTGAAGACATTAATAACGGTGCGATTTCTATGAATGGTGAGAAAGTAACGGATGTAGGTACGGATGTTACTGTAGAAAATTCATTTGATGGAAGATTTATTATTATTCGTAAAGGGAAGAAGAACTACAGCCTTGTGAAATTAGGAGAATAGTTTGTGTGAAGGGGATGGGAGTAGGAAGGATACTTCCATCCTTTCATATACACAATTTAGACATAAAATAATCAGTAAATTTAGATAATTAAAAGGGTTATACGATTCTTCTGCCGAATAAATAAGTTAGAGAAAATTACGGATAAAGTGAAACTTTAATCAGTGGGGGGTTGTTCCTCCCCACTGATTATTAGTTGAACCAATCGGGCTTTTACGGGCAGTTAATCTTCCGACTTCATCCCTGCATTCACTGGATTTTAAGGTGGAGGTTTTACTGCCCGTTAATGCGGGATAAAAATAGCCCGAACCATGCAGGGCATGATTCGGGCTTATATTCAGATTAGTAAGCTAAGCTGAATAGACCTTTAATGTGTGATAAGTAACGAACGTTACTTGCTTCTTTCATTAATGATGCTGGTAAGCCTTTAAGTGGAGTATTGCTTGCTCCAATTGTAGCAACAGCATCTTTACGTCCTAGACTAGCAAGCGTTCCAGAGTTTACAGGTGCGAACTCTTCGAATGCTTTGCCTTCTAGTGCTGCGTATAAGTTGTATCCAATTAACTCACCCATTTGCCAAGCGATTTGTGCAGTTGGTGGGTATGGACGTCCGTCTGGAGCGAAGACAACAGCGCTGTCTCCAGCAACGAATACGTCTTTATGAGAAGTAGATTGTAGGTATGCATCAACTGTTGCACGACCACGGTTTACTTCAAGACCTGATTCACCGATTAATGGGTTACCTTGTACGCCGCCTGTCCAAACGAATGTGTTAGCAACAAGTTTTTGACCGTCTTTTAAGTCGATTTCATTGCCAGCAACGTTTGTTACAGGAAGACCAGTTAAGAATGTAACACCGCGTGCTTCTAGGCTAGTAGTTGCACGTTCGATTAAGTGGTCTGGTAATACTGGAAGGATTTTTGGACCTGCTTCAACAAGAAGAAGTTTAACTTCTTTTGGATTTACGCCGTGGCTTTTTGCAAGTTTAGGCATAATGTCAGCAAGCTCACCAACTAGCTCAACGCCAGTTAATCCGCCACCACCGATTACGATTGTAGCATCCGCTTCGTTTTTCGTTTTCGCGTATTCACGAATACGGTCTTCAACGTGTTTGTAGATTTTGTTTGCATCAGCAGCAGATTTTAATACCATGCTGTTTTCTTCTAGTCCTGGAATACCGAAGTAAGCAGTTTTACTTCCTAAAGCAACTACAAGTGCATCGTAAGATAATGTAGTGCCACCAGCTAGTTTGATTTCTTTGCTATCAACTGAGAATGACTCAACTGTTGCGATTTTAAGATCGATATCTTTACCTTTGAAAAGCTTTGTAAGTGGCATTGCAATTGCTTGCTCAGCAACGTTACCAGCTGCAAGGCGATGTAGTTCAGTGATGATTTGGTGTGTTGGGTATTGGTTAATCACTGTAACTTGTGCTTCTGATTTGCTGTAAAATTTACGTACGTTTAAAGCGGCAAGAAGACCGCCATAACCAGCGCCTAAGATGACAATTTGTTTTGACATAGTATGATATCCCCCGTCTTTACTAATTGTTGTTATAAGTTAACTTATTTATTGTTACGTTCTGCACTAATTTGAAGATATGCGTTCACA
Source organism: Bacillus sp. EKM202B (assembly GCF_011066025.1). Lineage (NCBI taxonomy): Bacteria > Bacillati > Bacillota > Bacilli > Caryophanales > Bacillaceae > Bacillus > Bacillus sp. EKM202B. The sequence goes on along the minus strand of NZ_JAAMNK010000005.1, from coordinate 147,729 downwards.
AAGCGGAACATTTTTTGTGCTTGTGGGTCTTTTAGTAATTTTAATAGACCGAATAGGCCGATAACTTCGTTGCTTTCGTCAGCACGATCTTTCGCTTCGATTGCAGTTGCAGCCATGCTTTTCACTGTATCTTTTACAGGCTCTACAAGCTCTGTGATTGCACCAACAGTGTCGCTTTTTAATACTTCATCAGTAGCAACAGTTTGAGCGAAGTCATAAGACTTAGTTAAAATGTTAACAAGCTCAGTTAATTTTGGAAGCTGTTCTACTAGTGTTGTTAATGATTCTTGTACCTCAGGTTTTAACAACTGATCAAGTACATCAAGTTGTCCTTGGCTAGCAGAAATTTGTACAGTTTCTTGTTCTGGCTTTGTTTGAGTCATAGTTTCTGGCATCTCCAATTCTCCTTTACGATAGCAATACTCTTATTTTTTATAAGTAAGATAGTAACCGTTTACGAAACTTTATACAAAGTTTCACAAAACACAATAAAATGCCTTTAAATTTATGACAGCAACTAAGCTGCAAACATAAATCTAAAACCATAACGTCTTACTTATTATTTATGAACTGTCCGATATATGGCTTGTCCGCATAATGGAAAAGCTCCGTTACCGGAAAGTGTATATAATATATATCCTATATTATATACTATATACACCTATGTTAACATAAAAATGATTCCTAATTATTTGATATTGAGTGTATAACGTAGTGCTGACAAGGTATGAAAGCGTATAAAATATTTTGTTTCAGTTAGAAATGTACATATATATATATAGAAAAAAAGGAAAAAACGAACAAATTCATGTTCGTTTTTTCCTTTTTCCTATTATTCACCTTCCGCAATTAGCATCGATGTGTTACCTTCTTTTTCAAGATGGCATTCGCCCCAAGAACAAAGAGAATCAAGAATCGATTCTAAAGACCAACCGTAATCAGTAAGAGAATATTCTACTTTTGGTGGGACTTGATTGTATACTTTTCTTTGAATAACGCCGTCGTCTTCTAATTCACGTAATTGCTGCGTTAACATTTTTTGTGTAATACCAGGCATTGAGCGTTTTAGTTCACTCGTTCTCTTTGTACCTTTCGTTAAGTGACAAAGAATAACAACTTTCCATTTGCCGCCGATAACTTCTAAAGTCGCCTCTACAGGAATATTGTATTTCTTCATATGAAACCCTCCTTTTGTGAGCGAAGTAAGTTAAATAATATAAATGTTACTTTTTAGTACCTATAGCACTTTAAAGTACGTACTTTTTATTATGTTAAATATGTTTCATAATAGCACATGTAAGAGGCAAATGAGTAGTACGGTACTGAAAAGTGACTATGTTACTTTTTGGTGCCTATCGTACTTTAAAGTGCGTTCTTCAAAAAAAGGATGAAACCATTCATAATAGCATTTGTAAGTATGAAATATATGTTTTAGAAGATAGAAGGGCCCTTTTATCATACTATTATGATTGGATTTCTTGTAATAAGGAGGAATTCAATTGAGTTCATATACAGTACCATCTTCGGAAGTTCAGACGAATCGAAGAAGTATGTTTGCTTTATTAGCACTAGCAATTAGTGCGTTTGGGATTGGTACGACCGAGTTTATTAGTGTCGGTTTACTACCATCTATTTCAAAAGATTTAAATGTCTCGGTTACAACAGCTGGTTTAACGGTTTCCTTATATGCGTTAGGAGCGGCAGTAGGAGCTCCTGTTTTAACAGCGTTAACGGCTAGTATGTCGCGAAAGACATTATTAATGTGGATTATGGTTGTTTTCATTATTGGTAATGGCATTGCGGCGGTAGCAACAAGCTTCACTGTATTAATTATCGCAAGGATTGTAGCTGCATTTGCACACGGTGTGTTTATGTCGATAGGATCTACAATTGCGGCTGCAATCGTACCAGAGAATAAACGTGCTAGCGCAATTGCGATTATGTTTACTGGATTAACAGTCGCGACTATTACTGGTGTGCCAATTGGAACATTTATCGGTCAAGAGTTTGGCTGGAGAGTGTCATTTATGGCGATCGTTGTAATTGGAATTATTGCTTTCATCGCAAATAGTATACTCGTCCCATCTAATTTAAAAAATGGTGTACCTGTATCGTTTCGTGATCAATTTAAACTAATTAAAAATGGAAGACTGTTACTTGTTTTCATTATTACTGCACTTGGATACGGCGGTACATTCGTAACATTTACGTATTTATCACCGTTATTACAAGAAGTAACAGGATTTGAAGCAAGTACCGTTACCATCATTTTATTAGTGTATGGAATCGCCATTGCGATAGGGAATATGGTCGGCGGAAAATTATCGAATCATAATCCAATTCGAGCGCTATTCTACATGTTCCTTATTCAAGCGATTATATTATTTGTTTTAACATTTACAGCGCCGTTTAAAGTAGCTGGATTAATCACAATTATTTTCATGGGACTATTCGCGTTTATGAATGTTCCGGGGCTACAAGTATATGTAGTTATATTGGCAGAGCGCTTTGTTCCAAGTGCGGTTGATGTTGCTTCAGCAATTAATATTGCCGCATTTAACGGAGGAATCGCTTTAGGTTCTTATATAGGTGGCCTTGTAACGAATTCGTTAGGGTTAATCCATACTGCTTGGGTAGGCGGCCTTATGGTAGTAGGTGCTGTTATTTTAACAGCATGGAGTATGACATTAGAAAAAAGAGATCAAGTAAAATAAAGTGAAACTTTAATCAGTGGGGGTGTTCTTCCACCAATGATTATTAGTTGAACCAATCGGGCGTTTACGGGCAGTTTATCTCCCACCTAACGTCTTTGCTTCAGCCGAATTTTGAAGTGGGAATTTTACTGCCCGTTAATGCGGGATAAAAGGAGAGAAAATAAAATGAAAAACTTACAAAGTAAAACAGTATTAAATAATGGTGTAGAAATGCCTTGGTTCGGTTTAGGTGTATTTAAAGTAGAAGAAGGACCAGAACTTGTAGAAGCAATTAAATCAGCGATTAAAGCAGGATACCGTAGCATCGATACAGCTGCAATTTACGGAAATGAAAAAGCTGTAGGTGAAGGAATCCGTGCAGGTATTGAAGCGACTGGTATTTCAAGAGAAGAATTATTTATCACTTCAAAAGTATGGAACGCAGATCAAGGATATGACGAAACAATTGCTGCATATGAAGAGAGCTTAAAAAAATTAGAACTAGATTATTTAGATTTATACCTTGTTCACTGGCCTGTAGAAGGAAAATATAAAGATACATGGAAAGCGCTAGAAACACTTTATAAAGAAGAGCGTGTACGTGCAATTGGCGTAAGTAACTTCCAAATTCATCACTTACAAGATGTAATGAAAGATGCAGAAATTAAGCCAATGATTAACCAAGTAGAATATCACCCTCGTTTAACACAAAAAGAATTACAAGCTTTCTGTAAAGAACAAGGTATTCAAATGGAAGCATGGTCACCACTTATGCAAGGTCAATTATTAGATAACGAAACATTACAAGAAATTGCTGATAAACACGGTAAAACAACAGCGCAAGTTATCTTACGTTGGGACTTACAAAATGGAGTTATTACAATTCCAAAATCAACGAAAGAACACCGTATTATTGCAAATGCTGATGTATTTAACTTTGAATTAACAAAAGAAGATATGGAAAAAATCGATGCATTAAACCAAAATCACCGCGTTGGTCCAGATCCTGATAACTTCGATTTCTAAGATTAAAGTAGAGAAAAAGAGTGCAAATTATTTGCACTCTTTTTGTTGTGTTTATGTATAAAAAAAAATTCTAACTAAATACTACTTATTAGTAAATTTGTTATTTCATAAGGGGTTGTAAAACATGAATATAAAGCAATCGTTCAAACTTTTAGCTGTTTTTTTAAGTGTTTTATTTGTATTATTCCCACTTCAAAAAGCATTTGCAGAAGTTATGGACCATACAAAGTATGAAATGGATTGGAGTTATAGTAAGTCAAAGAAAAGACCAATCCGAACAGAGCTTATTAAAACGGCAGATGGAAAAATTGCATTTTGCTTAAATGTAGATTTGAAATCTCCAAGTGGTCAAGATTTACCGGAAATGGGAAAAGTGGATATTAACGTGTACCGTGTACTATTAAATGGATATCCACAAAAGAGTCCGCAAGAATTAGGCGTTTCCGATTGGAGAGAAGCACATTACGCAACACAGCTTGCAGTATGGAATGCATTAAAACAAATCGATATTAACGATTTAGATTTCCGTAATAAAAACGTAGAGAAAGTAACGAAAGACATAGTTGCAAAGGCAAATGCGAGTGAAGAGTTACAAGAAATTACGATGAGTGTAACTCCTACAGAAGAACAAGAAGCAGTATTGAAAAATGATTTCTTTGAAACAGGTTTATATACAGTAGAAACGAATGCAAAAAGCGGAACGTATAAAGTGCAAGCAACAGGTGCACCAGCTGGTGTGAAATTTGTAAATGAAAAAGGCGAAGCAAAAAATGAATTTAATGTAGGAGAAAAGTTCCGCATTTTAATTCCAAAACAAACACCAGCAGGTGGATTTAGCTTTAAAGTATCAGGAAATTTAACGAAATTACAAGGGATTGCGCATAAAGGAACACCGACGATTCAAAATGCGGTTGTATTATTAGAACGTAGTGAAGAGAAAACAAGTCCGGAATTAGCGGTGAGTTGGAAAAAGTCTGAAGGACCACAGAAACCGAATAAACCGTATACTCCAAACGAACCACATAAACCAAATCAAATTAAAAGATAGTATAAAAAGCATTGGCATTTGCCGATGCTTTTTATATACATGGATTAGAAGGAATGGAAAATACGAAAGCATTGACAGAACAATTTAATGGTATGTTATTTGAGTATGGTATACATGACGTATTCTTTAAAATTACGAAACAAGGTTTCGAAAGAACAGAAGGTATACAAGAGGTAAAAGCTTAAAAAATAAAAAAGCTCGTAAAACATAATGTTTTACGAGCTTTTTCGTATTATTCAGCTTCAGAAACTACTGTGAAGCGTTCGTTCACATGTTTTGGATTTTCGATTTCATCAAGTGCTGCTACTGCGAAGTCTTCGTAACTTACATAGCTATCGCCTTTTGAGTTAACAAGAAGATTGTCTTTACCAGCTGTGTAAGAGCCAGTGCGTTTTCCTAATGCGAATAGTGCAGAAGGGCTGATGAATGTCCAAGTGATGTCATTTGTTTGTTGTAAGATTTCTAAGTTTTTACCTTGGTTTTGAGCTGTTGCAAGGTATTCGCCCGGGAAACCTGGTGTATCAAATACACGTGTTGTTTTCTCTTCGTCTACAAATAAGCTTCCAGCTCCACCAACTACAAGTAATTTTGTATGTGGTGCACCTTTCACAGCTTCAATCAGTACATTTCCTGCATCTACGTGAAGATGCTCTTGTCCTGCTGGAGCACCGAAAGCATTTACAACTACATCGAATGCTTGTAGATCGTTAGATGTAAGAGCGAATACATCTTTCTCTAAAACTTTTACATTTTTTTCTGTAATTTTCGCAGCATTTCTTACAATTGCAGTAACTTCATGTCCACGATCTAATGCTTCTTTTAAAATACGGCTTCCAGCTTTACCAGTTGCTCCGATGATTCCGATTTTCATAATAAATCCCTCCAAAGTGTTTTGTTAAAGTGTATATCTGAAATGAATGAATGTAATGTAATTAGGTTAGTTACAACATGATGTAACTATTATAGTTACAGTTATATATTTTTGTCAATGGTGTTGTTTATGAAATTATTTTTTGTTTTAGTATGCACAGCTACTGAAAGTGGAGTCATAAAAGAAGGATGTATTTACGTAGAGAAACCTAATATTTGGAAGTTATAAGATGTCGAAAAATGTTGATTTTTGAATATTTTTTGAATATAATTCGATTTATGGAGAAAAGGAGGGGTTAATTGTATGAATATTTTAGATCAATTCGTTTCATCAACGAATACGATTCTTTGGTCATATGTTCTTATTGCAATGCTAATTGGTTTAGGGCTTTATTTTTCTATTAAATTAAAATTCGTACAAATTACTCATTTAGGAGAAATGGTTCGATTAATGAGTGATGGACTAACTGGTAAGACACGTAAAAAGGGTAGCGTATCTTCTTTCCAAGCGTTCTGTATGAGTTCAGCAGCTCGTATCGGTATCGGAAACTTAGCTGGTGTAGCGCTAGCTATTTCTATGGGAGGACCAGGAGCTGTATTTTGGATGTGGGTTATTGCAATTATCGGGGCGTCTTCAAGTTTCGTGGAAAGTACACTTGCGCAAATTTATAAAATAAAAGATGGCAGTGGCTTCCGTGGTGGTCCTGCTTATTATATGGAAAAAGGTTTAAATAAACGTTGGATGGGAATTTGGTTCTCTATTCTAATCACAATTAGTTACGGTTTAATTTTCAACTCAGTACAAGCGAATACAGTTACGTTAGCATTTGAAAATGCATTCGGTTTAGAGCGTTATATTGTTGGGATTGTATTAGCGGCATTAGTTGCAGTTATTATTTTTGGTGGTGTGAAAAGTATTGCGCGTATGTCAGAAATGATTGTTCCGCCAATGGCACTTATTTATATTGCAGTAGCTATTTTCGTTGTTATTAAAAACTTCTATTTAATACCAGATGTATTTACAGAAATCTTTAAAGGTGCATTCGGTTTAGATTCAGCTGTAGGTGGCGGTATCGGTGCTGCAATGAAATTTGGTATTCAGCGCGGGTTATTTGCGAATGAAGCAGGTATGGGTAGTGCGCCGAACGCGGCAGCAACAGCTGATGTAACGCATCCAGCGAAACAAGGTTTTATTCAAACAATCGGGGTTTTAGTAGATACATTTTTAGTATGTACATCAACAGCGTTTATCGTATTATGTTCTGGTGCATATAAAGCAACAAATTTAGAAGGTATTGAATTAACACAAAACGCATTAAGTTCACAAATCGGCCCATGGGCAAGTAGCTTCTTAGCGATTATTATTTTCTTATTTGCATTTAGTTCACTTCTAGGAAACTACTATTATGGTGAAACGAATATTGAATTCATTAAACAAAGTAAAGCTTGGTTAACAATTTACCGTATTGCGGTAGTTGCAATGGTATTATTCGGTTCTGTTGCGACGCTTAAAGTCGTATGGAATATGGCGGATTTATTTATGGGTCTAATGGTAATTACAAACTTAATTGCGATTACACTTCTTGGACGATTTGCGTATGCTGCGTTGGCAGACTATGTAAAGCAAAAGAAACAAGGAAAAGATCCAGTCTTCAGTGCAGATTCTATTCCTGGTTTAACGAATACAGAGTGTTGGGATAAGCCAGCGGTAACGGATAAAGAAAAAGCAGTGTAATGAAAAGGCGAGCATCGAGAGGAATTTGATGCTCGCCTTTTTTGTTGTAGTAAATGATGAGAAGGGTGAAAGGTAATTATTAATATAATTTTTGTTTGTTCATTTCTCTCGTTATTTGTAGGCAACGTACTGTCTTAAAAGTATGATTGGTCGAATAGGATGAGTGATTGAGTAGTGGATAAATGCACGTATTGGTTATAGTTTTAAGTGAAAAACATATGTATGTTAAGAAATCTAACTTAATCATGTCATAAAACCTAACATAAAGTTCTTGATTACTAAAAGTTTTTAGAATATAATTTTCTTATTGTTAGGAAGAGGGGGCAATTCGATTATGGATTTTTTAGCTAAAGTAATTGGGGATGTAAATAATGTCCTTTGGTCATATATCATTATCGCGATGTTAATTGGATTAGGACTCTATTTTTCATTTCGTGTGAAATTCGTCCAAATTCGCTACTTTGGAGAAATGATTCGCCTACTTGGGGACGGGGCGAGTTCAAAGACAAGAAAAGCGCAAAAAGAAAAAAGCGGTGTATCATCATTCCAAGCATTTTGTATGAGTACAGCTTCTCGTGTAGGTACTGGTAACTTAGCTGGTGTAGCTATTGCAATCTCAGCAGGTGGTCCAGGTGCTGTATTTTGGATGTGGTTAATTGCGGTAATTGGGGGTGCTTCTGCGTTTGTAGAGAGCACATTAGCGCAAATTTATAAAGTAAAAGATGGGAACGCATTCCGTGGGGGCCCAGCGTATTATATGGAAAAGGGTTTAAAGAAACGCTGGTTAGGTGTTGTTTTCTCTGTTCTAATAACAGTGAGTTTCGGATTGATTTTTAATGCAGTACAGTCAAACACAGTAGCGGCAGCTTTTGATGGCGCATTTAAAATGGATAGTAGACTTGTAGGTCTGTTTATGGCTGGTTTACTTGCAATCATTATTTTCGGTGGGGTTAAGCGAATTGCGCGTGCGGTTGAAATGATTGTTCCGGTAATGGCAATTATATATGTAGCAGTTGCATTATTCGTTGTTGTAACAAACATTACGGCAATTCCGTATGTATTTAAAGAAATCTTCTTACATGCATTCGGAATTAAAGAAGTAGTTGGTGGGGGATTAGGAGCTGCGATTTTACTAGGAGTAAAACGTGGATTATTCTCAAATGAAGCTGGTATGGGTAGTGCACCGAACGCAGCAGCGACTGCGAACGTAACGCACCCAGTTAAACAAGGTTTCATTCAAACTTTAGGGGTATTTACAGATACATTATTAATTTGTAGTTGTACAGCGTTCATCATTTTATTATCTGATGTACCTGGTGCAGCTGATTTAAATGGAATTCAATTGACGCAACAAGCGTTAAGCCAACATATCGGACCGTGGGCATCTGTATTTGTAGCGGTTGCAATCTTCTTATTTGCATTCAGCTCATTAGTAGGTAACTACTACTATGGTGAAACAAATATTGAGTTCTTAAATGGAAGTAAAGTGTTATTAACGGCATACCGCATTGCTGTACTTGGTATGGTTATGTTAGGATCTGTAGCAACAATTCAAATCGTTTGGGACTTAGCAGATTTATTTATGGGGATTATGGCTGTTATTAACTTAGTGGCAATTGTATTCCTTTCTAAGTACGCTTTCGCAGCGTTATCAGATTACGTAAAGCAAAAGAAACAAGGAAAAGATCCAGTCTTTTATGCGGAGTCTATTCCAGGGTTGAACAATACAGAGTGTTGGGATAAGCCGGAAGTAGCAGATAAAGAAAAAGCTGTATAATAAAGTGAAACTTTAATCAGTGGGAGTTTTACTGCCCGGCAAATAGCGGGATAAAAGATAGAACGAGCATCAGTGAAATTTGATGCTCGTTTTTTGTGTAGTTATAAAACAGGAGAAAGGGGCAAAAGACGAACATTAATGAGGTTTTTATAATAAAATGTAATTTTTTTTAGAAAAGTGCGGATATGAGTTGGGATTTATGATAGAATGGAAAATGCCTTTGAGACAAGAGGTTTTATGATTTTTCATATCCAGTTAAGTGTTTTGGTGGAGAAATGGAAAGTTCGGATTATTTCTTGTTTTGAATGGTCAGACGTTCAACGTTAATGAAGAGTTAAATGGAGGATTTTATTAATGAAGTTTGTTATGTTTCTTGTAGGATTACTCGTTGTATTCGTACTCGGTTTTCTTATAAGTGCCGATCGAAAGAAGATTAAGTATAAACCAATCGCACTCATGCTTGTAATTCAGTTAGCATTATCGTATTTCTTATTAAATACGCAAGTGGGTTATATTTTAGTAAAAGGAATTTCAGATGGATTTGGCGCACTTCTTGGGTATGCGGAAGCTGGAATCGTTTTCGTATTTGGTGGCCTTGTTAATAAAGGAGAAGTTTCATTCTTCTTAACTGCATTATTACCAATCGTATTCTTCGCAGTATTAATCGGAATTTTACAACACTTTAAGATTTTACCGATATTTATTCGTGCTATTGGTACTTTGTTAAGTAAAGTAAATGGTTTAGGGAAATTAGAATCATATAATGCAGTAGCAGCTGCAATTGTTGGACAAGCGGAAGTATTTATTACAGTAAAAGATCAATTAAGTAAAATCCCAAAACATCGTTTATATACATTATGTGCATCTTCAATGTCGACAGTATCAATGTCAATCGTTGGTTCTTATATGAAAATGATCGAGCCAAAATATGTAGTAACAGCACTTGTATTAAATTTATTTAGTGGTTTCATTATTATTCATATTATTAACCCGTACGATATTACGGAAGAAGAAGATACACTGAAGTTAGAAAATAAGAAAAAGCAATCATTCTTTGAAATGTTAAGCGAATATATTATGCTTGGTTTCACGATTGCAATTACGGTAGCAGCAATGTTACTTGGTTTCGTAGCATTAATTACAGCAATCAATAGCTTGTTTGATTCAGTGTTCGGTATTACATTCCAAGCTATTTTAGGATATATTTTCTCACCATTAGCATTCGTAATGGGTATCCCGCAAGCAGAGATGGTAACAGCGGGACAAATTATGGCAACAAAATTAGTATCAAACGAGTTTGTTGCGATGCTTGATCTTGGCAAAGTAGCTGGTGATTTATCAGCTCGTACAGTAGGTATTCTTTCTGTATTCCTTGTATCATTTGCGAACTTCTCATCAATTGGAATTATCGCAGGTGCAACGAAAGGTATCGATGAAAACCAATCAAATGTTGTATCATCATTCGGTTTACGTCTTGTGTATGGTGCGACATTAGTAAGTATATTATCAGCGATTATCGTTGGTGTTATGCTATAAAGTGAAACTTTAATCAGCGGGGGGCTTCATCCCCCAGTGATTATTAGTTGAACCAATCGGGCATTTACGGGCAGTTGATCCCTCACCTAACTTCTTTGCTTTCGCTGCATTTTGAGGTGGGATCTTACTGCCAGTTAATGCGGGATAAAAAAGGATGGTTCTAGCTCATAGCTAGGGCCGTTTTTTATGGTTAAATTACATAAAAAAACCAATTAATTAGGAATATATTAACATATGAAAATCTTTTAAAATTTATATTGCATTTCTTCTAGATAACGCTTACAATTTGATTTGTAGGTGGTATCAATTTCAGACTTTTAATACGGTAGGAGAGAAGAGGCTACCTTTTATAAATTGCAATTTATGTAAACGCTTACTGATTTTAGATAACAGTTGAATAGTATTTAGGGGTTTTAAATTTTTTTAACATCAATGGTCAGACGTCATTCGTTATACGTTATACGACCAATAACTCGTGGGAGAAGTGGAGGATTCACATATGAAAATAGTAATGTTTCTAGTTGGTTTACTTGTAGTGTTTGTACTAGGTTTCCTTATAAGTTCAGATCGTAAGAAAATTAAATATAAGCCAATTGCACTTATGCTTGTCATTCAATTGGTACTTGCGTATTTCTTATTAAATACAAAGGTCGGATTTGTATTAGTAAAAGGGATTGCAGATGGATTTGGCGCTATTTTAAAATTTGCGGAAGCTGGGGTTAATTTCGTATTTGGTGGTTTAGCGAACGATGGACAAGCACCATTCTTCTTAACAGTATTATTACCGATTATTTTCTTAGCGGTATTAATTGGGATCTTGCAACATATTAAAGTTTTACCGATTATCATTCGTGCAGTCGGTTTCGTACTAAGTAAAATTAACGGTTTAGGAAAACTAGAATCATATAATGCAGTAGCAGCTGCAATTGTTGGTCAAGGTGAAGTATTTATTACAGTAAAAGATCAATTAAGCAAATTACCGAAAAATCGTTTATACACACTTTGTGCATCTTCAATGTCAACAGTATCAATGTCAATCGTCGGTTCTTATATGAAAATGATTGATCCAAAATATGTAGTAACAGCACTTGTATTAAACTTATTTAGTGGATTCATTATCGTTCATATTATCAATCCATATGAAGTGAAAGAAGAAGACGATATTTTAGAATTACAAGAAGATAAGAAACAAACATTCTTTGAAATGTTAGGCGAATATATTATGCTTGGTTTCTCTATCGCTGTAACAGTAGCGGCGATGTTAATCGGTTTCGTAGCATTAATTACAGCAATTAACGGTGTATTCGATTCAATTTTCGGAATCACATTCCAAAGCATTTTAGGATATATCTTCTCACCATTAGCATTCGTAATGGGTATTCCAACATCAGAGATGCTAGCAGCGGGACAAATTATGGCAACAAAATTAGTAACGAACGAATTCGTTGCAATGCTTGACCTTGGAAAAGTAGCTGGTGATTTATCAACTCGTACAGTAGGTATTTTATCTATCTTCCTTGTATCATTTGCGAACTTCTCATCTATCGGAATTATCGCAGGTGCAACAAAGAGTATCGATGGCAAACAAGCAAATGTTGTATCATCATTCGGACTAAAACTTGTATACGGTGCAACGTTAGTAAGTATATTATCAGCGATTATTGTTGGGGTTATGCTTTAATAAATTAAGAAAAGCAATGAGCGTAGGCTCATTGCTTTTTTTGTTTAACTTGCTTTATCCAAGTCTTTTTTAAATCGTGGTCTCTCTAAATAAGTTCCCATTCTCCACGCATATTCTATAGGGCCCATTCGGTATTTCTGTAGCCAATAGGTGCTAACGAATAATTGAATTGTATAAATTCCAATGGTCAAAAGAATACCGAAGAAATATCCGATTTTACCGAATAAGCCAAAGCCGTATGCGTAAAAAATTGTTGTTGTGATAATGGATTGAGCTAAGTAATTACTAACCGACATTTTCCCCATATTCGCCATATATGTTAGTAAGCGCGATGCTTTTTTGTAATGGAATAATAAAATAATGGTGCTTCCGTAAAAGAATGTCATGGTTACTGATGTAAGGCCATCGTGTAACATAATTAAAATTGGATGCTTTACGAACACGGCTAAGATTTTAATTGTAAAAGAGAAAATACCAGTGATAAGCCAAATCTTTTTGATAGAAGGTATGTGTTTATCAATCTCAAATAGCCAGCCCTTTTTTCCTACATACATTCCGAGTAAGAAAAGTGGGGACATAAAAATTATTGCGAAAATTGATATGAAAACTAGTCCGAAGAAACCGTTAATCCCAATATAATCGAAAGGACTTTCAGTTAACCTAAAGTTGACATGATCCATATAGCTTCCAGTTTCATGAACTTTATGCTCTTTTTCAATATAAGGAGCAAAATCATTAATATTTGTATTTGGATCAGTTTGATAAGACATAAGTGTAATGAGTGCGAGTAGAATAGTTGCCCAAATCAATAATGTTTTTGGTTTTCTATTTATAAACATCATTAAGAAAATCCCGATAAGTCCGTATGCAAATAAAATATCTCCGGACCAAATAAAGGTACCGTGAATGAAACCTAGTAGTAAAAGAATGCTAATACGTCTTATATATGTGGGGAAAAACTTTTTTCCTTTTGCGATAATACTTTTTTGTAACAAAATAATGCTAAGCCCAAATAAAAAAGAGAATAGGGAAATGAAATTTTGTGTGCCGAAAAATTGAATAAACCAATTAGCACTTTCATCGAGTTTTCCGAAAATATAAGTGGGTTTTTCATTAGCGAATAACCCGAATTGAATTAATGTTATATTAACAAGTAAAATGCCAAATAAAGCGAAACCACGAATTGCATCAACAGCTTCTACACGTTGATTCATTTTTTCTCTCCTCACATATTGTTTTATCCCGCATTAACCAGCAGTAAGACTCCTACCTCAACAAAGAGGTTAGGTGGGAGATCAACTGCCCGTAAAGGCCCGATTAGTTGAACTTTATATTGAAGATAATACCATTCCTTAACTGGTTCTATGTCAAATGCTAGGAAATTTAAGGTGATTTTAAGATAGAAAGCAAATAAAAAAATCACCTTAATACACTCATTAAGGTGATTAAAATATTACTCAGCTGGAGGCGTAAATGTACGTTTCTCTAATTCAGCATCTAGCATAAATAGTGCGTTTGAATCGCTTGTAATACGTTTTAATTTTTGAATGATGCTATCGAATGAAGCTTCTTCTTCTACTTGCTCATCAACGAACCATTTTAAGAATGTAATTGTTGCATGCTCACGCTCATCCCAAGCAATATCAGATAAGTGATAAATACGTTTCGTTACTTCACGCTCGTGCTCAAGTGCGATTTCAAAAGCGTTCAATACAGATTCATATTCGTTATTTGGATTATCGAATCCAGTAATAATAGCGCGCTCACCGCGGTCGTTAATATAGTTGTAAAGCTTCATTGCGTGGAAACGCTCTTCTTCAGCTTGTACAAGGAAAAAGTTAGCGAATCCATCATAGCTCTCAGCTGTACAGTAAGCAGCCATTGCCATATAAGCGTGGGCAGAGTAAAATTCAAAGTTCATTTGTTCATTTAATGCGTCGTGCAATTTTTTAGATAACATAAAATCCCCCTTATTATTGTGACAAGAATATTATACCATAATTGATAATATTCTCATTTGAGTGCTTCGAACCTTTTCGAAAGCTTTGTGACGTGTGCGTCCATAATGTCTTGTAAATCCAAATCATATTTTTGCGAAAGAATAATAAGGTTAGATAGTACATCACCAAGTTCTTCTTTTAGTTCTTGTTTTAGCTCTTCTTCTGTTTTCGCATCTTCATCGGGACGATCGCGGCCGATTTCAATAGCGCGAACAACTCGTGAAACTTCTCCAACTTCTTCAGTTAAGAAATTTAAGCGAATAAAGGCATTATACTGTGACCAGCTTCGTTTTTCGTAAAATTCCTCAACCCATCTTTGAAATGCAACGATATCCATTTCTTCCTCATCTCCTCAATATGTTGTACAATGTCAATTGTATCATAACAATATATAGTTTCGGGGTGTAGGAATGAGAAAGATTTGTGTGTTTGCAGGTTCCAATTTAGGGGAGAGACCAGAGTTTAAAGAGCAGGCAATCCAGTTAGGAAAAATGTTTGTTGAGAACGACTATGAGCTCGTATACGGTGGTTCATGCGTTGGATTAATGGGAGAAGTAGCAAACGAAGTTCTTCGCTTAGGCGGACGTGTAACAGGTGTTATGCCGCGTGGTCTATTTCGAGGAGAAATCGTACATACAGGATTAACAGAATTAATTGAGGTAGAAACGATGCATGAGCGCAAGGCGAAAATGGCAGAGCTTGCGGATGCTTTCATTGCATTACCAGGCGGATATGGAACGTTTGAAGAGCTCTTTGAAGTAGTATGTTGGTCACAAATTGGTATACATAATAAGCCGGTTGGTTTATTGAACATAAAAGACTTTTACGGACCAATTTTGCAAATGGTTGAACGGGCAGCAGAAGAAGGCTTTATGAATCCATCGAATAAAGAGTTAATTGTTTCCGCTGAGACGGCAGATAAACTAATTCATGAAATCCAAAATTACGAGCGTCCTGTCTTGGGGACGAAGTGGAAGCAATTATCATAGTACGTTTTTATAGCGATTTATAGAAACACATGTCTTTTTTATCGTAAAAAGACATGTGTTTTTAATTTAGTTAAATATATTAATGTTAGAATATATAGTTTTTCGGAAAGGAGGAATAGATGGAGGAGTTTGTGTATTTACGTCCTGTTTTTAAAAGTATTTTAGCAGCGTCTATTCTTGTTATGCTAATTGTTTTAAGACAGAAGAAAGAGCTGATTAATGAGTTTTCGCTTTGGTTTATTTCGATATTGTGTGTTGGTGTTTCAGCGATAACATTGTTTATGTCTGGATTTATCATTGATGAATATAGTCTAGGTGGAGATGGACAATCGTTTTCTATGTTTATTGCGATTGGTTGTATCAGTGGTTTGAATTTTGTTATTTATTATAGACGGAAATAAAAGAAGGCATTCCATATTACTTTGGAATGCCTTTATCATTTTGATTACTTTGTTTTTTATACAGGTACCAGCCACCCCAGCCGCCACCAATTGCTACGACAACGAGGAAAGCATAGTCTTTCACCTCGACACGTATATTGAAAATATTAGCTATAAGTAAGACGATTCCAACTGTTATTAACGCAAAAAATGCTCTAATTAAGTAGTCTTTCAACTGAACCACTCCCGCCATTTAAGTAGTAAATGATGAATTTGGAAAAGCTTTTTGGATCTATTTTACTAAAAGGTGTTTCCTATATTTTAACATAGATGAGATTGTAATATATTGATAAAAGTAGGGCGAGGGGGGTGTTAATATTGTCATGATTTGTCGATAAATTGATATCCTTTGTCGAATCGTTGATATATTGCTTGTAATGATCGATATAATGAAAAAATCGTTGATATATTGCGAGTTATGATCGATATATTTGAAAAATCGTTGATATAATTTCGTGTACCGTTAAATGCAACCATTACATAAAAAAAGCGACTCTGAACGAGTCGCTTCCGCTTTTACATAATATCCAGCTCCGGTAGCTAGAATGTTCGGTGGCTTCGCTTTTTCCTGCGAGGCAAAGAGCGCCTCTACGTTAAAAGCTCCATCCCCCTCACATTCTGAGCAAGCTACCTCCGCTTTAAAATCTATTATTGATTCAAGAACGCACGTAGCATCCAAGCGTGTTTTTCTAGTTCTGTGTAGATGCCTAGTAGTAGGTCAGATGTCATTTCATCGTCAGAGTCTTGAGCGATTTCCATGCCTTTTTTCAGTTCGACTAGCATCATTTCGTAGTCTTTCATGATTGCCTCGACCATCCCTTCTGCAGTTTCTCCGTAAGCTGCTTCTTGAATAGAAGATAGTTCTAAGTATTCTTTCATTGTTGCTACTGGTTTGCCGCCAATTGCTAAAATGCGTTCTGCAATTTCATCGATGTGAGTAGCTGATTCTGTGTAAAGTTCTTCGAATTTCTCGTGTAATGTGAAGAATTGAGGTCCTTTTACGTACCAATGGAAGTTGTGTAATTTTGTAAATAAAACGCTCCAGTCTGCTACTTGTTTGTTTAATACTTCGATTACTTGTTTGTTCATTATGATCAATCTCCTTTTGAGTTGTTATGTTATATCAATTACTAATTTATAATTATTATAATCTAGTAATTTGTATAAATCAACCCTTTTGCTGGAATTAATTTGAACAAATTATGAACTGTTGTAAATAAAAGGCCCTATTACGGTGAAGTAATAGGGCCTTTGTTTGTTAAACAGCCTTTTGTTTTTCTTCTACATCCTGCCCATCCCAACACTCTGTATTCTTTAAGCCAGGGATAGAACTTGCAAGGAAGACAGGATCTTTACCTTGTTTCTTTTGCTTAATGTAGTCTACTAATGCTGCATAGGCAAATTTGCTAAGGAATGAGATGGCAATTAAGTTTGTGAATACCATTAGTCCCATGAATAAATCAGCTAAACTCCAAACAGTTTGAAGGGCAGCGATTGATCCGAAGAACACCATTCCGACAACTGCAACGCGATAAATCATTAACCATGTTTTGCTTTCTTTAATGAATGCGATATTTGTTTCACCATAATAGTAGTTTCCTAGTAAGGAGCTGAAAGCGAAGAGGAAAATAATAATCGCTAAGAAAGTGCTTGCCCACGGTCCAATTTGTGAACTTAATGCTTGCTGTGTTAATTCAATACCTTCTAAATTTGATCCTTTGTAAAGTCCAGAACATAATACGATAAACGCTGTTGATGTACATACTAAGAATGTATCTACGAAAACACCTAATGCTTGAACAAGTCCTTGTTTTACAGGATGAGATACATCAGATGTTGCTGCTGCATTAGGAGAGCTCCCCATACCTGCTTCTGTCGCGAATAAACCGCGTTGGATTCCGAACTTGATAGCTGCTCCAATACCACCAGCGATGGCTTGGTCTAAACCGAATGCACCGTTAAAGATTTCCATGAAAATGCTTGGTAACATATTGAAGTTGTTAATCACGACAAAAATAGCCACACCAATATAAACAATTGCCATTGGGGGAACAATCATTTCTGTAATGCGTGAAATGCTCTTAATACCGCCGAAAATAATAACTGCAACTAGTAAAGCTAGTATAGCTCCTACGATCGTTCGCTCTAATCCGAAAGCATTTTCAAACGCTATTGTTACTGTATTTGCTTGTACTGAATTGAAAATTAATCCGTACGCAACTGTAATAAGAAGTGAAAACCAGACACCCATCCAGCGTTTGTTTAACCCTTTTTCCATGTAATATGCTGGGCCACCACGGAACCTGCGTCCATCTTTTACTTTATAAATTTGCGCGAGCGTACATTCTACAAAACTAGTAGCTGCTCCGAGAATCGCGATAAACCACATCCAAAATATTGCACCAGGTCCTCCCATTGAAATTGCTAATGCTACACCAGCTAAGTTCCCGATACCAATGCGAGCGGCTGCACTTAAGCAAAATGCTTGGAATGGAGAGATGCTATCTTTCTTTTTTTCTTTTCGATTAAATCCTTTACTAATTAAACTGACCATCTCACTGAAATGAGTAATTTGGACAAATTTTAATTTGAAAGAGAAATAAAGACCGAAGCCGATTAGCATTGCAATAAGAATATATGACCATAAAATATTATTCGTTACCTCAAGGAATCTGCTAAAGATATCAACCATATAATACACTTCCTTTTTTCTGTAATAAGAAAATTATATGCAAAAAATATACTAGAATCAATTTTTCTAAAAAATGATGTTACTTAAATGTGTTTTATGTTATGATTATGTTACATCGTAATATTTTTAGAATTATTTACATTTTAAAAAACTAAATGTAAAGCGAGAAAGTGGGGATAATTTGAAAGAAGAAACTTTATTGAAAGTAAGCCTTGAGAGTTTAAAAATGAGAAGCAATGTATTTTTTATCGTTACATCTTCAAGTATTTTTCTAGGGGCCACTTATTATTACAATAAAAGATTTCCAAATCATAAGTATCCGGAGTGGTTAGAATTTCTAAAATTGGTTGGATGAACAAAAGACTGAAAAACAGAAAATTCAAATAAAATTGTTGAGGAGGAGCTAAATATGAATATTAGAGAAAGTGAACTTCCAGGTATTGGGTATAAATTTCAAATCGTTACGAAAGGTAACGAAAAAATGGTGATTGTGATTCATGATGACGGACGTAGAGAAATGTATCATTTTGATTCAGATCATGAAGAAAGTATTTCTAGTATTTCATTACGTGACTCAGAAGCAAGACAAGTTGCAGCAATATTAGGTGGAATGGTATATAAGCCTAGGGCATTAGAAAATGTTGAGATGGTCTTTGAAGGTTTAGCGATTGAGTGGTTTAAAGTGGAGAATGCAGCTCCAGCAATCGGAAAAACAATTGGTGATCTTGAAATAAGAAAAACGTATAGCGTAACGATAATTGCAGTTATGAAAAAGAATATGAAAAAGCTATTTAATCCAGGACCAGAAACAGTAATTGAAGAAGGCGATATGCTAGTAGTTTCAGGTGAGAGAGAAGAAATTAAAAAAATTATTAATGAGTTACTTTCGAATAGGGGGACTGACTAGATGGATACTTTAATTTTTGAAGTTGGTACAGCTTTAGTTCTAGTGGCAATTGCAGCAGTAATCGCTGGAAAGTTTAAGTTCTCAGTAATTCCTTTTCTAATTGTTCTTGGCATGTTAGTAGGGCCGCACGCGCCGACAATAGGTGTAATCGATCTCAAATTTATTGAAAGTGCAAGTGTAATATCCTTCCTTGGAAGAATTGGCGTTCTGTTCCTTCTCTTCTATCTAGGGCTAGAATTTTCGATGAAGAAACTAATTAAATCCGGACGTTCTATTGCGATTGGTGGAACAATCTATATTCTAATTAACTTTTCACTTGGATTATTATACGGGTTTATCATGGGATTCCCATTACTAGAAATTTTAATTATTGCGGGTATTATTACGATTTCTTCTAGTGCCATCGTTGCGAAAGTATTAGTGGATTTAAGAAGAACTGGTAATAATGAAACCGAACTAATTTTAGGAATTATTATGTTTGAAGATATATTCCTTGCTGTATATTTATCAGTCGTTTCTGGTTTAGTACTTGGGGATCATGCTTCCTTCTTAGGTGCTCTTACTTCAATTGGAATTGCTTTAGGATATATGCTTCTATTCTTTATTGTGGCTAGAAAAGCAACGCCGTTATTAAATAAATTGCTCAATATTAGTTCAGATGAAATCTTTATTATTGTAGTATTTGCTTCGTTATTCTTCATCGCTGGTTTTTCAGAAACAATTCACGTTGCAGAAGCAATCGGAGCACTTCTTTTAGGATTAGTTTTCTCTGAGACAGAGCATAGTGATCGAATTGAACATCTTGTTGTTCCATTTAGAGACTTTTTCGGAGCAATTTTCTTCTTCAGCTTCGGGTTAAGTATCGATCCGTTCTCGTTAGGCGGAGCAATATGGTTAACGCTAGGTGCGGTACTTCTTACGATAATCGGTAACTTTGTAGCAGGGATGATTGCAGGAAGACAAGCTGGATTATCTCATAAAGCTTCTACAAATATTGGATTAACAATCGTTTCAAGGGGAGAATTCTCCATCATTATGGCTAATATCGGTATCGCAGGTGGTTTAATGTCAGTGTTAAAACCATTCTCAGCACTATACGTGCTTATACTATCCATCTTAGGTCCACTTCTGACAAAAGAGTCAAAGAATGTATATAAATTTTTAAATAAAATCTTTAAGTGGGATACGAAGACTAACTAAATTTTAAAAGTAAAAGTACAAGATACTTACTGCTTGTACTTTTATTTTTGGTAACGAAAACAGTAAAGAGAGGTAAATGATGTTAGGAGAGTTGATTCATTCAGTTTTAGTTTTTCTAGAAGGACTTGGTTATTGGGGAATTATGCTTGGATTGATGTTAGAAGTTATTCCGAGTGAAATCGTATTGTCTTATGCAGGTTATTTAGTATCAACAGGAAGCATTACATTTTGGGGAGCTGTTGCGTTCGGGACAATTGGCGGTGTAATCGCACAACTATTTATTTATTGGATTGGTCGATACGGAGGAAGACCTGTTCTTGAGCGATATGGAAAATATATTTTAATTCAGAAAAAGCATATTGATTATGCAGAAGATTGGTTTAATCGTTACGGAACTGGCGTTATCTTTACGGCACGTTTTATTCCTGTTGTGCGTCATGCTATTTCCATACCAGCGGGTATTGCGAAAATGTCACATGCTAAGTTTATTACGCTAACTACATTAGCTGTTATTCCATGGTCAATTGTGTTTGTATATTTAGGATTTAAATTAGGTTCAGAGTGGGAAAGCATTAATAAAGTAGCTGGGCCATATGTGAAATATTTTGCACTTGCTGCTATTGTTTGCGCAATTGGTTATTTTGTACTAAAAAAAATTATGAAAAAAAAGTAATTATGGAAAAGAACCTATACTAATATAGGTTCTTTTTATTGTCATTTTTCAAAGGGGGAAAGAGTATGTTTAATATTTACCATATTGTGGCATACATATAGAAAAAGAGAGCTTGGAAAGGGGAATAAAAAGAAATGGAACTCCAGTTTCAAAATGTATATCAACAGGTGGAGAATTGGTATGTGTTGGATTCGGAGCTTCCTTGGGATGTCAAAAGGATTAGAGAGGATTTATTTTCTCTTATTGAAGTATGTAAAACGCCAGTTATTTTTTGCGATACGTGTGATGCAAATCATGTACTTCTATCATTAGGGGAAGAGGAAGAGGAGTTTTTATTCCCCGTAGGTGGTTTTTATCATAAAGAAAAACAATTAATTTTCGTTTGTATGTGGGATGAGTATGAGCAAGTGCTTAAAACACTACTGCATGAATTTCGCCATGCGATGCAGCATAAGAGAGAAGTATTGTATGTTGGAAGTAAATCGTATGAAGAGAGATGGATTGAGAAAGATGCGAAGAAGTTCGCGGAGAGGAAATTAGATGAATATAAAAATAGAAAATTGATGTAAGCATAGTGGAGAAATAGCGCTATGCTTCCTTTGTTACTTACTAAAAATAAGTAATTGACTTCTATAAAGTTTAGTTCTAAACTAATAGTATGAAACGAGCGAGGTGATGAAATGAAAACAGAAGATAGATTAGGACTACTATTATGGTTTCGTTTATCACGTTTTTATAACAAGAGTATTCGTGAGACGAATCAGCATTTGAAAAAATGGAATGTATCTGCCGCTCAGTTTGATGTACTAGCTCAAGTTGGAGGACATAATCGTTTAACGCAGCAAGAGCTTGGGAAGAAGCTATTTGTTACGAAAGGAAATGTCACGCAGCTTTTAAATAAAATGGAGCAGCTGGACTGGATTGGGCGTGAACAAGAAGGTACTACGAAATATATTTCGTTAACAGAAACGGGAAGAGCTTTATATGAGGAGATCGTCCCGCCCCAGGAAACGTTCCAAGCGGAGCAGTTTCATAAATTAAATATAGAAGAACAAAATCAATTATTAAAATTACTAAAAAAATTACAGTAAGAAACAATTTTAAAGTAAATCTTGAATTCGAGATAATATGAGGTGAAGGATATGTTTAGAAAAGTTGATCATAAAAATATGGGTAGAGCAAATCACGGTTGGTTAAATACACATTTTCATTTTTCCTTTGCTAATTATTACAATCCAAATAATATGAGTTTTGGAGCGTTACGTGTTATTAACGATGATTTAGTAGCGGCACAAACTGGGTTTGATATGCATCCGCACCGCGATATGGAAATCATTTCTTACGTTGTAGATGGTGCCTTAACACATGAAGATAGCATGGGGAATAGAGGAACAATTGAGCGTGGACATGTTCAATATATGAGTGCTGGTACTGGTGTATTTCATAGTGAACATAATTTAGGAAATGAAACATTGCGTTTATTACAAATTTGGATTTTACCAGACCGTGCTGATCATAAACCAAACTATGGTGAGTTTAAATTTGATTGGAGTAAACGTGAAAATGAGTGGTTCCATATGGTTTCCCCAGTGGACGGTGATGCGCCAATTCAAATTCACCAAGACGCGAATTTATATTCTTTATCGTTAGAGGCAGGAAAAGAAATTCATTTTCCTGTGAAAGAAGGCCGTCAATTGTACCTTGTACAAATTGAAGGAAGTAGTGTGATAAATGGTGAGATACTTGTTATGCGCGATGCGGCAGAAGCAGTAGAAGAAGATATTCATATTCAAGCGAAAGAGCAATCACACTATTTAGCAATTGAGCTAAAAAAATAACAAAATGTTTATAAAAAAGAGGACACCTGATAGGGTGTCCTCTTTTTGTGTGGAATTATCTGAAAAATGTTTCTCAAATTTTTGGAAGAGGTATCGGGTTAAAAATTCAGAATTTTATAAAAGTGTCAAAAATCTTTATGGGAATGGGGAATGTTATAGTGAAAAAGCAAGTCATTTCATCAGCATTAGCGTTAACTGTTATCGCCGGGGGATTTGGAACGTTTGGAGCAACGACAACGAAAGCAGAAGAACAAAAAATTCAATATCATCAAGAATTTAAAACACCTGCATACATAGGTGAAGAATGGAAAGCACCGGAAGGACTAGATAAAAAAGAGACGGTCTTTCAATATTTAGAGAGTAAAAAAGATATGTTTAAACTAGCAGGAAATATTGAAACACATTTTAATGTCGTTGGGGAAGAAAAAGATGCTGAATCTGGTACGACACATGTGAAGTTAGTTGAGAAACATAATAACATTCCTGTGTATGGTTCAGACCAAACTGTTACACTAGATAAAGAGAATAATGTAAAAGCATTCTTCGGACAAGTTATTCCGAATTTAGAGGATAAAAATATTCCTACCTTTGCAAGTATTAGTGCAGAACAAGCAGAAACAATTGCAAAGGCAGATATTGAAAAAGAAGTTGGTAAAGTAAAGAATTATGATGGTGTGAAAAAAGATTTATTTGTGTATGAAAAAGATGGAAACTACTATCTTGCATACTTAGTTAAGGCATCGATTTCAAAACCAGCTCCAGGCTATTGGCATTACTTTGTTGATGCAACAAATGGAAATGTGATTGAGAAATATAATGCTGTAGATAACATTACAGGATTTGGTTACGGAGTATTAGGTGCTAGACAATCATTTGAAATTGCTCAAAATGAGAAGACAGGAGCATTCCATTTATTTGATGGTAAGCGTGGACAAGGTGTTCATACGTTTGATGCAGAGAATATGGATGAAAACTGGTTTAACATATTCTCACAATGGTTTGGATATACAGGTGTCGAAGTAGAAAGTAAAAATAAGTTCTTTGATGACAAAGCAGCGGTTGATGCGCATGTAAATGCAGGGAAAGTATACGATTACTACAAAAAGACATTTAACCGTAACTCTTTCGATGATAAAGGCGCGAAGCTGATCTCCTCTGTTCACGTAGGAGAAAGCTGGAATAACGCAGCTTGGAACGGTATCCAAATGATGTATGGTGATGGAGATGGCAAGACATTTATTCCATTATCTGCTGGCCTAGATGTTATCGGGCACGAATTAACACATGCTGTAACTGAGCATACAGCAAACCTTGTTTATAAAAATGAATCAGGTGCGTTAAATGAATCGTTATCTGATATTATGGGTGTCATGGTTGAGAAGAAGAGCTGGGATTTAGGTGCTGATATTTATACACCTGGTAAACCTGGTGATGCGCTTCGTTCTCTGAAAGATCCAGCATCTATTCCAAACCCATTAAAACCAGGTGAAGGTTACCCAGATCATTACAATAAACGCTATACTGGAACAGCTGATAATGGCGGCGTTCATATTAACAGTAGTATTAACAATAAAGCTGCGTACTTAGTATCTGACGGTGGCACGCATTACGGCGTGAAAGTAACTGGAGTGGGCCGTGAAGCGACAGAAAAAATTTACTACCGTGCTCTTACTAAATATTTAACTGCAAACTCTGACTTTAAAATGATGCGTCAAGCAGCACTTCAGTCAGCAGAAGATTTATATGGTAAAAACTCTAAAGAGTTACAAGTTGTAACGAAAGCTTATGATGCAGTAGGCGTTAAATAATAAGAGAAAAAGACCTGACTATGACGTCAGGTCTTTCTTTATCCAGCAAGCACTGGATTGGTGTAGGTTGATTAAAGTTTCACTTTATTTAGTCACGAATACCTAATGCGATTTTCGCCATACGTGACATACGTTCTTTCGACCATGGTGGATTCCAAACGACATTTACTTCTATTTCGTTTACTTCAGGTACGTTCGTTGATAGTACTTTTTTAACGTCTGATACGATTTGACCAGCCATTGGGCAGCCGATAGAAGTCATCGTCATTGTAATGATAGCATTATTATTTTCATCCGCTGTAACGTCATAAACTAATCCAAGATTGATAATATCAACACCTAGTTCAGGATCAATAACAGCTTCTAAGTTTGCATATAATTTTTCTTCAAATGCTTGTTGTGACATGTGTAGCACCCCCTACAGATTAATGATATCGATTCTCATTATAACGGATATATGTATAATGTGCAGGAAATGAGCTCAAAAAAATATTCCTCTTGAAAGAGGAATATTTTTTTGAGCTATTCAGTTTTAAAATGAGATACGAGTTGATCTAATTCTTCAACCGTTTGTTTCATTTGTCTTGCAGTTACTGTCATTTCATTCATAACAATAACTTTCTGCTCAGCAGATTGTGCCGTTGCGGCTGTTTCACTAGATACTTCATTTGAAATAGAAGCGATGTTATTAAGTGAAGCGTTCATTTCTTCAGCGCTTGCAGCCATTTCTTCAGCAGTTGCTGATATGTCTTGCATTTGAGTTGATACTTTATTTACTTGTTCAACAATTGTTGTGAAAGAAGTACCAGCCTCACGAACGACAGTAATGCCTTCAAATGCTTCAGAACGACCTTTAGACATCATAGAACTAGCTGTTTCTGTATCATTTTGAATTTGATTTAGTAATTGGTTAATATCTGTTGCAGCAGTTTTAGATTGTTCCGCAAGTTTACGAACTTCATCAGCTACGACAGCAAATCCTTTTCCTTGCTCACCAGCACGAGCTGCTTCAATAGAAGCGTTTAAAGCAAGTAAGTTTGTTTGCTCAGCGATATTAGAAATAGATTGTACAGCCGTATCAATATATTTCGTATGGGTGATTAGACGTTCGACTACTTCTGATGTAGCATTTACAGCTTCATGTATCGTTGTCATTTGTGAAACAGATTTTTGGATAACAGTACTTCCATCGTTAGCATGTTCAGATGTAGCTACAGCAAGTTCGGCTACAGATGAAGCAGATTCAGCGATGCGTTGAACGCTTATTGCCATATCATCCATCGCAGTTGAGCTTTCTTCCATACTAGAAGTTTGCGATTGAATACTTGAATTTAAGTTGGACATCGAGCTTTGAACTCGTATTGTTGCCTCGCGTGATGTATTAGTCTTTTCTAGCATATTTTCAGAAGCTGTTTGTACTTCTACAGATGTTTTTTGAACACGATTAATGATATGTTGCAGGTTTTCTAACATTTTATTAAACGATGATGCAATTGCACCGATTTCATCATTGCTATTTACTTGTAGACGGGCTGTTAAGTCGCCTTCTTGAGAGGCTAATTCTTTTAGCTTAATATCAATTTGTTGAATTGGTTTTACAAGCTTACCAGAGAACCACCATGCAAGAATAATTGCAGTTACAATACAAATAACAAGTGATAAGAAGACAACATATTCAATTCGTAGTGAAGATTGATCGATTTTTTCAATAGATTGTTCGCGTAATTTAGCTTGTTCATTACTGTAATTTGTGAAATCACCAATTACTTTATAAACAGTACCATTTTCTGTAGAAGCTACTTGTAAAGCTTCTTCCCATTTTTGTTCTTTTGCAAGAGTGAATACTTTCTCTTCAATGAACTTTCTCCAAGTGGATCCTAATTCCATTGTGCTTTTCACGGACTGAGAAGTGTTAGGGTTAGAAAGAAGTTGCCCTTTTGTATCTTCAAGACGTTTACTCATCTCATTAAACTTGTCTAATTCGGCTTGATCATGTTGTAGCAAATAACCTCTTAAAGCAGAAAGTTGTACTTGATAAGCGTCTCCGCGCTCTTTCAATTCTGTTGCAAGAGGAGAAATTTCTTTTTGTAATGTTTCAGCTTTATGAGACTGATCCATGGTAAAGAATAAAATAAAAGCTAAGGCAATGCCGAATAAAGCACAAATCGTTCCCATCATGAACATTAGTTTTTTTCTGATACCTATAAAATTCATATGATAAAAAGCCTCCTTTTTAAAATCTTAGTATTAGAATTAATTAATGTAAAAAATTGAAAGAAAGCTTTATTCCAGTAGGAATAAAGCTTTCCTCTTTCCTTTAGGAATTATAGCAGACAGAATGGGAGATAGAAAGAGATATTTTAGCGTGAAAAAAGAGAGACTCTAAATCGCTCTTTCTAACAATTTAGAGTTCGTAGAAGTATAAATGGAATTTTCATTTTAACCATTTGTTTTGAAATGAGAAACGAGCACTTCAAGTTCTTGTACAATTGTTTTCATTTCTGATGATTTTTTAGCAACGATACTCATTTTGTTTACTTGGTCACCAGCTGAAGTTGCTGTTTGTGATGTTTCGGCAGCAACTTCATTTGAAATAGAAGCGATATTATTTAAAGCTGCATTCATTTCTTCAGAACTTGCGGCCATTTCTTCAGTAGTTGCAGACATTTCTTGTATTTGTGTAGATAAATTGTTAATGTGATTAACAATTTCTGAGAATGAAGATCCAGCGGTACGAATGACTGTAATTCCTTCAGAAGCTTCTGACTGACCTTGTGTCATCATGTCATTTGCTATTTTTGTGTCCGCTTGAATTTGATGAAGTAAATGGTTAATATCAGTTGCTGCTAGCTGAGATTGTTCAGCAAGTTTTCGTACTTCATCGGCAACAACAGCGAATCCTTTTCCATGTTCACCAGCACGGGCCGCTTCAATAGAAGCATTTAAAGCGAGTAAATTCGTCTGCTCGGCAATATTAGAAATAGATTGAAGTGCAGTATCAATATGATTCGTATGTGTAATAAGTCGCTCTACCACTTGTGATGTAGCGTTAACAGCTTCGTTAATTGTATGCATTTGTGTAATAGACTTCTCAATGACTTTATTTCCATCATCTGCTTTTTCAGAAGTTGTAACAGCTAGGCTAGCGACAGAAGATGCAGTTTCTGCAATACGCTGAACACCCGTTGCGATATCATCCATTGCGGTTGAACTTTCTTCGATGCTAGAAACTTGGGAACGAATATTGTGCACAAGAGCATTCATAGTCTCTTTCGATTTTGTGGTATTTTCCATAGAAGCAGTTGTTTCGATAAATACATTTTCAGAAGCTTCTTTTACACTTGTTGATGTTTGTTGAACTTGCTTTATTATACGCTGTAAGTTAGCAAGCATTTGATTAAAGGAATTTGCAATGTCACCAATTTCATCTTTACTCGTTACGTGTAATCTAGCGGTTAAATCGCCATCTTGCGAAGCTAATTCTTTTAACTTCGCATCAATTTGTCGAATCGGTTTAACGAGTTTACCAGAGAACCACCATGCCAATAGAATAGATGTTAATGTACATGTAATGAGTGAGAAGAAAATAATATATTGAATAAGGGATGAAGAAGACTCTACGTCAGCAATTAATACATCCCGTTTGTCATTTTCTTCATTTGTATATTTAGTAAAACGACTTAAAAGGTCATTTACATAATCTGTTTGAGCAAGAGCAATTTTGGATGCTTCATCCCATTTTCCTTCACGCGCAAGAGGGAGGACTTCATTATCTACGACGCTGCGCCATTTTGCTCCCATTAAAATGGCCTCTTTCATTCCTTCTGGGAGTTTTTTATCACTTGTTACTTTCTCCCTAGTATCAGCTAGTTTTTTTCCTTCCCGGTTGAATTTATTCAATCCTTTTTGGTCATGTGATAGTAAATATTCTTGTAAACCAGCGACCTGTGCTTGGAACCAATCGCCACGTTCTTTTAAAATCGTTGCTCTTTTCGATACATCATTCTTTAACGTTTCGATTTCACTTGCTTGATGCATCGCAAATGAAAGAATAACAATAAGAGCAATGCTAAATAAGGAAGAAATGCTTAAGAGTGTGAACAGTAGTTTTTTTCGAATGCTAACATATTTCATCGTTACCCCTACCTTTTAAAACTGTTTATTATAATTTATAAATATTTAGAACGAAATTAATAAAAACATGATTAAGAAGTTATTAATCTGTTCCATGAAAATTATAGCAGATAATGGAATATGGCAGATTAATGTGAGTAAATGTTCTTAAAATGTATACATTTGTATATCAAAAAATTCATAAATAAAAATTAGAAATGGTATTGTAATTTGAAATAACATCATGTATACTTTTAATTAGTTGATAACGATTATCAGTATCAACTGAAACATTACTCTTCGTTATGTTGGTCATACCCCTTTTTGACGACGTAAGTCAGAGACAAAATGTTGAAATATCTTGTGTCCTATTCTACAGAATTATGGTAATCTCCAACCTCAACTTATATGCGTAAGCATGCAAAAAGGATCCTATCCGTGAAGGGATCCTTTTTTGCATGTTGTCGCAATTAATGTATATAGACCTGGTATACGTTCTTCAATTCCTTCAGGTGAAGTAGAAGGGAAAACCCACCTTTGATGAGATCCGTGTTCTTCAACTAGCTTTTCAATTTTAAAACGTTCTTCCGCAAGTGTTGTAACAATTTCTCCTAATGTCCAGCGGCGTATGTTTGTTTTCGGTAAAGCCTCTTTCTGCGATTCTGTAAGAAGAATGCTATAAGCAACATCATCTTCAATCAATTCTTTATCGAAATAATTTCCATTGGCCCGAAATGATGGATGATCTACACCTAATAATTTAGTGTAAACAGGATGATAATCACGAAGAATAAGCATTCCATCTTGTTTAAGTAAGTTAGCAATCTTTTGAAAGAGTGGTTTTAAATCTAAAAAGTAATGAAGTACACCAAGTTCCAGCAAGACGACATCAAATGATTCGGAAAGATTTACATCCAGTACATCAGAGACGATGTATTGGATAGAGACACCAGCGGCTTCTGCAAGTTCATTTGCATATTTGGCATTACTCGCTGAAATATCAACAACTGTTACGTCAGATCCTAATAGGGAAAGAGCGACGGCTTTATTTCCTTTTGACCCGAGTAAATTAATAATACGTTTTCCTTTTGGCGATTGTATGTAAGGTAAATAATGTGCTACTTCGCGTGTGGGCTCTTCCATAATCTTTTTCGCATAATCAACTGGCGCCCCGTGGCGATTCGTCCAAGCTTCATAAGCAGCTGCATTCCAGCTTTTTTCATTACGTGCGCTTAGTTGTTTTTGATTCAATATTATCACTCCTTTTGTGAACGTATAGTTATTCGGCAGGAAGATGGGATTTCCTGTTTTTTGAAATAGAGTTTGATTTTTCTGTAATTAAGTCGTAAAATACGTGTTATACGTAAAAGCGTTGAAAAGGAAAAGTAGGATGAAACCATTCTTTCCAGAGAGCTTCGGTAGGTGAGAAGAAGCAAGAATACTCATTTGAACAATGGCCTTTGAGCTTCGTCCTGAACTTATCAAATGATAATAGTAGGCGGCGACGAGAGTTGGTACTCGTTATCAAAACCACAGTATAAGAGCACATAGCTCCGTACTTGTTAAGGCTAATTATGTGAGTAATTGGCGAAATAAGGTGGTACCGCGACTGTTTATACAGCCCCGCCCTTATCTTTTTTAAGATAAGGGTGGGGCTTTTTTATATTTAAAAGGAGGAATGTAAGATGAGTATTTTTATTGGAGGCGCTTGGCCGTATGCAAATGGTTCGTTACATCTTGGGCATATTGCTAGTTTGTTACCGGGAGATATTTTAGCACGTTATTACAGGGCAAAAGGTGAGAATGTGTTGTATGTTTCAGGAAGTGATTGTAATGGAACACCCATTACAATTAGAGCAAAACAAGAAGGTGTGACGGTGGTAGAAATTGCTGATAAGTATCACGAAGAGTTTGAGCGATGTTTTCATAGCCTTGGTTTTACTTATGATTGCTATACACGTACAGATAGCGAGCATCATCATGAAACAGTTCAAAAAGTTTTTTTACGTTTATTAGAGGAAGGTTATATTTATAAAAAAACAGTGGAACAAGCATATTGCGAAACGTGTACACAGTTTTTACCAGATCGTTACGTAGAAGGAGTTTGTCCTCATTGCCATGAAGCAGCAAGAGGAGATCAATGTGATGCTTGTTCGGCCATTTTAGATCCACTCGATTTGTTAGAAAAGAAATGTAAGTTATGTGGTAGTACGCCATCTGTACAGGAAACAGAGCATTTCTATTTCGCATTGCATACATTTCAGGAGCAAGTTAAAAGGGATGTAGAAATCGCAAAGCAAACAGGGGCATGGCGTGACAATGCGATTCAACTAACAGAGAGATATGTTAAGGAAGGATTACTAGATAGGGCTGTATCACGTGATTTACCAATCGGGGTACCAATTCCAGTAGAAGGGTATGAAGATAAAAAAATTTACGTATGGATTGAAGCAGTGACAGGATATTATTCTGCAAGTAAACATTGGGCTGAAAAAACAGGGAAAGATGACCAAGAGTTTTGGGATAAAGAAACGAAAACGTATTATGTACACGGAAAGGATAATATTCCATTTCACTCTATCATCTGGCCAGCGGTATTACTTGGAGTAGGAGAAGAAGCGATTCCTCGTCATATCGTTTCAAATGAGTATTTAACGGTAGAAAAAAGAAAATTATCGACAAGTAAAAACTGGGCAGTATGGGTACCTGATATATTAGAAAGCTATGATCCAGATTCGATCCGTTACTTTTTAACAGTAAATGCACCAGAAAATCGTGATACTGATTTTTCGTGGCGTGAGTTTATTTACAGTCATAATAGTGAATTGTTAGGTGCATATGGGAACTTTGTGAATCGGACATTAAGGTTTATTGAAAAGTATTATGATGGCGTTGTACCGAAGGGAACTATTCATGTAGAGCTGAAAGATAAAGTAGAAGGATTATATAAATATGTAGGAGCGGCTATTGAACAAACTAAATTTAAGGTGGCGTTAGAGACAATATTTGATGCAGTACGTTTTGCAAATAAATACTTTGACGAAAAGCAGCCTTGGAAACAAAGAGAAGATGATCCAGTTTCATGTGAAGAAACGATTTATAATTGTGTTTATCTTATCGCTAATTTTGCAAATCTCCTTGAACCATTTTTACCATTTTCAAGTGAAAGAGTTCGAAACACATTGTCGATTGTTAAACGAAATTGGGAACCGCAAAATACGTTGCCGAATAGAATTGATAGCGTACAGCCATTATTTGAGCGAATCGATGTAAAACAAATTGAGCATGAGATAGAGAAACTGTATGGAGCGGTAAAGTGAACGAGAGAGAAAAGACCTTTCAAGTAAATGAAAGGTCTTTTCTTATGCACTATGCACACGATTATGTTTGTTTTCTTTTCTATACGTAAGGAGCTGAGGAGTGAAAATACCAAACAATATAAATATAATTCCAATCCACTGCATAAGCGTTACAACTTCATGTACAAGTGTAATAGAAGCGATAATGGCCGTTGGTAATTCAGCTGCTCCTAATATTGTACCAAGTCCTATTCCGACTTTCGGTACACCAATTGAAAAACAAATGACAGGTACGACAACGCCGAACAATCCGAGGAAGAAAGCATATTTCCATAGACCGGCTTGCAGGGCACCATCTGTTAAAAAGGTTGGCGGGAAGAATAGGCAGACGATAAGGGTAGCACTTGTTGTCATGAGAAAGCTTTTCGTATAAGGCGGAACATCTGTAGCAACGCGTCCACTTGCAAAAACATAGAATGAAAAAGAGACAGCAGCTAATAATCCAAAGATAATACCTTTCGTAGAAAAACTTTCTCCTAGACCTTCAAAGACACCGCCAGCAAACAATGTACCAGTGAATAAAATGATGATAGATATAACTTTTTCACGGCTTGGAAACGTTCGATTTGCAATAGCTTCGATGACTACTCCGATCCATGTGAACTGGAAGAGTAGAACGACAGCGATAGATGCTGGCAGTTCTTCTACAGAAATAGCATAGAAAATACCAGTCATACTCATTGTTGTGCCGACTGTTAATAATGACAAGAATTGCTTTTTTGTTACTTTATGGCGTGAAAAGAAAAGAACGAGCAGAAGTAGTCCAATCCATCCGAAGACATATTGTCCCCCTAATAGTTGATGTGCTGAAAATCCGTTAATAAATCCGAGTTTGAAAATAGTTGAAAGCAAGCCGTAGCTACAAGCACCGAGTAAAACGAGTAGTGAATACTTAAACTTCTCCATAAAAATCCTCCTTTTAAAATAAAAAACGCCCGCTATCCAAATAAGGACAACGGGCGAACGAAACAGAGTAACATACTCTACAAAATTCCGCCATTCATACAAAGTATGAATTTGGGGTATGAAATTACAATAGGTTTTACATTGCCTTTGGGAATACAATGGAGCATTTTACACCTTGAGGTGTGTTTTGTATTCCATAAGGAAACTGATGTTTATCTAATATTTGTTTTACAATATATAACCCAAGACCACTACCTTGTACTAAGCCATGTTTGTCAGGATTTGCGCGATAGAATGGCTCAAATAAATGGGCAAGTTTATCTTCATCAATTTGAGAACCTGTATTTAATACTTCTAATGCGTAACCGTTTGGCTTTTCATAAAGCTTTATATATACATGCTGATGGTCAATTGTATAATGAATTGCGTTTGAAATAATGTTAAAAATAGCAGTTTGCATAAATTTAGGATCAGCTAAAATTTGTACATCTTGTTTAATGTTAGATTGAACATTTAACTGTTTTACAGATACAAAATAATCTACTTTCTTTATAACGTCCTCAATAATATTAGTCAATGAGATAACTTTTAAATTGGGTTTAAATTGAGGGTTTTGTATTTTGGATAATTCTGACACCTTTTCCGTTAATATGTTAATATCTTGCATCATCTCATATGAACGTTTTAAATATTTATCTCTATCTTTATAAGCGCCAATTCCGTGAATCATGCCATCGAGTTGTCCCATAACGGCTGCGATTGGTGTTTTTAATTCATGGGATATCATAGACATAAATTCTTTACGAGATTGTTCTAATTGTTGTTCCTTCTTGATTTCATTTCTTAAATCTTGATTGCTTTCATGTAAATTTTTCACAATAGTAGGTACTTGTGAGGCAGCTACTTGCAAATTAAAATCTGTTTGATCTGTATTTTTGTTAAGTAGCTTTTTATCTGAGAAATCAAGATTCATAATATCTTTTAAAGCATCGCTCATATATTGGAAAGGTTTGGCGATTATTTTTGCGTAGATTAAAGATCCAAGCAGAGATAATGCAAGCATTGTCGCCCCAATATGTGGAGCTAATTGCTGCAACACATCTGTTAACGATGGATTATCATGTGTATCATTTGTTTTACTTGCTGCATTTTGTGTATGTAAGGCATCATTGTTAGTAACTTGCTTTTCCGCTTCTGTAAGTGAAGACGTTGTGTTACTTTTCCCCGGAATATTTTGTGCATGTTCTTTTGCTTTTGCAGTTTGGCTAGGCTGCAAAAGATGATTGATGGCTGTAGAGAGTGTATTCATGTCTATTTGAGAAGATTGAAAATTAGAGATGCTACTCTCTGACACAGCTTTATTTTGCTTTGTTTTACTTTGGTCGTTTTGTTTGTCTGATTCCGCTTGTTCCGCAGTTTGCGTTCCAGACGCTCTCAAACGATCTTTATCGTAATTTGAGGCTAGAAAATAAATAATTTGATAAAGACAAAGTGATAACAAAATACAAAATAATAAGGTTTTGATGAATATATTTTTGGTGATGTTGTCTTTGCTACGATTCGATTTTGTAGCCAATGCCTTTCACCGTTTTAATATAAGGAATTTCTAATTTTTTTCGTAAGTTTTTAATATGTGTATCTATAACTCTCACATCACCAAAATGTTCATAGCCCCATACCTTATTCAACAAATCACTTCTTGATAGTACTTTTCCCCGATTTTGCAGTAAAGTATATATAATTTCAAATTCTTTTGTAGTCAATTCAATTTGATTACCATGAACATAAGCGGCATATGCTGTAGAATTTAACATCAATTCATGGAATTGTAGTATAGTTGCAGCTTCTGCTTCCTTCGTTGCTGCCCTTCTCAATACAGCTTCTACACGTTTTATAAATACGGTGTAATGGAACGGTTTTGTAATATAGTCATCAATACCTAACTCAAATCCTTTAATTTCACTTTCTTCATTATGTAAGCCTGTTAGCATAATGATTGGTACATCAGATTGTCCTCGCATAATTTTACAAATACTATAGCCATCTATATCTGGTAACATTACATCGAGGAGGACAAGGTCGTATGAATTTTTTTGGAAAAGAAGAATGCCTTCTGTACCAGCACCAACTACATCAACAGTAAAGTTTTGTGCCATTAGAAATTCACGAATAAGTTCTTGTATATCTGGGTTGTCTTCAATCACCAGTATATGCGTCATAGTAACACCTCCTAAATAACGCTTTTTACTGCAATATTCGAATTCATCATTTTTCGGATGACTCAGATTGTTTATACATATAATAAGCCCCCGCTATAAAATAGTAATGAAAGTAGCAAGGGGGATTGTTTAGTGTCACTGAATATTTCAGAATTACAGTAGTTCTATTATAGTATGTATTGTAAAATTTATAAAATATTATAACTGTATAATTTTAATATCCATGTTTATCAATGTTACGATGATGTTGAACGCAATCTATTTTTATTATATATGTAAATACAGTTGTTTTGCTACTGTAAATGAATAAATAAAATAAGCCAAGACATAAAATTCTTGGCTACACGTAAATCTTGTTCTTAGGTTAATTTACAGTGACAGTAGCTTGCTGCTGAATGCGCTCAAATAACCAGTGAATATCATTGTTAAACATACGAATACAACCAAGTGTTGTTGCTTTCCCGATTGCTTGATTATTGTTAGTTCCATGAATCGCATACGTTGTTCCGTAAGTTCCTGCCATATTTAATCCGAGCCAGCGGTCCCCAAGTGGATTACGTGGATCGCCGCCTTTAATTTTTCCTGTATAGTAAGGACGGTTTTTAATTTTATTTACAATTTGAAAAGTACCCTTAGGTGTAGGTGTTGCTGCTTTTCCAGTAGCGACAGTGAAACTTTTTATGAATTTTCCATTTTGATAATAATCCATTTTATTTAGTTGTGTGTTTACGATAAGCTGATCTTTCGTTGTAGCTGCTTCTGCAGTAGTGAATGGAAGAGTTAAAAATCCTAATGATAATAGCGCACTTAATAATAATTTTTTCATTATATTCTCCTTTTACTTCTTGTAGTAGTCTTACATACAATGAATTTGTAATCCTCGTAATGCTTGATTAACATTTTCATCTAATGTTTCAAAGAAGGTAGTAATCTTTGGATTGCATTTGTTGTTTTTATCAATAAGTAATCTTTCGTTTAATAAAAGCTCACCATGTAGTCCAAAACTTTGAACTTGAATATTTAGTTCATCTTCAGTTTCAGAAATAATTGGTAAGAAATAGTGAAAAGCTTTCGTTGGAATGATGTAGCTTTTGCCAATCATGCTTTCTGGATTTGAATTCACCCATTTTCTAGTGACAATCTTAATGTTCTTTTTTGAAACGATAAAAGACAGCGTAGTAGATTTTGTTAAACTTACGTCAAATTCATTTGTTTCACATATTTGTAAATTAAAAACGGTTTCATTTTGATGAGATTCAACATTCGTATTAATAAAATCGTGCATTTTATAAGCTTCCATTTCTTATTCACCCTTTTTTCAATTTCGAAAAGCGACTTATATTTATTCAATTTAATGTTTAGTCATATATTAGCTAAATTTTTCAACAAATTCCGATATAATCTTACAATACGTATATGAAGCTAATATGAAGTTCGTATGAGTTTGTGGTGGTTTTTTATAGAGAACAAAATAAGATAGTTTTTTAGTGTTAAAAATTGGATAAAAAATGTATATTAATGGATTTCATTCGCGTGATATATAGTTGTTAGCTTGTTTTTAAATGCTAATAGATATAAGTAAATAGAGAACAAAAAAATTTAGTGTGAGCCTTACAAAAATGTAATAAAAATGTAAGCTATTGTGATAGTTATTTCGACATTTTTTTTATACAATAATAGTAAGAAGTTGTACGTGACTGAAAGGAGAGATGACATGGAATGGGTTCATGAATTATTTCAGCAATACGGGTATTATGTTGTACTTGTCGGGTTGCTGTTAGAATATATTGCGCTTCCGTTTCCGGGAGAGCCAACATTAGCATATGCGGGATTTTTAGCACAGAAGGGTGATTTAAGTTTACCAATTTTAATTATCTTATCCTTTATTGGGACAAGTGTAGGAATGACGATTCAATACTTTTTAGGAAATAAATTAGGTATGCCTTTCGTTCAAAAATATGGGAAATACGTATTTTTAACACAAAGAAAAATCGACTTAACAAGAATGTGGTTTGATAAGTATGGGTACTTCCTGATCTTTATCGGTTTCTTTATTCCTGGTGTACGCCATTTTACAGGATACTTTGCAGGAATTATTAATCTACCATTCCGTCGTTTTGCGATTACAATTTATTCAGGTGCTCTGTTTTGGGTGTCATTCTTCTTAATCGGTGGTTATTGGTTAGGTGGAAACTTACATGATATTTTTGGGGTGTTAGAAGGTCATATTGGTAAAATCATTTTTGGAGTTATCGTAATCGTAGCAATTACGCTAGGCATTCGTTTCCGTAAACAGTTAAAACGAGTATTGTTACAAAACGCAAGTTAATATGGAATCCATTCTATGTCAAAATTTAGGAAGGCAGTGCAAAAGCACTGCCTTTTTTATTTTATCCCGCTATTTGTCGGGCTGCCCGTAAAAGTCCGATTGGTGAGGGCTGATTAAAGTTTCATTTTATGTTCCAATCTATTTTTAACTTTCCTTTTAGCTGATTTCCGCTAACTATAATGTAATAAGTTCCTGTCTTAATTGCCGCGAACTGGTATGTGTTAGGTCCAGCTGGAGCTAAATATTTTTCTTCCTCTTGAAATTCACTAGCCATTTTTATGTCCCCCATGTAGCCATTCGAATTTTCAGCTCGTGATTCAATGGTGAATTCTAATATGTCCCCTCGTTTTAGTTCAATTGGGACTTTATGTTTACCACTAAAATGTTGAAAAGATGCTTCGAAAGAGTTATCTGTTTTTGTTTCGACCCATTGTTCTTTTGATGTTCCAAACCTTTCTAAATCTACTAAGTTAATTGTGATAAATATAATAAACACAATGCTTGGTACGAAATATTGTAGCCACTTAAATTTTGTTGCTATAACTGTACATAAATAGAAAGAAAGAGAACATACTGCACCAATTGATCCGAGGAACAAGAACTGTATTAGACTAGCTTCTTTAAATATTAGGAAGAGAAGAAAAAATAAATAGCCACAAAAAATATAAAGTAATAATGTCTTCAGTCTTGTATGTGTTTTTAATTTCAATTTATCGATGCAAATAGAACAAAAAATTGCATATGTAGCAAGAATAGGAACGAAGGGAACATATAGCAGTTCTCGTAATCCAGCTAAGAAACTATATAATGTTTGTTGACTAGTTGTTAAGAGAAGCGTGCTAATAATAATAATAATAATAAGAAAGTCGCTGTAAGCTTAGTAAGAATATAGGAAAAAGTAGATGTTTTATTCATATGTCACTTCCTTTGTTTAATATTTCACATTCATTATATAGGTTATTTTCATCATAATACATCCTTATTTTTGTCAATTATTATAGTCGTAATGACAATTATAATTGACAAAAATAAGGATATTATTTACAATTTTAATTAAATAAATGAAAAAGAGGGAAGATATGAAGCTTCAAAATCGAGTGAGGGAATTGCGAGCAAAGCATCGTTTATCACAAGGGGATTTAGGGAAAGCGATTGGCTCATCACGGCAAACGATTAGTTTAATTGAGCGTGGGGATTATGCACCATCTATTGTATTGTCGTTAAAAATCGCAAAAATTTTCAATGTACCGGTGGAGGAAATATTCACGTTAGTGGAGGGGGAAGAGGACGATGAAGAGTAAACGAAAAAAACAATTTGATTTTGTGGGAAAAATAGCATTAAGTATGATGGGTGGTTTTTTAACATCTTATATAGCTTTAGATTTACTCTCGGATGAACCGAGAAAATTATCATCTAATCTATTTATAGGTGTATGTACTATTTTTGGAATTTTAATGATGTACTACACTTGGAAGAATACACGTATGTTAGCGGAAGCACGCGATGAAGAAGAGAGCGTACAAGGCAGAAAATTAGGCATTATAAGTATATATTTACGTGTAGGTGATATAGTTACGCAGGCATGGTTTGTATATGCAGTTATTACATGTAGACGTGCACTGTTACAGGATACAAATGTTTCATTTGCGGTGTGGAATTTAGTAGCTTCTATTGTTTGTTTAACTACTGTAGTGATTATCGGGCTCATAACAAAAAATCGTTATAATAAGCTATATCCTGAACAAGGTGTAACATATATGGAATCTATGAAAATGTGGACGAAAAACGCAGATGAAGGATTAAAACACATTGTGCATGAGGCTGGATATAAAGCGTATGAATTTACGAATACAATATTGGCATATGTATGGTGGGCTGCCGTTATATATACAGCGGCTAGTAATATCGATTTTGTATTAATTGGCTTAATCTCATTTATTTGGATATTGCATCTCGGAAAATTTATGTACGAAATGCAGAGGAAAATGATTTATTAAGGAGAGAAAAGAGTGGATATTTTAAGAAGGCCAGCTAGTTCAATGACGGTGGCGCTAGTTTTGTCCATTTTATATGGAGTAATCCGAACTGGGAAATTAGAAGTAATGTTGAATATATGGGCAGTATTTGGAATTGTAGTATTAGTGTTAGCCATTCATGAGCTAGGGCACGTAGTATTTGGTTTGATAGGTGGTTTGAATTTTAAATTTATGACAGTAGGACCTATCACTGTTCAAAAGGAAAAAGGGAAATTACGCATTCGAGAAAATAAATTATGGGCGTACTTTGGTGGCGTGGTGATGTTAGCGCCGTCTTCTATAGAGACACCGAACCTTTCAAAGAAATGGGCGTGGATGACTTTAGGTGGGCCAATTATGAGTTTACTATTCGGTATTACTTCAGGTTAGATATATATGGTGAGTTATTATCAATATCTTTTATATTTTTCCGTTTTCCACTTTGTGATTTTTGCAGTTACAATCGTGCCGATAAAAGGAACGCTTCTGAGTGATGGTATGCAATTTCTCATTTTAATTAAAGATGATGAAAAAGCTAAGCAGCATTTATATACGATTCAAATATCGAGTGAGTTATTTAGTTATAAAAGACCGAAAGATTGGGATGAGAGATTAGTAGAACTTAGTGAGGAAAAATTAAAAGAGGATAAAAGTATAAGAGAGATAATGAGCGGACTTATGCTCGTCTTTTATGCCCGAGCTGATCAAAGGGGAATGGAAAGAGCAATACCGTATATAGAACAAATTGTTCAACTATCTGTAACGAAGGAAAATAAATTTTTCGTTAGTAGTTTTCATAGTTGGTATCTTTTATATAAAGCTCTTTATCAGATAAATAGCCTTTCTCTGCAAGAAGCAAAGGAACATGCAAAGGCCATTACCAAAATGGATTTAAACGGATATTACCGTGCACAAGGAATTATTAAATATTTAGAGGACGATATGGAAGCTTCCCGCACTTATATGAAGAAAGCTGATAAAGAATTGGAGAGTGCTGAGAAGAGTGGAATGGGATATTTACAAGTAGAGAGAGAATGGTTTGAGCAGCTACAGGCGAGGGTATCTTACGATGGGTGAGGTATCCTCTTTTTTATATGTCATCTTATAACGTTCCATAAACAGCCTAGGACGAGTAAAATAAGATAAGAAGAGCAAAGCTTGGAGGAAGTAAATATGGAAATTTTATCAATTGTTTTGATAGTCTTGCTCATTTATGTTGTTTTTAAAGTAGCATATGTAGCATTAAAGATACTCGCGATCCTATTAATTATCTTTTTAATCGTAGAGTTCGGCAGTAAGTTGCTTGGGGGATAGGGTATGTTGTGTGTTTCAAGTGTCGAAGGTTGTCGTTAAATCGATATCTTGTGTCGAATCGTCGATATAATGAAAAAATCGTTGATATAAGTGGAGAAACGATCGATATATTTGAAAAATCGTTGATATATTTAAGTGAATACTAAGTGGGGTATATGGAAAAGAAGTTGCCGTGGAGGTAACTTCTTTTTATTTTGGTGATGGAGTATGAACAGGAAAGAATAGCAAACAAAAAAGCCGGAAGATATTCTTCCAGCTTACGAGTTACTTTCAATTTGACGACCATTTTCTTCTTCAGTGTCTTGTAAAAGATTGAATACATCTGCTAGGCAGAATGCGATAAACCAAGTCCATAGACCGTGGAAGAAAGCAGAGCTTAATTGAAGTGGTAATGTATAGTTTGTCATTGAGTAGGAAATACATCCACCAACGATTCCGATCATTGTTAATAACATTGTTTTTTGAGCATTTTCTTCTGGATTGAAGAGGAAATAAATGTATCCGCCTAAAATTGAAGCGCTTACAAGTGTTTCGATTCCATTAAAAATGATATTCTCTCCAAGCTGAGTGTTTGTCCAGAAGCAAATCACACCGCCGATAATGGCAAACAGGACAGCTATTGTATATCGTATATATTGATTCATATGTTCATCTCCTTATGTAATAAGATGATTTGGAAGTCAAAAAGGTAGGTATAGTATATTGAAGTGAATTTTAGTTGTACGTATCTTTTTATAAAAAGATTAGTGAAGAATAACTAAGATGATCGGTTTTTAAACCGTTACGTGTATGGTGACTGAAATATACCCGACTTCTCGTTTCTTTTTGTTTGTAAAATATGAGAAACTTCCAAGTCTATATACTCTTTTTTTGTGAGTCTGTTTTCATTATAACACATTTAGGGACACAATAATAGAATTATCTGATTTTGTAATAAGTGTAAAAAATAAAAAGCGCAAGGAATGTTAGTTCCTTGCGCTTTTTTATATGCGTTTGAAACGGCCGACAATTTCAACTGTTTCAGTAATGTTCATGAATGCTTTGTTATCCACTTGACGGATAATACGTTTCATTTCGCCTAACTCATATCGAGT
Organism: Bacillus sp. EKM202B; assembly: GCF_011066025.1. Taxonomy (NCBI): domain Bacteria; kingdom Bacillati; phylum Bacillota; class Bacilli; order Caryophanales; family Bacillaceae; genus Bacillus; species Bacillus sp. EKM202B. Next base: position 105,466 of record NZ_JAAMNK010000005.1, on the reverse strand, counting down.
CACGACAGTGTAAATCATTTTTTTCTTATGGTTTGTATAGCCGCCGACAGCATCTACCATTGTCACCCCGCGTATGCCGTGATGTAATAGTGCGCTTTTTATTTCCTCACCTTTTTCTGTAACTGTCATTATCGTTAATTTAATATGTTTTGTATGCACGGCATCAATTACTTTGCTGACTACAAACCGGCTAATTAACGTATAAAGCGTAATATCCCATCCGAAAATAAATCCTGCTGCAACAAGTAAGATCAAGTTGAATCCAAAGATGATTGCTCCAATCGAAATATCTCGATGTTTTGCTACAATCAATCCAACGACATCAAAACCACCTGTTGAAGAAGCAAATCGGAATATGATTCCTGAAGCTGCTCCGCAAATTACACCACCGAATACAGAAGAAAGTAAAATATCGTCTGAAACTTGATGTACTGGGATAATGTTCATCGCTAAAGATGATACAGCTACAAAATACGCTGTTAAAAAGGTTGTCTTCTTGCCTAAGTAAAAGTGACTTAAAATAAGAAGAGGAATGTTTAGTAAAAAGATAAGTGCACCGATATTGTAATGCATTAAATAACCGATAATCATCCCTACACCAGCAAATCCACCGCTAATCATATTATGCGGGATAAAAAACATGTTCATAGAAATTGCATACAAAATAGAAGCTATGAAAATAACAACCAACTGTATCATAAATTCTAAGTGAAATGTTTTAGCTGCTGGGAAAGATAAAAAGGCGGTGTCGGGAACGTAATCGGCGTCTCCTAGTTGACCCATAGTATGTTTCATCTCCATATTCATTTTTGATTACAAGAAGAGAATAAAGGTTTTTTCAAAAACTGGCAATAGTTTTATTATAATGCAAAAATTTTATAAATTTCTAATAAATCAAGCCTATTCATTGATGTGCGTGAATATACTAAAGAAAGCGAATACAATGTTTCTTAATTATTGTTTTCTTGAGAAAATATGCAAAATACTTTTTTTGAAAATAAAAGGAAATAGAGAATATTTGCCCGATGTGCTAAAATGAGCTTATTAAGGATGTGAAGCGATGGAATTTTTATTGCAGGATGCAATTCTATATATATCGTTTGTAACAACGGCGCTTTGTTTATTAGAAGTTTTCTTCCTTGCCAATGTTTCTCGCTTTGTGCGTCAGCAAGCATCGAGCGGTAAACAAAGAGCTTTTGCGTTAGTTGATACATGTGAAGATAGTGCAGGAAATGTAACGCTATTTTCTATTTTTTATAAATATGGAATGATTCGTTCTGTTCGCAGACAAGAATCAAGTGAAGAGAATGACGAGGTCGGTCCGTATACACCAATGTTTCGCTAAATAATTACGAAACATTGGAGGAATGAACATGTTAAAATCATATCGAGCTGTGCTCGTTAGTTTATCATTATTACTTGTTTTTGTTTTATCTGGTTGCAGTAATGCGGCCCCAATTGATGCACATAGTACTGGGATTTGGGATCATTACTTTGTATATCCAATCTCGTTTATGATTCAATTTGTTGCTCATCATATACCTGGAGCTAGCTTCGGGATTGCGATCATTATCATGACGCTCGTTATTCGTTCAGCAATGATTCCATTAGCTGTTTCACAATACCGTAGCCAAGCGAAAATGAAAAAAATGCAACCTGAATTGCAGAAGCTAAAGAAAAAATACGGTGATGTAAGCAAAGATCTTGAAAAACAAAAGCAGTATCAAAAAGAAATGTCAGAACTAATGAAATCAGGCGGTTGGAATCCACTTGCTGGTTGTTGGCCAATCTTTATACAAATGCCGATTTTCTCTGCTTTGTATTATGCGATTAGCCGAACAGAAGAGATTCGCACATCTTCATTTTTATGGGTGAACTTAGGACATGCAGATCCATATCATATATTACCGATTATTGCAGCGTTAACGACATTTATTCAGATGAAAGTTTTCCAATCTAATATCACACCTGGAGAACAAGTACAAATGCTAAAAATGCAGCAAATTATGATGCCAGCAATGATTCTATTTATGGGATTTGCGGCGCCATCAGGTCTTGTACTGTATTGGATTACAGGTAACCTATTTACAATGACACAAACAATTGTATTAAGAAAAATAATGGAACGTGAAGAATTACAATTACAAAAAGCTTAGAACAACGCCGCTCGTGATGAGCGGTGTTTTTTTGTTAAGTCGTTAAGGGAATTTTAAGAAACCAATATTACTATAGGCATTGTATACGAAAGTGTACATGCTTTAGAAATATGAAGGAGGAAATTTCCTATGAAGAAGAAAACAGTTGGGTATTTAGCAATTGCAGGTGCTTTATCATTTGGAATTATAGGAGGAGTGGGTGTACCAGCATTTGCGGCAACGAATACTCCAGCAGTGGATCAGCCTACAAAAACGGTGAAGAAAGATTTAGATGACGCTACAAAACAAAAAGTGAAAACAATTATGGACGATACAAAGAAACAATTAGAGGAGCTAGGTGTAAAGCTTCCAGAGAAAGAAAAACGTAAAGATATGCTTGCGGGATTAGATGATCAAACGAAAGAAAAAGCAAAATCAATTTTAGAGCAAGAGAAATCTGGGAAGTTAACACATGAACAAGCGCAAGAAGAATTAACAAAGCTAGGTGTGAAATTGCCGGAGAAGGGTAAACACAAGGATATGTTTGCAGGATTAGATGATCAGGCGAAAGTAAAAGCAAAGTCAATTTTAGAGCAAGAGAAATCCGGAAAATTAACACGTGAACAAGCAAAAGAAGAATTAACAAAGCTAGGCGTGAAATTGCCAGAGAAGGGTAAACATAAGGATATGTTTGCAGGATTAGATGATCAGGCGAAAGAAAAAGCGAAATCGATTTTAGAGCAAGAGAAATCCGGAAAATTAACACGTGAACAAGCAAAAGAAGAATTAACAAAGTTAGGCGTGAAACTTCCAGGGAAAGAGAAGCATGAAGACATCTTCGCGGGATTAGATGAAGCAACAAAGGCAAAAGCAAAAGCAGTTCTAGAAAATGAAAAGAAACAATTAGAGGAATTAAATGTGAATCTTCCACATCATAAATTTTTTATGAAAAAAGAAGATAAATAATTGAGTTATGTATCTTTCGTGTGGGCAACCGGAAGGTACATGCGAGGACCGATTTCTACTTATAGAAATCGGTCTCTTTTAATGATTCAATAAAATTCTTTTCATTGTTAGTATGTATCCAAAGATGCAGTAGAAGATTGCAAAACCGATAAACACTTCCGTATATTGATATTTACCCAATACGTAGAAGGAAACAGCTGGCATAATAGCTACCGCTAAAATGCTATAACCAGGATACTTTTGCCGATGCATGATAGCGAATAGAACGGAGAGAAACGTAGCGATGATACAAAAGACAGCAATCATTATTGGTGCACCTCCTAAATAGATTGTACCATTTTTAGGGAAATGGAGAAGTGTCGTACCTTCTGTTATAATATAAGAAGAGAAATATTTCTTATGTTATATAAAAAATATATTGATTTTTTCTAACAATTCAATATAATGAACAATAACTACAAAATTCGACATCAAGAAGTGATGATGAGGACATGATCAATTTTTTACGATTCTCAGAGAGGGAAGCCTTTGGCTGTGAGCTTCCTAGTACGGGAAAATAGATTACCACCTCTGAACTGCAGCAGTGAACGGATACCTAGTAATTGCTTGCCGGCAAAAACCGTTATTTAGACTTGAGAAATTGGTGAAGTATGTAACTTTGCGAATTGAAACAAGGGTGGAACCACGAATATAACACTCGTCCCTTTTTTAGGGAGGAGTGTTTTTTTATTTCATTTTTGCATCACACTAGGATTGGAAGGAGGATACGCAGCATGCATCATGATGAGAAAAACAAAATTGGTTTAACAGTAGCGCTTTCTATCGTAGTAGGGACTATCATTGGATCTGGTGTGTTTATGAAACCAGGGAGCGTATTAGATTACTCAGGGAGTTCTAATATGGCTATTCTTGCTTGGGTAATTGGTGGTCTGTTGACACTAGCAAGTGGTTTAACAGTAGCTGAAATTGGAGCGCAAATCCCGAAAAATGGTGGGTTGTATACGTATTTAGAGGAGATTTACGGAAGTTTTTGGGGGTATTTATCAGGCTGGATGCAAACGATTGTGTATGGCCCAGCTATTATTGGAACGTTAGGGTTGTATTTTAGTTCTTTAATGATCAATTTTTTCTATTTAGATAAAGTATGGAATTTACCAATCGCAATTGGTACCGTTGTGTTCCTAGGCGTTGTAAATAGTATGGGGACAAAATATGGAGGTATCGTCCAAACGGTTACGACAATAGGGAAGATGATTCCGATCATTTTAATTGTTGTATTAGGCTTTTGGAAAGGAAATAGTGATATTTTTAACGTAGTAGTGCCGATATCAGAAAATCAAAGTATAGGTATGGCAATTTTAGCAACTTTATTTGCTTATGACGGTTGGATTTTACTCGCTTCCATCGGCGGAGAAATGAAGAATCCAACAAAGTTATTACCGAAGGCAATGACAGTTGGTATTTTAATTGTAACTGCTGCTTACGTATTAATTAACTTGGCGTTACTGAATGTATTACCAGCAACACAAATTGTAGACCTTGGAGAAAATGCAACAGCGACAGCTGCAGGCATGCTACTTGGAGAATATGGCGGAAAAATTATTAGTATCGGTATTATCGTTTCTATTTTCGGTTGTTTAAATGGAAAGATTTTAACGTTCCCACGTATCCCGATGTCGATGGCAGAACGTGGACAACTTCCATTTGCTAAGTTTATTGCAAAGGAAAGTCCGAGATTTAAAACACCAGCAAATGCAATTACTGTTGAAATCATTTTAGGAATTATTTTAATGATTATTAGTGATCCAAATAAGCTATCTGAGATTTCCGTATTCATTATTTATATTTTCTATGTAATGACGTTTATTGGTGTCTTCATTTTAAGAAAACGTAATAAGAATAAAGAGCGTGCATATAGTGTACCTTTATTCCCAATCGTACCAATCGTAGCGATTTTAGGTTCGTTCTTTGTAATTGGTAGTGCAATTATCAATGATCCGGTAAGTTGTTTCTTATCAATTGGAATTGTCTTTACTGGACTTCCGGTGTATTGGTATTTAAATAAGAAGAAAGAAACTGAATGATGGAGGGGTAGGTGTATAATGCGCCTACCTTTTTTATTGTAAAAAAATTGTACTTGCTTACAGTTTCTATTTTGGTTACTATAATAGTAGTAACCAAAATAGAAAGCGTGGGGAAAGACTTGAATTTTCGTGTATATATTTTAGCTATTGCGGCTTTCGTAGTCGGAACGGTTGAGCTAATTATAGGAGGAACGCTTGATTTAGTTGCCAATGATTTAGGAGTATCTATTAGCGCAGCTGGTCAGCTTATAACAATATTTTCAGTAGTATTTGCTTTATCAGGTCCAGTTTTATTAGCGGTAACAGGAAAGTTTGAAAGAAAAACATTATACATTGGGGCATTATCAATTTTCTTAATCGGAAATATTATTTCAGCATTTAGTGTAAATTACGAAATGTTAATGTTCTCAAGGGTAATTTGTGCGGCAAGTGGTTCATTAATTATTGCGCTATCTGTAACACTTGCTTCTAGCGTTGTAGAACCGCATTTTCGTGCGCGTGCAATTGGAATTATTTTCATGGGGATTAGTGGCTCTCTCGTACTTGGGGTACCACTTGGTCTTGTGCTCGGCAATGAATATGGATGGCGTGCACCATTTGTATTCATTTCGATATTAACAGTTATGGCAATCGCTTGTATTTCATTATTCTTAACGAAAGTACCGCCGACATCGGTATTATCAATAAGAGAACAAATTGCTACGTTGAAAGATAAAAAAATTGTAAGTGCACAGTTAACATCATTTTTATTTTTAACAGGTCATTTAACACTGTATGCATACTTAACACCATTTTTAAAAGATGTGATGCATGTTGAAGCGGATTGGATTAGTGTATTTTACTTCATTTTCGGAATTGCAGCGGTACTTGGAGGCGGCCTTGGGGGCTTGCTTGCTGATAAATGGGGATCGAAGAAAAGTATTATTTCAATTATTATCGTATTTGCGTGTGCGATCTTCATATTGCCAATGATGACATTCTCATTCCCGCTCTTCATTATTATGATGGGACTTTGGAGTATGCTGAGCTGGGCTATTTCACCAGCACAACAAAACTATTTAATTGAAATTGCACCAGAATCAGCTGGTATTCAGCAAAGTTTAAATAACTCTGCCCTTCACTTAGGAATTGCGCTCGGTTCAACAGTAGGCGGAGTTGTTATTGAAAAATCATCTGTTATATATAACGCTTGGGTAGGCGGTGGCTTTATTATATTAGCACTGCTTTGTGCGATTTTCTCCATTACGAGAGGACGTTCTACTCAGTTTGTGAAAGAAGAATCTATCGTTTGATAGGTTCTTTTTTTATTTGTAAAAAATGGAAGGGGTTAGTAGAAAAATGAAGAAGGTATATATAGCGAGGTGATAGTATATGTATTCAAGTTTTTCAATCATTGGTTTTTTATTTACGATCATACCATTCTTTCTTGTAATTTTTCTCTTTAGATGGGTTCGTTTCATTTATCAAAATTCAGAGAAACAAGTGGAGCAAAATGAGAAAATCATTGAGCTGTTGATGGATATAAAGGAACAAAATGAAAAGGAGTCTAAGTGAAAAACTAGACTCCTTTTTATTATTTAATTAGTATCTTAATTTCATCAACAAACTCTTAATTTCCTCATCTTCCATAAAGAGATCATGGTGTTTCTGGGTAATTTTCGCAAGTGCAACGTCATGATAGAAGAATTCTGTAAAGAACTTCACGAAAGGTTGTGACATTGTTTTCATTGCTTGCCATGACTCTTGTTCTACACCAGCAAATAAAATTTCACGGTCGTCAACGATGAGTAGTAAGTAGCGCTCTAATGCATTAGGTTCTTCAGCTGGGATTAGAAAATGCATGTTTTCTAAATCTGTTTCTACTTTTCCAACTATAAGGGACTCAATTTGGACGCCTTGTTTTGCTTTTTGTTCTAGTAAAGGAAGGTATTCTGAAAGAGTATCATTCCAAGCTGAAATACGAATCGATTTTTTTGCACTTTCAATGAGCTCTTTACTTTGAACTCGAATAGAAGATTGCATCTTTAAGCTCCACACACGGTCATCCGTAAATGATTTTTTTGATATATTCGTTTCTAAGTCTTTAATATTTGATTGGAATTCTGTCGTTAATTTTTCAATTGCTAGTTTTAGTGGTAATGCTGTATACAACTTTTTCTTTTCTGAAACAGAATCCATTACCATTCCTTTATCTATCAGGCGTGCTAGCACTTCATATATTTTTGCTTTTGGAACACCAGAGTGCTTCACAATTGTTGTAGCATCTAACGGTTCATTGCTTGATACGACAACTTCATAAGCTTGGCTTTCATATTGTGAGAAACCGAATTTTTGTAACATAGTTCCCTCCGAACGAATGAGATTATATTTTAAGGATAATGAACTATTTGTTTTTGCACAAGTGGTAGTCCGTTTTCTAATTGTATTAAGGTGAGAATTAATTTCAATTTTTTAATTTTATCTATTATACTTAATATAGTGATTAATGAGATTTTAATTTAATGCGAAGGGGATGCTTGGGGAAAGATGTTAAGAAGTTTACGTTTAAAAATTGCGGTAGTATTTTCAGTGCTTATTTCTATGATGTTCGTAGTATTGGGTACAGCTATGTATCAATTACAGAAAGAGAAAGAAGTAAGTTCCTTAGACCAGTATTCTCAAAATACGATGGATCTTGTGACAGAGCAACTTACGACATTTGTTCAAAGAACTGATGAAGATATGGGGTATTATGCGAACAGTGAGATGATTCGTAATATGATTCAAGATGGAGTTACTCCAGAAGAGGAAGCATTTTTAACGAAAGAGTTTGCGGAGTATAAAAAGAACCATCCTGGTATTTTAGATTTATATATTGGTACGAAAGATAAAAAAACATTAAGTGCCAATCTTGCTGAAGGTGGAAAAGTGCCGGAAGGATATGATCCAACGACAAGACCGTGGTATAAAGATTCAGAGGCTGATGTGAAAAAGGTTCATTGGGGACAACCTTCATATGAAATCGCGACAGGAAAGTTAAGTGTAGGGGTTTCTAAAGCTATTACGTCTGAAGATGGTTCTGTATTAGGCGTTGTTGCGATGGATGTATCGCTCGGAACAATTCAGAAGTTACTTCATAATATTCAATACAATAATGATGGAGAAATGTTTATTATAAATGATAAAAATATAGCTCTTGTTTACCCAGAAAAGATAGGGAAAGATATTTCTAAAGAGCCATTGCTGAAGAGTTTGAATAAAGATGTTACAAAATATGCTGAAACTACATTAAAAGGTGAGGATGTAGTTGTTTATAGTCAGTTATTTGATGCGATGAAATGGAAGATAGGAATTTTTTATCCGAAACAAACAATTGATGGATTGTTAAGTAGTATGAGAAATACAGTCATTATAATGGCATGTATTAGTTTATTAGTTGGAATAGTAGCTTCCTATTTATTTTCAAGAAGATTAGCAAGGCCACTGCAATTATTAACGAATCACGTTCAAAAAGTAGCAGGAGGAGATTTAACACTGCAAATGAAAGTGACAAGTAAAGATGAGGTTGGAGAGCTGACGAACCATTTTAATCATATGGTTGGGCAAATGAATGAAATGGTAAGTAAAATTAAAAATAGTGTATCAACAGTGCAGCAATCAACGAATAATCTCCATTATTTAACGAATGAAACGGTGGCCGCTAGTAGAGAAGTGTCAGGTGCAATGGATGATGTGAGCGTGGGAGCTTCTACTCTTGCCAATAGTGTAGATGAAGTTTCAGCTCAGCTTGAGAACATGGCGCAGTCAGTGGAAGAAATGAATAGCTCCGTTGGTGAAATAGAAGGAGTGGCTGGTAAAGCGGAAAAGGCATCTAAGCAAGGGTTAAATACGATGCAGAATTTAGTTCGTACAAGAGGAGAGTCATCTTCGATTGTTGTTCATACAGAGGAAGCATCTGGTAAGTTAGAGCAAAAAGTCGGATCGATTCAAAATGTTGTAGAGCTTATAAAAGGTATTTCGGATCAAACGAACTTACTTGCTTTAAACGCTTCGATTGAAGCAGCACGTGCAGGTGAGCAAGGTAAGGGATTTGCTGTTGTGGCTGAGGAAGTTCGAAAGTTAGCGGAACAATCAAAAGAGGCAACAGGAGAAATCGCAACGATGATTGGCGATGTCCAATTAGAAGTAAAACGAGTTGTAGAGGTCGTAAGTAAATTGAAAGATATTGCTGATATACAAAATAAAGTGACGACAGAGGCAGAGACGGAATTCCGTACAATTATGTCGGTTGTAAATACGATTAGTATCTCAGTTGAAAAAATTGTAGAAGAAGTAAACAATATAGGTCACGAGCAAGGGGAAATTACAGAGGTAATGCATACAATTGCCGGTACGAGTCAAGAAAGCGCAGCTGTTTCGGAAGAGGTAAATGCTGCAACTGAATCTCAAGTGAATCATTTAGAAAAGGTAGCTCATACGATGGAAAGCTTGACGGAGCACATGAGAGACTTAGAAAGATTAGTTGAGCAATTTAAAATAGAGGAATAACAAATTAGTAAAATGATGAGTATTTCGGTAAAATAGACAATGGATATATAAGAAGCAAGTATAGGAGGAAGACTACTATGGCAATTGTTGACGTATCGATTATTCCGGTAGGAACAGGTAATCCAAGTGTTAGTGAATATGTAGCAGAAGTACAAAAGGTGCTAGAGAAAAATGCAGATCACGTGAAGTATCAATTAACACCAATGAATACAATTATTGAAGGAGATCTTCCTGTCATTCTAGAAGTCATTCAACAAATGCATGAAGTTCCATATACGAAAGGTGCACAGCGCGTTGCGACAACAATTCGTATCGATGATCGTCGTGATAAAGTAAGCACAATGGAGAAGAAATTAAACTCTGTTCGATCAAAATTATAAGAAAAAGCAGCGATCTTCGCTGCTTTTTTCATATAGGAGGTAGATAAGATGAGTGAAAAGTTTAACGAACAATTTGATGGGTTGTTAGAGAAATACACGGAACTATTACTTGGAGAGAGCAATGAAGAAAGAAAAGAACAGGTGCAGAAGTGGGCACTGTATTCTTACATAGCTAAGACGATGCCGGCTTTAGTTAAGCATTGGAATGAGACGTATCCCGATGCGAAAGAAGAAATGGTACAGTTAATTTCGGATATAAAAAAGATAAATGAAGAGAAGCGAAATGAAAAATAAGAGAGCTTGAGGTGAATGTCACCTTAAGCTTTTTTTATCTCGTAAAAGCCCGATTGGTGAGGGTTAATAATCAGAGGGGGAGGGCCCGCCTTATTCTAATTGAATTTTCACTTTATTAATATCTTTATATAATTTATATGGAATATAAAGGGTTTTATAGACATGTCGAATATTTTCGACATGTCTATTTGAGGCCCAGTAAACCCGTTTTTTCTAAATGTCGAAAAATATTCCCTTTATATTTGTAAGCAAGAATATAAGGTTTTAAATGTTTTTATAGTATTTTATAAATTGTCTAAATAATTATTTGTATCAAATAATTTTAAAGAATGATATAATTTCGAAGAGGGGTAAAAAACAGATAAATTACAGTCATAGGGGTGAATTACATGGAACAATTAATGCGAAATTCGTTTCTTTTCTTGTCAAAAAATAAAGCGCTAACAAAGTTAGCTAAAAAGTACGGTTTACGCTTTGGAGCAGGTCGTTTTGTCGCAGGGGAGACAATCGAATTAGCGACAGCAGCTATTAAACAATTGAACAAGCAAGGCCTTTGTGTAACGATCGATTATTTAGGTGAATTTGTTGATAACGAAGCGGAAGCAAATGAAATGGCTAGCGAATCGATTGAAGCGATTCGTGCAATTGGAAGAGAAGGTCTTAATTCGCAGCTTTCTTTAAAGATGACTTCTATGGGATTAGATATCTCTGATGAAATCGTAATGAACAATATGCGCCGTATTTTAGAAGCTGGAAAAGAAAATGGTGTGTTTATTACAATTGATATGGAAGACTATACGCGCTGCGGGAAAACAATTGAGATCTTTAAACAATTAAAATCTGAATACGATAATATTGGTACAGTTATTCAAGCTTACTTATATCGTACAGAAAAAGATATGGAAGAATTAAATGCTTATAGTCCTAATTTACGTCTTGTAAAAGGAGCTTATAAAGAACCTGAAGATGTAGCGTTCCCGGATAAGAAAGATGTAGATGATAACTATAAAAAAATTATTAAAATGCACTTATTAAATGGAAATTATACTGCAATTGCTTCACATGACGAAGCAATTATTGAATATACGAAAAAACTTGCCGAAGAACACAATATTCCAAGAGACCAATTTGAATTCCAAATGTTATATGGTATTCGTAATGAGCGTCAACTTGATCTTGTAAAAGAAGGCTACAAGATGCGTGTTTATGTACCTTATGGAAACGACTGGTATGGCTATTTCATGCGTCGTCTAGCAGAGCGTCCAGCGAACGTTGCGTTCGTATTAAAAGGTATGGTTAAAAAATAACCAAGGAGAACATACTCCTTGGTTATTTTAATTGCTTAAATGCGTAATGTGCCATTTTCTTCGTATCAGGATATAGTTGCGCGCGAGTAGAAGATAATACGACGTTAATAACGCGTTTACCGTCTTTCTCATCAACAGTTACGACCGTATATTTTCCGAGTGCAGATAAACCGCTTTTACTTCCAATCGCATATGGATCGTCATATAGTTCCTCTCGTCCATAGTTTGCGATTTTTGGAGAGCGTTCAGAAGTATGTAGAGTTGTATTTACTGAATTCATATATTGTAAAACGATTGGGTATTTTAATGCTTCTTTCGTAATAATGGCAATGTCATATGGTGATACTTTATTTCCAAGTGCATCAGCACCACTTGCGTTTTTGAAAGTTGCATGCTTTGTACCAAGTTCCTTCGCTCTAGCATTCATCATTTTCACAAACTCATTTTTTGATCCCGCGATATGTTCTGCAATTGACTCAGAGATTGGGTCTGCACTAATGATAAGCATAAGTTTTAATGCCTCATCCCGTTTTAATTTTTCCCCAGCACGCAGCTTAATTTTTTTACTTTGACTTTCTGTTTTTATTGCGTTTTCTGTAACTGTAATTTCTTCATTTTCTTTTACATTCTCTAGTAAGAGAAGGGTTGTCATCATTTTGGCTATACTAGCCGGATAAGAGCGTTCATCTTCGCGTTTGCCATACAAAATTTCACCTGTGTCTGCATCGATTGTAATTCCGTATTGCCCCGTAATACTAGGCTGATCAACTCTTACAGTTTGTTGTCTTTGTGCATAAGAGAAGAAAATCATCCCTGTAAATAGTGTAGCAATCATTACAATCATAACTATTGTTCGTTTCATCATCGTTCCCTCTTTTGTTTTCCATATGTACAAATAAATTGGGCAGAAAAAGCAGCCATTAATCATTATGCCACGTTTTCTGCCCAAAAATATAGCGTTATTTTTCGCCCATATTATGCTTCTTATATTGTTGGTTATTACCTTGACGTCCTTTTTCCACACCGTGATTATGTGGACCTGCATTTCCAGTTACGCTTGCTGCGCTAATTCCAGCTTTTGAAGGGTTCTTCTTAAGTTTTGCCATATATATTCCTCCAGTTTCGTCAGATTATAAAAAGGAAAAGTGTATTTGAGTGAAGAAAATACATATATATAGCATGGGCAAATAAAAGAAAAATATTTATTTCAGAAAATTTTATCAATAAATATATTGCGAAAATTCAAACTGTATCATATATTTATTAGTAGAGGCTCACTCATTGATTGCGACTTATGTCGAAAAATTGAATGAGCATTCATTCAAGAATAGGGGGAGAATTGGATGTTCCAAATTAAAAAGGCTGCTGTTCTAGGTTCAGGCGTAATGGGTTCAGGGATTGCGGCACACTTAGCTAATATTGGTATTCCGACATTATTGCTTGATATTGTACCACCTGCGCTAACAAAAGAAGAGGAAGCGAAGGGACTTACATTAGAACATAAAAGTGTGAGAAATCGTTTTAGTAATACGGCTGTGCAAAAACTATTAAAGCAAAAACCAGCTCCTCTGACAGTGAAAGGAAATTTAGCACTGATTGAAGCAGGTAACTTAGAAGATGATCTTGAGCGTCTAGCTGATGTAGATTGGATTATTGAAGTAGTAGTTGAAAACTTAGATATTAAAAAGAAACTATTTGAAAAAGTAGATGCTGTTCGTAAACCGGGTTCTATTGTAAGCTCGAATACGTCAGGCATTTCAGTAGAAAAAATGGCAGAAGGTCGTTCAGACGACTTCCAGAAGCACTTCTTAGGCACACACTTTTTTAACCCACCACGATATTTAAAACTTCTAGAGGTAATACCGACGAAAGAAACAGATCCACAAGTATTAAGCTTCATGAAACTATTTGGCGAAGATGTTCTTGGAAAAGGCGTTGTTATCGCAAAAGACACACCAAACTTTATTGGAAACCGCATTGGTACGTACGGCTTGCTTGTAACGCTTCAAGAAATGATTAAGCGTGGCTATAGCATTGGAGAAGTTGATTCTGTAACAGGCCCACTTATTGGCCGTCCGAAGAGCGCAACGTTCCGTACATTAGATGTTGTTGGTTTAGATACATTCGTACACGTTGCAAATAACGTATATGAAAACGTACAAGAAGAAGAGCGTGATGTATTTAAAGTACCAACTTTCATGCATGACATGCTTGATAAAAAATGGCTTGGTAGTAAAACAGGTCAAGGCTTCTTCTTAAAACAAGGAAAAGAAATTTTAGAATTAAATCCTGAAACGATGGAATACGAAGCTCGCAAAAAATTAAAAGCTGCATCTATTGAGTTAAGTAAACAAGAAAAAGGTTTATCGAATAAATTGAAAGCGCTTGTATACGCGAAAGACCGCGCAGGAGAGTTGTTATGGAATATCATTACACCAACTCTTTTATACTCTGCAAAGCTTCATAAAGAAATTGCTGACGATATCGTGGCAATCGATCAAGCGATGAAATGGGGCTTCGGTTGGGAGCAAGGACCATTTGAAATTTGGGATGCAATCGGCGTTGAAAAATCGATTCAAAAGATGGAAGAAAACGGCGTAAATGTACCAGCTTGGGTAAAAGAAATGGTAGAGAAAGGTTTTACTGCTTTCTATAAACATGATAACGGCGATAGCTACTATTACGATAATGGTGAATATAAGCTAATCGAGCGTAATAAAAAAGCAATTTCTCTTAAACAATTAAAAGAGAAAAATGGCGTATTAAAGAAAAATAGCGGCGCGAGCTTGATTGATTTAGGTGACGGCATCCTTTGCTTAGAATTCCATTCGAAGAGCAATGCAATCGGTATGGATATTACGCAAATGATTAACTACGCTGTTGATGAAGTAGAAAAGAATTATAAAGGTCTTGTTATCGGTAACCAATCGAAGAACTTCTGCGTTGGTGCGAACCTAGCAATGATCTTAATGGAAGCACAAGATGACAACTACTTTGAAATTGAGTGGGTTGTGAAAAACTTCCAAGATGCAATGACGAAAATTAAGTACTCTTCTAAGCCAGTTGTAGCAGCACCATATGGTATGACGCTTGGTGGAGGTACAGAAGTTTGCTTACCAGCAGCTAGCATTCAAGCTTCTAGTGAAACGTATATGGGCTTAGTAGAAGTTGGTGTTGGCTTAATCCCTGGCGGAGGCGGTAATAAAGAGCTATACATTAAACACTTAAATAAAATGCCAAACGGTGTAGAGTTTGATCTGCAAAAAGTTGCGAATAAAGTATTCGAATCTGTAGCGATGGCGAAAGTTTCTACATCAGCACAAGAAGCTGTATCGAACAACTTCTTAGGCGATAAAGACGGTATTAGTGTGAATGGTGATCACTTACTATACGATGCGAAACAGAAAGCACTTGCTTTATATGAAGCTGGCTATAAAGCACCGATCCGTAAAAAGATACCAGTTGTCGGTGAAACAGGATATGCAACTCTTGTACTTGGTGCAGAAGCAATGCATTTATCAGGTTACATTTCTGAACATGATCTTCACATTGCGAAGAAACTTGCATATGTCATTGCGGGCGGAAAAGTACCGTATGGAACAGAAGTTGATGAGCAGTATTTATTAGATGTAGAACGTGAAGCATTTATTAGCTTAGTAAGTGAGATGAAATCACAAGCAAGAATGCAGCACATGCTTGTAAAAGGAAAGCCATTACGTAACTAATAACGAGGGGAGATATCGTTCATGAGAGAAGCTGTCATTGTTGCGGGAGCAAGAACACCAATTGGAAAAGCAAAGAGGGGTTCATTAAAAACAGTTCGTCCTGACGATCTAGGGGCGTTAGTAGTAAAGGAAACGTTAAAGCGTGCGAATTATGAAGGACCAATCGATGATTTAATTTTCGGTTGTGCGATGCCAGAAGCAGAGCAAGGTTTAAATATGGCTCGTAATATCGGCGGATTAGCAGGGCTTTCTTACGATGTTCCAGCTATTACAATTAACCGTTACTGTTCTTCAGGTTTACAAAGTATCGCTTACGGAGCAGAGCGCATTATGCTTGGACACTCTGAAGCTGTATTATCAGGCGGAGCGGAATCAATGAGCTTGGTTCCGATGATGGGACACGTCGTTCGTCCGAATAGTCGCCTTGTAGAAGCGGCTCCAGAATATTATATGGGCATGGGACATACAGCAGAGCAAGTTGCTGTGAAATATGGAATTTCTCGTGAAGAGCAAGATGCATTTGCAGTAAGAAGTCATCAACGTGCTGCAAAAGCATTAGCGGCAGGGAACTTTGCTGATGAAACAGTATCTGTAGATGTGACGTTACGCTCGGTTGGATCAAACAATAAATTGCAAGAAGAAACAATCATTTTCGCACAAGACGAAGGTGTAAGAGCAGAGACGACGCTAGACATTTTAGGTAAATTACGTCCAGCATTTAACGTTCGCGGTTCTGTAACGGCTGGTAACTCTTCACAAATGAGTGACGGTGCAGCATCTGTACTATTAATGGATCGTGAAAAAGCAGTGAGCGATGGCATGAAGCCACTTGCGAAATTCCGTTCATTTGCAGTAGCTGGCGTACCACCAGAAGTAATGGGAATCGGCCCAATCGCTGCAATTCCAAAAGCGTTAAAACTAGCTGGCTTAGAGCTATCTGATATTGGCTTATTCGAACTAAACGAAGCATTCGCTTCTCAATCGATCCAAGTTATTCGTGAACTTGGTTTAGATGAAGAAAAAGTAAACGTAAACGGTGGTGCAATTGCACTTGGACATCCACTTGGCTGTACAGGAGCAAAACTAACACTATCTCTTATTCACGAAATGAAACGCCGCAACGAACAATTCGGTATCGTAACAATGTGTATCGGCGGCGGAATGGGAGCAGCGGGAGTGTTTGAATTACTATAAAAAAAGTGCAAGCGGCTCGTTCAGAATGTGAGGGGGATGGAGCTTCAGACGTAGAGGCGCTTTTTGCCTCGCAGGAAGAAGCGAAGCCACCGAACATTCTAGCCGCTGGAACTGGATTATAAAAAAAGTGGAAGTGGCTCGCTCAGAACAGGAGGGCGTTGGAAGCCCTGACGAAGAGGCGTTTTTTGCCTCACAGGAAGGGGTGAAACGACCGACTGTTTTAGCCACTGGAACTGGATTATGAAAAAAAGAATGGAAGCAACAAAGGTTTATAAAAAATAAACGGGAGAGCCAGTTTCTTTCAAAAAGAGAGAAGCGGCTCATGAAAATATGAAGGAGGAAATTTTCATGGAAAAAACAGTAGGAAATGCGGTTAAAGGCGGTAGCTTTTTAGTTGATGAGATTACGATTGATCAAGTGTTTACGCCAGAAGATTTTTCATCTGAGCATAAAATGATTGCAAAAACGACAGAGGACTTTATCGTAAATGAAGTTCTTCCAGAGCTTGAATATTTAGAGCAACATGAGTTTGATCGTTCTGTTCGTCTTTTAAAAGAAGCTGGGGAACTTGGTTTATTAGGTGCTGACGTACCAGAAGAGTACGGTGGAATTGGTCTTGATAAAGTAAGCTCAGCGTTAATCGCAGAGAAATTCTCTCGCGCTGGTGGTTTTGCAATTACTCACGGTGCTCACGTAGGTATTGGATCGTTACCGATCGTATTATTCGGTAACGAAGAGCAAAAGAAAAAGTATTTACCATTACTTGCAACTGGTGAAAAATTAGCTGCATACGCATTAACAGAGCCAGGTTCAGGATCTGACGCATTAGGTGCAAAAACAACTGCACGTTTAAATGCAGAAGGTACACATTACGTATTAAATGGTGAAAAACAGTGGATTACAAACTCTGCATTCGCTGACGTATTTATCGTATATGCAAAAATCGATGGAGAGCACTTCTCAGCATTTATCGTAGAGAAAGAATATGCTGGCGTATCTACAAGCCCAGAAGAAAAGAAAATGGGTATTAAATGTTCTTCAACTCGTACGTTAATTTTAGAAGATGCATTAGTACCAAAAGAGAACTTACTTGGTGAAATCGGTAAAGGTCATATTATCGCGTTCAACATTTTAAATATCGGTCGTTATAAATTAGGTGTTGGTACAGTTGGATCTGCGAAACGTGCAGTAGAAATTTCAGCACAATATGCAAACCAACGTCAACAGTTCAAACAACCAATCGCTCGCTTCCCATTAATTCAAGAGAAACTTGCGAATATGGCAGCGAAAACATATGCAGCTGAAAGCTCTGTATATCGTACAGTAGGTTTATTCGAAAGCCGCATGAGCACATTATCTGAAGAAGAAGTGAAAGACGGTAAAGCAGTAGCAGCTTCTATCGCTGAATATGCAATCGAGTGCTCTTTAAATAAAGTATTCGGTTCTGAAGTATTAGACTATACAGTAGATGAAGGTGTTCAAATTCACGGTGGTTACGGATTTATGGCAGAATACGAGATTGAAAGAATGTACCGCGATTCTCGTATTAACCGTATTTTCGAAGGAACGAACGAAATTAACCGCCTAATCGTACCAGGTACGTTCTTACGTAAAGCGATGAAAGGTGAATTACCACTTCTTCAAAAAGCACAAAAATTACAAGAAGAGTTAATGATGATGATGCCAGAAGAAGTAGGCGATGAGCCATTAGCACTTCAAAAATATTTAGTAACTAACGCGAAGAAAATCGGCTTAATGGTAGCTGGATTAGCGGCTCAAAAATACGGTAAAGCATTAGATAAAGAGCAAGAAATTCTTGTGAATATCGCTGACATCGTAAGCAACCTTTATGCAATGGAATCAGCTGTTCTTCGTACAGAAAAAGCAATTAAAACAACTGGTCTTGAAAAGAATAAACAAAAAGTGTTATACACTGAAGTATTCTGCCAAGAAGCATTCAACGAAATCGAAGCAGATGCGAAAGAAACACTTATCGCAGTTGAAAACGGCGACATGCTGCGCATGATGTTATCATCATTACGTAAATTAACTCGTCACACGCCACTTAACGTAATTCCGAAGAAACGTGAAATCGCTGCGAAAATTTTAGAAGATGAGCGTTATACAGTTTAATAGATGAAAAGGAACCAGTGGCCGTTTGGCTGCTGGTTTTTTTATTGATGGATTCTTGAAAAGGGTTGTTTTACATATGTATTTGTAAACAGCTCTTTTTCATGGAGGGATAGGAGATGAAGTTAATAAAAGTAGGAACAGTTCATCAAATCGCATTTTTACCGCGTCTATTTCCGATTAACTGTTACTTTGTCGAAGAAGAAACAGGATTAACGTTAATTGATGCAGCTTTGCCATTTTGTGCAAAGAAGATTTTAGAAGCGGCTCGAAAACTAGGAAAACCGATTACGAATATCGTTATAACACATGCACATGATGACCATGTAGGAGCGCTTGATGCTATAAAACAAGAACTGCCGAATGTTTCGGTCTATATTTCTGAAAGAGATGCTCGTTTACTTGAAGGGGATTTGTCACTGCAACTCGGAGAACCAGGCACGCAAGTAAAAGTGAGTGTGTCAAAAAGGATAAAGACGATTCCAGATATCCTTCTTCAAGAGGGAGATCAAATTGGTTCACTTGTAGCAATTGCAGCCCCAGGCCATACACCGGGATCAATGGCGTTTTTAGACACGAGAAATGATGCGCTCATTGTTGGAGATGCATTTCAAACGAGAGGAGGAGTGGCGGTAGCAGGGCAGTTGATGTGGCTTTTTCCGTTTCCTATGTTTGGTACGTGGGATGCAGAAGTTTCATTAAAAAGCGCTCAGAAATTGCTAGAGTATAAGCCGTCTATATTAGCGACAGGGCATGGGAAGATGATTAAAAATCCGTTAGTGCAAATGCAACGGGCGATTGAAGAAGCGGAAAGGAATTTAACTAGAAAGAGCCTTTAATTGTTTAGAGGCTCTTTTTTGCTAAATGATATTATTTTGTGGGTTTTAAGTATGTGTATATCGCTAATAGGAAACCGAAAAACATAAATATAAAAGGGTCTTGGCTTGGGTTAGGGTCATAGCTATCTTGCACCTTAGTAAGAAAATCATGTGTTTTCATGTTTACCTCTCCTTTTATTCATAAGGTTTAGTATGAAGTGGGGATCATGATGTGGAAGTAAGAAATTTTTATTTTATAATAATATAATTCCTAAAACTATAGAATACAAAGCGTTCATAATATGTAAAATTGCATATTATTCTTTTTGAAATTTTTGTTATATTATCCTTATATTTATATTAAAGGATTTTTGTTAAGGTAATGAAAACAAATGGAGGAATAGTATGAGTAAAACGGTGTTAGAAGCGTATAGTGTGGAAAGGAAAATAGATAATATAACATATAAAAATCTATTTGTAATGATAGCAATCATTTTAGGATTCTTACTTCTAGGAGGGTTATTCCTTGGTTTAGCTTTTGGGATTTATGGTGAGGAAGCGTTGCGTGATAATTTAGAAGGGTACTATTTCCTTTTATTAGATGCAGCTGTTGTTGCTATCGTTTTATTAGCTTATAAACCAGTTCTTCATTTTATTAAATATATTTGGGATTTATCCGTTTTGAAGAATGGGAAGACATATTTATATCTATTAATTGGTTTTATGGTTATTGCGTTATCACAATATTTAATGTTACATGTGTTTAGTTTTGAAAGTGCAGCAGAACAACAGAAACAATTAGGGAGCTTAGGACTTCAAAATAGTCTACAAAGTATTATATATGTGTTAAGTGTTGCTATAATTACACCGGTTAAAGAAGAAATTCTATTTCGAGGTATTTTATATCGATTTTTAGAAAAGAAATATAATTTTTTAGTTGGTATCATTATTTCTTCCTTCATTTTTGGAATTCTTCATGGAGGTCTTCTAATTACGGCGACGATTATGGGGATTGTGTTTGCGATGTTATACAAAAAGACGCAATCTATTATACCTAGTATTATTTTACACATTGTATGGAATTTACTTGTGAGTATAAGTATGATTGTATCTCTATAAAATTGAACGAATATTTAGCATAAAAGATGGATGGCCTAGCTATGCATCTTTTATTTTGTTTATAGGTAGGAGAAGTTAATTCATGCATGTATATAATCCAAAAAGAACCAAATACTAATGACGAATGAACAAAGAAAGGCAGGAGTATTCCATGCAAAATTTAACAGAGCTTGAAGTAGAAAACTTACGTCATTTAATCGGTGGACACGCAACAATTATTAACAAGTTGGAGCAGTATGCACAGACGTGTACAGATCCAGAGTTGAAACAAATGCTACAAAAGGATGCGCAAGATGCACGAAATACGAAGCAACAATTAATGACTTTTTTAGGATAGGAGGAAGAGAGAAATGAATGAAAAAGATATGGTAAATGATTATTTAGCAGGATTAAATGCAAGTTTAACAAGTTATGCAAATTATATTGCTCAGTCTGATAATGAACAGTTACACCAAACATTAATTCAAATTCGTAATCAAGATGAAATGCGCCAACGTAATATGTATGAGTACGCAAAGCAAAAGAGTTATTACAAACCGGCAGCACCTGCGAATCCAATGATTGTGCAGCAATTAAAAGGCCAATTAAGTGCGGAATAATGGGATGAAAAAAACGAGCGAATGAAGTCGCTCGTTTTTTTGTTTTGTCCCGTAAAAGCCCAATGGATAAAGGTTGATTGAAGTTTCACTTTATATATGTCAATAAATACATAATAAATATTTTTTCAGTTGTAACAAATATGACGAAAACTAAATATAACAATTCACAAAAAGGACAAAAACTTTGATCAATATTTCACAAAGTATCCATGGTTTCTATCGTGGGAATCTCTATAATTAAGAGTGTAAAGAACAAAAGAAATAGATTATATGATCAATTAGGAGAGATTGCTATGAAAAGAAATACAAGAAAAATTGCAATTATCGGTACTGGATTAGTTGGATCAAGTTGTGCATATTCCATTGTAAATCAAGGCATTTGCGAAGAGCTATTATTAATTGATATAAATCATGAACGTGCAGTTGGGGAAGCGATGGATTTATCACATTGCATTAACTTTACAAATACAAGAACAAAAGTATATGCAGGAAGCTATGAAGACTGCAAAGATATGGACATCGTTATTATTACAGCGGGACCAGCACCAAAACCTGGACAAAGTCGCTTAGATACTTTAGGAGCGAGTGCGAAAATTATGGAAAGTGTTGTTGGCGGCGTAATGGAAAGTGGATTTGACGGTATTTTCTTACTTGCATCGAACCCAGTTGATATTATTACATATGAAGTGTGGAAATTATCTGGATTACCTAGAAATCGTGTGATCGGTACTGGTACATCACTAGATTCTTCTCGCTTAAGAACAATTTTATCTGAAATGTTACATGTAGATCCTCGTAGTATTCATGGGTATTCATTAGGAGAACATGGTGATTCTCAAATGGTTGCTTGGTCTCACGTGACTGTTGGTGGAAAGCCAATTCTACAAATTTTAGAGGAGCAAAAAGAACGATTTGGTGAAATAGATTTAGATGAAATTGTTGAGAAGACTGCAAAAGCAGGATGGGAAATTTATAAACGAAAAGGTACTACTTATTACGGAATCGGAAATTCTCTAGCGTATATTGCGAGCTCAATCTTTAACGATGATCACCGTGTCATTGCTGTATCAGCCATTTTAGATGGAGAGTACGGTGAGTATGATATTTGTACAGGAGTGCCAGCTATTATTACTAGAGATGGTATGAAAGAAGTTGTAGAACTAAACTTAACAGAGGACGAAGAATCTCGATTCGCAAAATCAAACGATATTTTACGTGATTATATGAAAACAATTGGTTACTAACTTATAGGAGAAGGTGAAACAAATGAAGGAATATATAATGTCTCGTGTATTTAAAGCATCTGCTGGAATCGCACAAGGTATTTTCGTATCCCTCGGAATTGGTTTACTGATCGAAAATATAGGAAGAATTGTTGATATTCCATTACTTATTACAATCGGAGTTGTTGCAAAATCACTTATGGCACCAGCGATTGGTGCCGGCATTGCTTTTATGCTCGGTGCAAACGGTCTTGTTATCTTTTCAGCGATGGTAGCTGGAGCGATTGGTGCCGGATCCATTTCAATTACTGAAGCGGGTCTAATCATTAAAACAGGTGAGCCAATCGGTGCATTATTAACAGCAACTTTAGCTGTATATATCGGTAAACGTTTAAGTGGAAAAACTGCGTTAGATATGATGCTCGTTCCATTTGCGGCCATATTAGGTTCTGGTTTAGTTGGTATTTGGTTATCTCATAATATTACTCCTGTTTTAAATACAGTTGGAGCATTTATTAAAGATAGTTCAGCTGGTAGCCCGTTTATCGCTTCTATCGTCATTGCAGTAGTTTGGGGGCTATTACTTATCTCTCCAGCTTCATCAGCTGCATTAGCGATCGCACTTAGCTTAGATGGCGTTGCAGGTGGTGCAGCTCTAGCAGGATGCGTTGCTCAGTTTATCGGATTCTCTGTAATCTCAGCGAAAGAAAATAATTTAGGTGGCATATTAGCTCAGGCGCTTTGTACTCCGAAAGTACAGTTACCAAACATTACTAAAAATCCAATGATTCTCGTCCCGACTGTCGTCGCTAGTGCGATAGTCGGCCCAGTATCGGCATTAATTTTCCAATTAGAAGCAGGGAAAGAAATCGCTGGTCTTGGATTAAGTTCTCTTATCGCACCAATTAATTTAATTTCCAGTCAAGGATGGGGAGTTCTTCCAGCTATGGCAATCACTTATATCATCATTCCAGTAGCTGTTTCTTATATACTTTACATTGCTCTTAAAAAAGCAGGTCGTATTCATTCTGGTGATATGACTGTACCGCAATCTTAATTTGAAAATCTCCTTAATAATAGATAAAAGCAGACTGAAGAAGCCACAGTCTGCTTTTTTGTTATGTTACATCTTATGATTTTGTTTTACTGGAATGCGTACTGTTTCTTTTGCTAATAAGAGCTGAACGCCGAAGTATAATATACTCGCGAGCGTCATTCCAGAAACAGCATCTACAAATGCATGTTGCTTCGTAAATAGTGTTGATAAAATGATAAGTGTACCGAAGAAAGTAAGGATGTAATATTCAAAAGCATGTTGCTCTCTACGCTTAAAGGCAGCTAACATAATTACAAATGTCGTAAGAACGTGAATGCTAGGGAAACAGTTTACCGGTTGATCAATACTATAAATATAGCGAACTAGTTCAGAAAATACGTCTGTTCCAACGACAGTTGGACGTGGTACAGTTGTCTGCCAAAAATAATAAATAGAAAAACAAGCAAGTTTGCCAAGAATTACACTACTTAAAGTAACGTAATATTGCTTTCGATCAGCAAAGCAGTAATAAATAAGTGCGCCGTATAAGTAAGGAAACCAAAGTAAATAAGGAATAATAAATGCTTTTACAAATGGAATCCAATCATCTACTACAGTTGTGACATCTACTGCGTGAACAGTTGATTTATTTAATACGTCGTAAAGGGGACTTACGAGTACGAGTAGAAGTATATAACTTAACGGAAGAAAAGATGAAAGTTTAAATTTCTTCATGATAATCTCCTATGTTTAGTAATGTAGGTAAATTCAATTGATTATAATATAGAAACGTAAATTGGGCTATCGATTTTACTTACATTTTCTTGAATTAACCTTACGTTTTTGTCACTTGACTTAAAAGAAGGGGAGAGTGCTATATGAAGCGTTTATCGTATTTCTTATTTTTTATATTGATATGCCTAGTGAGTGCTGGGTGTGCAAAGGATAAAGAAGGAGAGAAATTAGAATATAACGGGAGAGCACTCGTAATTGGAGTTGTTGGAGAAAAACCGAAAGATACGTTTAGAAATATAAAGTTTGAAAGTGTAAAGCTAGAAGAGATGCAGGAGAAATCAGCAAAAGTTGATGGTTTTTTCGTTATGAAAGAATATTTTAAAGAGGCATCAAAGGAGCGGTATACGGACTTATTTTTATCGTTAAAGAAGCCAGTGTTTTTTATTGGCTTACAAGATAAACCATATTTAATTTTTACTGAAAAAGATTTAGATTATGACAATGCCCCAAAGGATAGAGCTATGATGTATACGCAAGGATTTGTAAATATGGGAAACCCTGAAGGACAGTATTGGGGTATGGGATTATATAAAGATACGGTTTCCAATCAAAATATTCATAATATGTATATAGTAGTGTTTCAAACAATTTCAGATTATTTAAGTCGATGATGGAGGAGGCCGTAAAAGGGGCTTCTTCTTTTTTGAATAAACGTTTGTTTAAGATGCATGTCCGGTAGGAAGAAATCGATGCAGTTTAAAGGCTCACATAAAAAATAGGAAATTAATCAAACGTTTGTTTAAGATGTATGTTCGGTAGGAAAGAATTGATGCAGCACAAAGGCTCACATAGAAAAATAGAAAATTAATCAAACGTTTATTTAAGATATATGTTCGATGCAGAATGAGAGAAGAATCGAAAAAAATTATATATTTATTTTTTTCTTAATAAATGGCGGAAAAATAAGAAAAATTCGCAGGATTATTAAAATTTATCACGAAATAAGTAAAAGTTTAGCGAATAATCGTTTGAAATAATAAAACGTTTTCTATATGATAAAGGTAAAGGTTAGTAAAAAAGTAGGTGAATTTATGACAGTAACATTTTATTCATATCCAAAGTGTGGCACATGTCAAAAGGCAAAGAAATGGTTTGAGGCAAACGATGTAGCATATGAGATGATTCATATTGTTGAAAATCCACCGTCAAAAGAAGATGTACGTAATTTACATGTAAAAAGTGAATTACCATTAAAAAAATTCTTTAATACAAGTGGAATGCGTTACCGCGAACTTGGTCTAAAAGATAAGTTGAAAGATGCAAGCGAAGACGAAATGTATGAGCTTTTAGCATCTGATGGCATGTTGATTAAACGTCCAATTGTAACAGATGGAACGAATGTAACACTTGGTTTTAACGAAGAGCAGTTTGAAAGTGTGTGGAAAAAGTACCAATAAGGTATTTTTACATAATTAATACATTCACTGGAGGTACAGTCATGAGCATTCCAAATAATTTACGTTACTCTGAAGAACACGAATGGGTAAAAACTGAAGGTAATGAAGTTGTAATCGGTATTACTCACTTTGCACAAGGTGAGCTAGGCGATATCGTATTCGTTGAACTTCCTGAAGTAGGTGCAACAATCGAAGCTGACGAGCCATTCGGAAGCGTAGAATCTGTTAAAACAGTTTCTGAATTATACGCACCTGTAAGCGGTAAAGTTGTAGCAGTAAACGAAGAATTAAGTGACCAACCAGAACTTGTAAACGAATCTCCATACGAGGGTGCATGGATGGTTAAAGTTGAACTTTCTGATGCAAGCCAAGTTGAGAAGTTATTAACTGCAGAAAAATATGCAGAAATGACAAACCAAGACTAATTTTAGTCAACTGAAGGACAGCCTTTGTGCTGTCCTTTTTATTTTGTGCTACATAATGAGTTGAAAAGCACATATATATGAATCAATTATCATGTGAGAGTACATTAATGGGAAATCTATTTAGTGAAGTTTCATGCTTTTTACAATCTAAACAAGCCGCTTCCGCTTTTCATTGTCTAGCTCCAGCGGCTAGAACAGTCGGTCATTTCACTCCTTCACTTGAGGCAAAAGGCGCCTATAGTTCAGGAGTTCCAATTGCCCTCTTGTTCTAAACAAGCCGCTTCCGCTTTTCTTTTGCAAAAATAAACAGGAAACAACATGAAAATAACGAATATACTATATACTAAGTTAAAGGTTGTATAGTATATGGTGATCGGGTGATGACATATGATTTATGTAGAAAAAGTCATTATTGTAGAAGGTAAATCAGACAGAAGAAAGATTGAATCTATTATTCGTGAACCGGTGGAAATTGTTTGTACAAATGGTACAATTGGTTTGTCGAAAATGGATGAGCTCATTGATCAGTTTTTTGATAAGGACGTATATGTGCTAGTGGATGCTGATGATGCAGGGGAAAAGTTAAGGAAACAGTTTCGAAAAGAATTTCCGCAAGCAGAGCATATTTATATTGATCGCTCGTACCGAGAAGTGGCGACTGCACCTTCTTCACATTTAGCAAATGTATTATGGGGAGCTGACATTGACGTTTATACAGAATATTTACGGTAAGGAATGATAGAAGTGATTGACTGGACAGGAGCCGAAGCTACAGCCCTAATAGAGAATGAAGAAAAAACAGTGCTATATGTATATACACCGATGTGTGGAACATGCCAATTAGCAAAGAAGATGTTAACGGTTGTCGAGATGACGATTGAAGAGTTGAAAATTGGAATGTTAGATTTAAATTATGCTCCGCATTTAGCGAAAGAGTATGGAATCGAAAGTGTGCCTTGTTTACTTGTTTTTGAAAATGGGACACTCATGAAGAAGATATATGCATTTCATTCGGTTGAATATTTATATACGGAATTAAAGTAGGCGGCAAAGTTTTTGCCGCCTCGACATATTTCTTGGGAAATATGTCGACATGCGGGATGGATACAGTATTTGTCGAGCGAAAGTAACAGGATTGCTCTTTAGTGAGAGGGAAATGGTATGTAATAGAAAGTGATATGAAGGATGTGATTTAGGGTGAAATTATATTCTTTGCTTCAATCATTTGTAAATTACGCTAACGGTCAATATCATTTAGAACCGCTTTTAAGACAAGGAGAAAAAACTGTTAATTTCCGCTTTGGAGATGAAAGTTGTTCATTACAAATTTCAAGAGATTATATAGAATTGTCACAAGAGGCAAAAGGAACGGAACAAATTGTGTGCTTAGATGCAGAGGATGTAAAACAATTAGTGAACGGAAATGTAAGATTGCAAACGTTAATGAACGATGGACGTGTGCAATATTCGGGAACATATCGAACGATGCTATTAGTTGAATCGATGTTTCATATATGTAAACCGATGTCAGTAGGTGCTTAAAATTCTGAAGTTTCTTGTTTTGTGAAAATTCTTGTTGACATGACGTGTGGATATTGATACAATTCAATTCATAAAATATAGACAATTTCATAAATTACAAATCAGACGAAAATTAAATCTGATTTCTCTTATCAAGAGAGGTGGAGGGACTGTGCCCTGTGAAGCCCGGCAACCGTCAACTTATGTTGAAATGGTGCCAATTCCTGCAAAGCGAATGCTTTGAGAGATGAGAGAGAGGGATAATGTTGTTATATACGCATATAAACCTTTCTGCTTCTCTAAAGCGGAAAGGTTTTTTTGTTGTTTGAATGTGGAGGACATTCAAATAATAAGAGGAGCTATGGCGATAGATTACACGCATGAAAAATAAAAAAATTGCGGAGTCTATCCAAAGTTTTATGAAATCCAGCTCCAGCGGCTAGAACAGTCGGTCGTTTCATCCCTTCCTATGAGGCAAAAAGCGCCTCTACGTCAGGGATTCGGGTGTCCTCTTGTTCTAAACGAGCCGCTTGCGCTTTTTACTTAAAAAAGGGGTGAACATCATGATCTTATTAGAAAATGTAAAGAAAATATATAAGGCAAAAAGCGGTGATGTCACTGCTGTAGATAACGCCAATTTAAAAATAGAAAAAGGCGAAATATTTGGTGTTATCGGATATAGTGGTGCTGGGAAAAGTTCTTTAATAAGGCTGTTTAATCAGTTAGAGAAACCAACTTCTGGCCAAATTACAATTGCAAATCGTGTCATTTCAGCAATTACAGGAAGTGAACTTCGTAAGGCAAGGCAAGAAATTGGAATGATTTTTCAGCACTTCAACTTACTTTGGTCACGAACTGTACGCGAAAATATCGCATTTCCACTTGAGATTGCAGGTGTTGATAAGGAGAAGAGAAGAAAACGTGTTGATGAGTTAATTCATCTCGTTGGATTAGAAGGAAGAGGAGACGCGTATCCATCCCAGTTAAGTGGTGGACAAAAGCAGCGTGTTGGGATTGCTAGAGCGTTAGCTAACAACCCACAAGTGCTTTTATGTGATGAAGCAACGTCAGCACTGGATCCGGAAACGACAGATCAAATTTTAGATTTACTACTTGATATTAATAAGCGTCTCGGTTTAACAATTGTATTGATTACACATGAGATGCACGTAATTCGAAAGATTTGTAATCGTGTTGCGGTAATGGAGAAAGGGAAAATCGTAGAAACAGGTCCAGTACTTGACGTATTCCGTAATCCACAGCAAGACATTACGAAACGCTTTGTACAGCAGTTAACAGATTCTGAAGATACAAACGAAACAATTGAAAGTTTAATTGAAAAATATCCAGATGGCAAAGTAATTCGCTTGCAGTTTGTCGGCGAGGCTGTAGAAAGACCAGTACTTCAAAGATTAATGCAACGCAGTGATATAGAAGTTAGCATTTTGCAAGGAAATATCGCACAAACGAATAACGGTTCTTACGGAAGTTTAGTTGTTCATTTAAATGGTGAGGAAACAGCAATCCAGCAAGCGATAGAGGGAATACATCAAGATCAAGTAGAGCTGGAGGTGATTGCACATGGATAAGTTACTCGCAAATGTTGATTGGAATCAAATGTTAGAAGCGACTGGTGAAACGTTATATATGACGGCAATCGCAGCGCTTGCCACATTTGTTTTAGGACTCATTTTAGGATTGTTACTCTTTATGACATCGAAAGATAATTTATGGGAAAACAAAGCGGTTAATACAGGGATTGGAGCCTTTGTAAACATATTCCGTTCTATACCGTTCATCATTTTAATCATTTTATTAATTCCATTCACAAAGATTATCCTTGGAACAATTCTCGGGGCTAGTGCAGCATTGCCAGCTTTAATTATTGGAGCGGCACCATTTTACGCAAGAATGGTTGAAATCGCACTTCGTGAAATTGATAAAGGTGTAATCGAAGCTTCAAAAGCAATGGGGGCAAAAACAAGCACAATCATTTTAAAAGTGTTAATTCCAGAATCATTACCAGCGTTAGTATCTGGTATTACGGTAACGACAATTGCTTTAGTAGGCTACACAGCAATGGCGGGAGTTGTTGGTGCTGGTGGTCTTGGAACACTTGCTTACTTAGAAGGATTCCAGCGTGGAAATAACGATGTAACAATCGTTGCGACAATTTGCGTGTTACTAGTTGTATTTTTCATTCAGTGGATTGGTGATAGTGTAACGACTCGAATAGATAAAAGATAATGAAAACAGGAGGGTATTTCAAATGAAAAAATTATTACTTACAGCACTTATTTCAACTTCAATTTTTGGGTTAGCTGCTTGTGGCGGGAAAGATAAAGATGAAAAGAAACTAGTTGTTGGGGCTTCTAACGTACCGCACGCTGAAATTTTAGAAAAGGCAAAACCGTTGCTTGAGAAAAAAGGAATTGAATTAGAAGTGAAAAAATTCCAAGATTACGTGTTGCCAAATAAATCGTTAGCGGATAAGGAATTAGATGCAAACTACTTCCAGCACATTCCGTATTTAGAAAAAGAAATTAAAGATAAAAAATATGATTTTGAAATAGCGGGGAAAATTCATTTAGAACCAATTGGTGTATACTCTCAAAAGTATAAGAGCTTAAAAGAACTGCCAGACGGGGCAACAATCATTATGAGTAATTCCGTTACTGACCATGGACGTGGTTTAGCAATTTTACAAAAAGAAGGTATTTTAAAAATTAAAGACGGAGTAGATCCAGTTAGTGCAACTCCGAAAGATATTGCAGATAATCCGAAAAACTTAAAGTTCAAAACGGATATCGAGCCTGGTTTATTACCACAAGTGTATAACAATAAAGAAGGCGACGCTGTTCTAATTAACTCTAACTATGCAATTGATGCGAAATTAAACCCAGAAAAAGATGCGATTGCAATTGAAGGTAGTGATTCTCCGTATGCTAACATCGTAGCAGTTCGTAAAGGGGATAAAGATAAGAAAGAAATTAAAGCTCTTGTAGAAGTGTTGCATTCTAAAGAAATTGAAGACTTTATTACTAAAGAGTATAAAGGGGCAGTTGTTCCTGTAAAAGAATAATTGTTTGAAGAAGGGCTGGTGTATGCCGGCTCTTTTTTTCTAACTACATACCTATAGGGGAGAAGGGGATATCAGATGAAAAAGATTATACTGTCAGTTGTTACAGCGCTATCTGTATTTACATTAGCTGCTTGCGGGGGAAAAGAGGAAAATAAGCTTGTCGTTGGAGCTTCTAACGTGCCGCACGCTGTCATTTTGGAGAAAGCACAGCCAATATTAGAGAAAAAGGGTATTAAATTAGAGATTAAAAAGTTCCAGGACTATGTTTTACCGAATAAAGCGTTAGCGGATAAAGAAATTGATGCGAATTACTTCCAACACATTCCATATTTAGATAAAGAAATTCAAGAAAAAGGATATAAAATTGTAAACGCAGGAAAAATTCATTTAGAACCAATGGGCATTTATTCTAAGAAATATAAAAGCTTAAAAGACCTGCCAGAGGGCGGAACAGTTATTATGAGTAATAACGTGGCTGAGCGCGGCCGTATGTTAGCACTATTACAAAAAGGTGGCGTTATTAAGCTTAAAGATGGAGTAGATGTTGTTAAGGCGACAGTAAAAGATGTTGTAGAAAATCCGAAAAACTTAAAGTTTAAAACAGATGTTGAACCTGGACTGTCACCGAAGCTGTATGAAAATAATGAGGGAGATGCTTTATTTATTAATTCAAACTATGCAATTGATGCGAAATTAAATCCAACAAAGGATGCAATTGCGATTGAAGGATCAGACTCTCCGTATGCAAATATTATTGCAGTTCGTAAAGGTGACGAGAAGAAAAAAGAAATTAAAGAACTGGTAGAAGTATTGCATTCAAAAGAAATTCAGGATTTTATTACTAAAGAATATAAAGGTGCTGTACTTCCGGTAAGTGAATAAACGTAAGGAAAGGACTGGGAATTTATCAGTCCTTTTTTCTTTATATATATAAGAAGAAAGGTGTATCATATAAGGATGCAAAGGAAATACTTATATACATTTGTGAAAAAATTGTTACTTTTTTTCGTCGTTTGCGATATCATTTTATTTGATATAAAATTAGAATGAGAATAAAATGAGAATATGAACGTTTTAGGAATTTTTAAAATGTATATATAGGATTAATGGAGGTATTGAGA
The DNA here is from genome assembly GCF_011066025.1 of Bacillus sp. EKM202B. Lineage (NCBI taxonomy): Bacteria > Bacillati > Bacillota > Bacilli > Caryophanales > Bacillaceae > Bacillus > Bacillus sp. EKM202B. The sequence continues at coordinate 73,588 of NZ_JAAMNK010000005.1, read as the reverse complement.
TGGCTGGTTCTACATTAACGGTTAAAGACTTACACGTATCAATTGACGGCAAAGAAATTTTAAAAGGTGTAAACCTTGAAGTAAAAGGTGGAGAAATCCACGCAATTATGGGACCTAACGGAACAGGTAAATCAACTTTATCTTCTGCAATTATGGGTCACCCAAAGTATGAAGTAACAGAAGGTAGCATCATCATTGACGGTGAAGATGTATTAGAAATGGAAGTAGACGAGCGCGCACAAGCAGGTCTATTCTTAGCAATGCAATATCCAAGTGAAATTAGCGGAGTTACAAACGCTGACTTCTTACGTTCTGCGATTAACGCACGTCGTGAAGAAGGCGATGAAATTTCTCTTATGAAATTTATCCGTACGTTAGATAAAAACATGGAATTCCTAGAAATGGATCCAGAAATGGCACAACGTTACTTAAATGAAGGTTTCTCTGGCGGTGAGAAAAAACGTAATGAGATTCTTCAATTAATGATGATTGAGCCAAAAATTGCAATCTTAGACGAAATCGATTCTGGTCTTGATATCGATGCGTTAAAAGTTGTATCTAAAGGTATTAACCAAATGCGCGGCGAAGAGTTCGGTTGCCTAATGATTACGCATTACCAACGTTTATTAAACTACATCACTCCAGACTTCGTTCACGTTATGATGAACGGTCGTATCGTTAAATCTGGTGGACCTGAGCTTGCACAACGTCTAGAAGCTGAAGGTTACGACTGGATTAAAAAAGAATTAGGTATTGAAGACGAAACAGCAGAGCAAGAAGCGTAAGAGAGGAGCATAAACATGACAATCGGTACATTACCTTTCGATCAAGAAACAATCCGTCAGCGCGCTAGCGAAGTAAACGAAGCTGCTTGGTTGACTGAGTTCCGCTTACAAGCTCTTGCACAAGCAACAGAACTTCCAATGCCAACGCCTGATAAAACGAAAATTGAAAAATGGGACTTTATCGGAAAAGGCGACGCTGCTAAGCAAGAGCCTGTAAGTTCTTTAACAGAGCTTCCAGAAGCAGTGAAAAACTTAATCGATGAAAATAACAGCGTATTAGTACAACGTACTGGTACAACTGCGTTCGTTTCTTTAGCAGACGAAGCAAAAGAAAAAGGTGTTATTTTTACAGACATCGTAACAGCTGCAACAGAGCATGCTGAACTATTACAAAAGTATTTAATGAAAGACGGCGTGAAAGTAGACGAGCATCGTCTAACTGCACTTCATGCTGCATTAATCAACGGCGGTGCATTCGTATATGTTCCGAAAAACGTTGTTCTTGAAACTCCACTTCAAGCTGTATTCTTAGTAGACGGCGAAGAAGCTAACGTATATAACCACGTATTATTCGTAGCTGATGCGAACAGTACTGCAACTTATGTAGAAAACTATGTTGCAAATGAAAATGCTAAAGGTATTGCAAATATCGTAGCAGAAGTAATCGTGGAACAAGGCGCACAAGTGAAATTCGGTGCGGTTGATTTATTAGCAAAAGACGTAACAACTTACGTTAACCGCCGCGGCATTGTAGGACGCGACGGCCGCATTGATTGGGCTCTAGGCCTTATGAATGACGGAAACACAATCTCAGAGAACGTTACGAACTTAATGGGCGACGGTTCATATGCTGATACGAAAACAGTAACAATTGGCCGTGGTAACCAAACACAAAACTTTACAACTAAAGTTGTTCACTTCGGTAAACACTCTGAAGGTTGGATTTTAAAACACGGTGTACAAAAAGATAGTGCAACATCTATCTTTAACGGAATTGGTAAGATTGAACACGGTGCATCTAAATCAAATGCACAACAATCTTCTCGCGTTCTTATGTTAGACGAGAAAGCTCGCGGAGATGCAAACCCAATTCTTTTAATTGACGAAGATGATGTAATGGCAGGTCACGCAGCTTCAGTAGGCCGCGTAGATCCGTACCAATTATACTACTTGATGAGCCGTGGTATTCCAAAACGCGAAGCAGAACGTTTAGTCATCCATGGATTCTTAGCACCTGTAGTAAATGAGCTTCCAATTGAAGGAGTAAAAGCACAGCTTGTTGAGGTAATTGAAAGGAAAGTTCGCTAATGAATATTCATGAAATACGCAAACAGTTTCCAATTCTTGATCAAAAAGTGAACGGCAAACAACTTGTTTATTTCGATAGTGCAGCAACTTCTCAAAAACCAATTCAAGTCATTGAAACGTTAGAACGTTACTATAAAGAATATAATTCTAACGTGCATCGCGGTGTTCATACGCTCGGTACGAAAGCTACTGACGCGTATGAAGGTGCACGTGAGAAAGTTCGCAAGTTTATTAACGCGAAATCAATGGAAGAGATTATTTTCACGCGCGGAACGACAACAGCATTAAATACAGTAGCGGCTAGCTATGGTCTTGAAAATGTAAAAGAAGGCGATGAAATCGTTATTTCTTACATGGAACACCATAGTAACATCATTCCGTGGCAACAAGTTGCGAAGAAAACTGGCGCAACTTTGAAATACCTTCCGCTTCAACTAGACGGTACAATTTCTTTAGAAGATGTTCGTCAAACTGTTACACCGAATACAAAAATCGTTTCTATTATGCACGTGTCAAACGTACTTGGAACGATTAACCCTGTAAAAGAAATCGGAGCAATCGCACATGAAAACGGTGCAATCATGATCGTTGATGGAGCACAAAGTGCACCTCATATGAAAGTGGATGTACAAGATTTAAACTGTGATTTCTACGCATTATCTGCTCATAAGATGTGCGGACCAACAGGTGTCGGCGTATTATATGGTAAGAAAGAATTGCTAAACAATATGGAACCAATTGAATTTGGTGGTGAAATGATTGATTTCGTAGACTTACAAGAATCTACGTGGAAAGAGCTTCCATGGAAGTTCGAAGCAGGTACACCGATTATCGGTAATGCAATCGGACTTGGTGCGGCAATTGATTTCCTAGAAGAAATCGGTCTTCATAATATTGAAAAGCATGAACATGAATTAGCGCAATACGCTTTAGAAAGACTATCAGAAGTAGATGGCGTTACAATTTATGGTCCAAAGCATCGCGCTGGTCTTGTTACATTTAATATTGAAGACGTACATCCTCACGATGTAGCGACAGTATTAGATGTAGAAGGTATTGCGGTTCGCGCAGGACACCACTGTGCACAACCGCTTATGAAGTGGCTGAAAGCTTCTTCAACAGCACGTGCGAGCTTCTATTTATATAATACAAAAGAAGAAATTGATACATTTGTTGAATCGCTAATCAAGACAAAGGAGTATTTCACAAATGTCATTTAATAATTTAGATACGTTATATCGTCAAGTTATTATGGATCATTATAAGAATCCTCGTAACAATGGCGTGCTAGAAGATAGTGTTACAGTAAACTTGAACAATCCAACTTGCGGCGATCGTATTCAACTTACGATGAAAGTAGAAGAAGGTATTGTGCAAGAAGCGAAGTTTGAAGGAGAAGGATGTTCTATCTCAATGTCTTCAGCTTCCATGATGACACAAGCAGTAAAAGGTAAGAAAATTGAAGAGGCACTTCAGCTTTCTAAAATTTTCTCTGACATGATGCTAGGAAAAGAGTACGATGACAGCATCGATTTAGGAGATATTGAAGCATTACAAGGCGTATGCAAGTTCCCTGCACGTATTAAATGTGCAACATTAGCGTGGAAAGCGTTAGAAAAGGGCTTAAACGAAGATAAGTAATGTTAAAGGTTCCTAAAAACGAGGTTATCTAAGGAGGGACACACCAACATGGCGAAGCAACTGCCAGATATCGGCGATTACAAATATGGTTTCAAAGACAAAGACGTTTCGATTTTCCGTGCTGGACGCGGTTTAACAAAAGAAATCGTTGAAGAGATTTCACGTATGAAAGAAGAACCACAGTGGATGTTAGACTTCCGTTTAAAATCACTGGATAAGTTCTATGAAATGCCAATGCCACAATGGGGCGGCGACTTAAATGACTTAGATTTCGATGAAATTACGTACTACGTAAAACCATCTGAGAAATCTGAGAAGTCTTGGGATGAAGTACCTGATGAAATTAAAGCGACATTTGATAAATTAGGTATTCCTGAAGCAGAGCAAAAATATTTAGCTGGTGTATCTGCACAGTACGAATCTGAAGTTGTATACCACAACATGAAAGAAGACTTAGAAGCTCTAGGAATCGTCTTCAAAGATACAGATAGCGCATTAAAAGAGAACGAAGATATTTTCCGTGAGCATTTCGGAAAAGTAATCCCACCAACAGACAACAAATTCTCTGCATTAAACTCTGCAGTTTGGTCTGGTGGATCATTCATCTATGTTCCAAAAGGTATTAAAGTTGATACACCACTTCAAGCGTATTTCCGTATTAACTCTGAAAATATGGGACAATTCGAGCGTACGCTTATCATCGTAGACGAAGGCGCACACGTACACTACGTAGAAGGTTGTACAGCACCTGTTTACACGACTAACTCACTTCACAGTGCGGTAGTAGAAATCATCATTAAGAAAGATGCATATTGCCGTTATACAACAATCCAAAACTGGGCGAACAACGTATACAACCTAGTTACAAAACGTGCGGTTTGTGAAGAAAACGCAACGATGGAATGGATTGACGGTAACATCGGATCTAAATTAACGATGAAATACCCAGCAGTTATCTTAAAAGGCGAAGGCGCTCGTGGTTTAACGTTATCTATCGCGATTGCTGGTAAAGGCCAACACCAAGATGCTGGTGCGAAAATGATTCACTTAGCACCAAACACTTCTTCAACAATCGTTTCTAAATCGATTGCGAAGCATGGTGGTAAAGTAACTTACCGTGGTATCGTACACTTCGGACCAAAAGCGAAAAACTCTCGCTCTAACATCGAGTGTGACACGTTAATCATGGATAACCAATCTACATCTGATACAATTCCTTACAACGAAATCAAAAACGATTACGTTTCACTTGAGCACGAAGCGAAAGTATCGAAAGTATCAGAAGAACAATTATTCTACCTAATGAGCCGCGGTATTTCTGAGCAAGAAGCTACAGAAATGATCGTAATGGGCTTCATCGAGCCATTCACTCGCGAACTTCCAATGGAATACGCAGTTGAAATGAACCGCCTAATCAAGTTTGAGATGGAAGGTTCTATTGGTTAATATATGTATCAAGAAAGCGCCCTGCTGTGCAGGGCGCTTTTTTGTTTTGCGGATTTGTCTTGGTTTGGTAGAGGATACCTAGGTGGGTGTTCAGTTAAATATATCAGCGATTTTTCAAATATATCGACCATAACTCGGAATATATCAGCGATTATTTCAATATATCGACGATTCGACAAGGGATATCGACTTATCAACAAATTACGACATAGTAAGAGGAATGAATACCCCGCACCATTCAAACAGGAAAGGAGCATTTATACATAAAGAGGGCGACTGAAAGTAGTTGAGGCTAAGATACTGACAAATACAGTAAAGAATTTATAGGAAAATTCCTCACGGTAAACTTTCTGAAAACTCCTCGTTCTACCAATGAATCCACAGATTTAAAAAATAAAGCTTCTCATATAAAAAAGACAATCTTTTGCTTTTTCTCATAATGCGAGTACAATGTAAAATAGCAAGAAAAGACGAAAAGTATTTACAGGATTATTGCGTACGTATAGCGTAAATGGCAGTAAGGAATTGAGAGGAGGTTTTTTCTCTGAATATAAATAAAGAAACAATCATCCACCTTTATCATACAAACGATATACATAGTCATTTTGAAAATTGGCCGCAAATTTATCGGTTTGTACAAGGGGAGAAAAAGCGAAGACAGGAAGCGGGAGAGACCGTTTTGACGGTTGATATCGGCGATCATGTGGATCGTTTTCACAGTATTTCGGAAGCGACGAATGGGCTTGGCAATACGAAGCTTTTAAATGAGGCGTTATATGATTATGTAACGATTGGAAATAATGAAGGAATTACGTTAGCGAAGGAGCATTTGAATCGTCTATATGATGATGCTGGATTTGAGGTGCTCGTCGCGAATTTATTTGAAAAAGAAGGTATACGTCCAGCATGGGCAAAGCCTTATAAATTACATACAACGACAGATAGAATTACGATTGCTTTTATTGGATTAACGGTAGCATATCCCGAGTTTTATCAAATGTTAGACTGGCACATTGAAGATCCAATCGAGCATTTAGAGTCTATTTTAGAAGAAGTGAAAGATGAGGCGCATATTAAAGTTGTCCTATCTCACCTTGGAAAAAGCATGGATGAGTATATGGCGGAGCATTATGATATAGATGTTATTTTAGGTGCACATACGCATCATTTATTTGAGCGCGGTGTTCTTATGAATAATACTTTACTTTGTTGTTGTGAAAAGTGGGGCCGTTACGTTGGGCACGTGCAGCTTACTGTGGATAAAGAGACGAAGAGACTGTTGAAGAAGGACGGTAGAGCGATTAAGACAGAGCGGTTAGGTGCTTATAGTAAACCGTTATCCACAATTGAAATGCTGCAGGAAGAAAGTAAGCATATCATGGCAGAGCCTGTCGTTCATTTAAAGGAATCATTACCAGTTGATTGGTTTCATGAGACACCATTTTCGCACATGTTAGCAAATGCGCTGAAAACGTGGTGCGGTGCAGAGATTGGAATGGTGAACGCTGGTGTACTTCTTGAGGGATTAGAAGAAGGTGTTGTGACGCGCGGAGATATTCACAGAATTTGTCCACATCCAATTAATCCATGTGCGTTGAAAGTGTCAGGAAAAACATTAAGAGAAGTGATCTTGAAAGCACGCCGCCCGAATATGGAGAATCTTGAGGTGAAAGGATTCGGATTTCGAGGAAAAGTGATGGGGAAAATGATTTACGCTGGTGTAGAAGTCATTCCAGATACGACTCCTGGGAATAAAATTTTACTCGAAGATGTATTGATTAACGGGGAATCGCTGGAATTAGATCGTATATATACGGTTGGAACGATTGATATGTTTACATTCGGATACTTATACCCAGAGCTATCCACACTTTCTGACAAACAATATTATATGCCGGAACTACTTAGAGATGTGTTAACAGACGTGTTGATAACTCATACATCTTCCGTCAAACTATAGGCTAGTTACTTGTAACACTCATTTTTCTCTTGTCATACAGATAAGAAAGAGAGGAGTGTGAACTATGGTTAATGTGGAGCCAATTATAATCGATAATTATACGTTTATTGCGGTTAGTGTAAAACTTCCAAAGACAAATTTGCTAGCTGTAATGAGCGATAAAGGATATATTATGTGTGGTGCATTAGATGTAGGTCTTTTAAATGAGAAGTTAGGTGATCGGGGAATTATTGCTGGCCGTGCGGTTGGTGTAAGAACCATTGAACAACTTCTTGAAGCACCGTTAGAATCCGTAACGACTGGAGCGGAAGCGTTAGGTATTCCAGTAGGAACGATTGGAAAAGAAGCGTTATTAAAAATGAGATAAGCATATATCGTCCCTCCTTCTTGCATAGAAATGATATAAGAAGGAGGTTTTTTTATGAGCATATTTCGTTCGAAAAATTCGCGGTTTCGAAGGGGACCTATTTCCTTTCGGTACATACTGCTTATGTCGTTTATTCTTTTTGTGATATTACTAATGCAAGGATTATGGATTGTGAATAACAGCATTCAGCCAACGTTAATGAAATATGGGGAAGTAGAGACGCATAAAATGGCGACAGCAGTCATGACGAAGGCGGTAAAGGATAGAATTAATGAAGGATTCGACGTCGATTCATTAATGAAAGTACAAACGGATCGGAACGGAAGAGTATCTACAATTAATTTAAATACAAAGCAAGTAAATGAAATCGTAACATCAACGACCACATACATAGAAAAATATTTACAGCAAGTAGAACAAGGGAATTTGAAGGAGCTAGGTATTTCTGAAAAAAACGGGGCGACTATGGCAGTTCCTTTTGGGCGTGTAACGGATAATGTGCTTCTCGGACATCTGGGGCCAGATATTCCGATTGATTTCACGACAATCGGTCATGTAAACACGGATATTAAACAAAAAATTGAGCCGCATGGGATTAATAATACAGCGATTCAAATTGTTATGGAGATGGAAGTAACGTTGCAAGTGATTATTCCATTTCATACGAAAGAAATAAAAGTGAAACAAGATGTTCCGATTGCAACGCGCATTGTTCAAGGAGAAGTGCCTACTTATTATGGAAGCGGTGGCGTTGTTGTACCGGATAAAAAGAAAACGGATAGTTAGCGAATATAAAGTGAAACTTTAATCAGTGGGGGGCTTTTACGGGCAGTTGATCCCCAACCGACCGAACGCCTTTGCTTTCGCTGAATTTTGAGGTAGGGATCTTACTGCCGGGCAAATAGCGGGATAAAAAATAACCGTAGCAATCTGCTACGGTTATCGTTTTGTATTTGCTCGTTCTTTGCGTTCCCACAAGCTTAAATGCATGTATGGATCGAAGGCCCATTCTGTATAGCCATTGTCTTTATACATGCCAAAATGTAAGTGGGGCGGAAATTTTCCGGCTGTACCAGGAGGTCCATAACCGGTGCTACCAACAAATCCGATTACTTTTCCTGGCTCAACAATTTGTCCAAGCTGTATTTCTTTTGAGAACCCGCCTAAATGTGCGTAATAATGGTAATTATTATGCAGATCGCGAATGCCGATACGCCATCCACCAAGACGGTTCCATCCTTTTGTCTCAATAATGCCATAGCAAGTCGATCTTACTGGTACACCATATCCTGCAAAAATATCGGTTCCTTCATGAACTCTTCTTCCTCCAAAACTTCTTCCAGCGCCGAAAGTACTACGGTAGCTATGGTCACTGCGAATTGGGAGAGGAAAAGCATTTCCTTCTAAATTAATACGTCCATAATGTTTATAAATTCGGGCGTATTCACTAATTAAATCAACTGTTTTTGCACGTCTATAATATTCCCAGAGCATAATTTTAATACGGTCTTCTGACGTTCCTTGTTTCCTTAAAATAGTCGCTGCGGTATGCAGAAGATCACGGTCGCTACTTGCATTTGCAAATCCATCTTTGTCACCATCTAAACCTATTCCGCCAAATAGAGAAATTGTATGGGGGAGAGTATCGTTACTATTAATAGGTCCAGCCCATATTTCTGGTTTGAAATAAAGGGAAATGATGGCATCTGGTTTTTTCGGAATATCTTTTCTTACGCTCCGTATATTTCTTTCATATTGATCCATTGCAGCTAAGTAATACCACGGAATGCCTGAAGACTGCTCGGTTTCTTTATATAGTGCCATGCGCTTTTCGTATATGCTTTGCTGATTATCTTCACCGTAAGCGATGTTTTGGTGGAGAAGAAAGCAAATTGAAAGCAAAAGAGAAATTTTTCGAAGCATGAAATAGACTCCTTTCACAACATCACTCTTTTTAGTGTGGGATATACGGAGTATTTCATTATAGGGAACGATTGGAAAAAATCTTAGAATCTTCATTTGAGCAAATCGCTTTCATACGTTAGAATAGATATGTTACATTGAAAGAAGCGAACACGGTAAACTATTTCATATTGTGCGGAGTTGATAACCATGACAAAACAAACAGAATATAAGCGCAAGCCCGAATGGTTGAAAATTAAGTTAAACACGAATGAAAACTATACAGGCTTAAAGAAAATGATGCGTTCTAAAAATCTTCATACCGTTTGTGAAGAGGCAAAATGTCCGAATATTCATGAATGCTGGGCTGTAAGAAAAACAGCAACATTTATGATTTTAGGTGCGGTTTGTACACGTGCTTGTCGTTTTTGTGCGGTTAAAACAGGCTTACCAACTGAGCTTGATTTACAAGAACCAGAACGCGTAGCAGATTCAGTAGTACAAATGGGCTTAAAGCACGTCGTTATAACAGCGGTTGCACGTGATGATTTAAAGGACGGGGGAGCAGCTGTTTTTGCTGAAACAGTACGAGCAGTACGTCGTAAAAACCCATTCACGTCTATCGAAGTATTACCATCTGATATGGGTGGAGTAGAAGAAAACTTAAAAATGTTAATGGATGCAAAACCAGATATTTTAAACCATAACATTGAAACAGTACGTCGATTATCTGACCGAGTTCGCGCTAGAGCAAAATATGATCGTTCATTAGAGTTTTTACGTCGAGCGAAAGAAATGCAGCCTGATATTCCAACTAAATCGAGCATTATGGTGGGCTTAGGTGAAACGAGAGAAGATTTAATTGAAGCAATGGATGACTTACGTGCAAACAATGTGGATATTTTAACTCTTGGGCAATACCTACAACCATCTAAGAAGCATTTACCAGTTCTTAAATATTACCCACCAGCAGAATTTGCAGAGCTTAAAGAAATTGCACTTAGCAAAGGATTTAGCCACTGTGAAGCTGGCCCACTTGTACGTTCTTCTTATCATGCGGACGAGCAAGTACGTTCTGCAAAAGAAAAAACAGCAGAAGCCAAATAATGAAAAAAGAGAGCTAACCATTAGCTCTCTTTTTGTTTGTACTCTAAAACAGTATTTGGGCATGTGAATACAATTTTTTTTAATTCCTCTGTGGATAATTCAATTGTAAATTCGGGTACACCAGGTGTAATCAAAATTTTATCGTACGTATAAATGGAACTATCCACAATAATCGTTACATCTTGTGAATAACCGAAAGGAGCTACACAGCCAGGGGTGCAACCAGTTTTTTCTCGTAACTCATGTGGAGAGCAAAGTGATAAGCTTTCTCCTGTTATTTCTTTCATTTCTCCTCGGTCGAGCCGAGTACCCTCTAACGTAAAAAATACGAAATAATCTCCGAATTTTGATTTTAAAAATAAGCTTTTACTTGGAGTACCTTGCAAACCGAGTCTTTCACGCACGATACGATCTGTCTCATAATCAAGCACTGGCTCGTGTTCAAACTTTTCATAAGAAATATTTGTTTTATGTAGTAAAGAAAGTACATCTTCATACATATGGAATGATACCCCTCTCTATTGTTAATACAGTCTCTTCTCGTGGCGTCAACTGAGTGTTTTGGAAAGGGATACTACTTGGACGATGCTTCCCATAATCGCTTTATGATACTTTGTTCACCAATTGTAATTTCGTAAACATCAGGATTCGTTAAAGTTCTCCATTCATTAAAGCCGATCGTATGATCAAAGTGCTTTAAAATGAGTGTAAGTAAGTTTCCATGTGTAACGAGTAGTGTTGTAGTATGGTTTAATTTTAAAACGTCTTGGATAAGCGATATAGCACGGTCCGTCGCTTGTTTTGTTGACTCTCCGCCTGAAAAGGCAATATCTATGTTTGTAAAAGTAGATTCTAGTTTTGGCATCCAATCATCCATCGGAACGTTGCTTAATATACGTTCAGCTAATCGTTCATCCTCTTCGATAGATAGGTTAGCTTGGAGCGCATAGGGCCGAATAGAATCGATAGCTCGGACAAATGGGCTCGAAATAATATGATCTATTTGTATCTGATTTTCTAAAAGGAATGTAGCAAGGATATTAGCTTGATTTTTTCCGGCAGTCGTTAATTCGGCATCACGTTTTTGTCCAGTTGCGGAACAATGTCGTATTACAATAATTTTATTCATAATTCATCCCCATCTTTCAAGTTGACGCTATATACTTCGACAAATGTGGAAAAAATTCCTTTTTCTTGGAAACGGACTAGCGATTTAAGTATGTGGAAAAGTAATGTGGATAAAAAAAATTGAGGTGTCACTATGAAAAAATGATGTGCATTGTATTCATTATTTGTTTTCTTATGCAATTATCCACAACATATGCAGAATCCAATCAAAAGTTAGATTATCCAAGTAATCGAAATAAGCCATTTGTGAGTGAGGATGTGTTTTATAAACAGTTAGATAAGAAAATTTATAAAGAATACAAAAATGTAGCATATAGTGTTCGTAAAAAAATCTCATTTAAAGAAGTGCCTGATGAAGAATTTTCTTTCCTACAAAAAACAGCTGTCGGTTGTCGAAGTAGAGTGGTGCTTCAAGATTTTTTTGTTCACCCTGATCGCCAAGTGTACTTCTTTGCTTCTTTTACTCAAAATGAAGTAGAAGAGTTTCATAAGTATATCGTTATAGATGCAGAAACAAAGAGGGAGCTGCAAGAGGGCAAAAGTTATCATCATTGTGATAATCCTTATAAAGTGAAACTTTAATCAGTGGGGGATTTGTCCACTGATTATTAGTTGAACCAATCGGGTAGTTGATCTCCCGCCTAACTTCTCTGCATTTGCCGAACTTTGAGGTGAGAGTCCTACTGCCCGTTAGTGCGGAGTAAAAAATAACCCACCAACTGGTGGGTTATTTTTTACTCCGGCACACTCATTAATTTCACTTTCATTTTGCGAATCACAACGAGAGCACAAATTGTTAGTAGAAGAGTAATCCCTTCTGCAACAAAGATGTTGATCGTTTTTGTTTGGTAAAGTGCTGCGAAAAAGTCTACAAATGCGTGGAATAATATAGCATATACAAGGAAGATGTACTTCTTTTGTTTTACTGCGTATAAAACAAGCATTGTAAAGGCAATTTGCAATACGAGTGCCATAATTCTTTCTACGCTACCAAGGAAGTAAAAATAGGCAGGCTGCTCGATTAACATGTCCTTTACAAGATTTAATTGAGGTAGTTTTTCTGCCATTTGAGCGAAGCTACCATCGTTAATAGCATTTGCGAATATGAGAGTTTGCAATGCAGAGAATCCGCCAACTAAAATAGATTCTATCCCGCCGTGACCAATTCCGTAAGCAAAGCCATCTTTATATTCTAGATATTTTTTTAGTAGGAAGAAGAAGGCAACGAAGCGTCCTAATTCTTCAAAAATACCAGCAGTTAGCCCGCCATAAAGTGCGAAGACAAATGGATTTTCTAAAAATGGAGCGATTGCTGGATTACCGCGCATAAATAGATGAAATGGTGTTTCGAGAATTTGGGTAAATCCGATAAAGATAAGAACACCAACTCCGACCACTTTCCAATTAATATTATATTTTTTACGGAAATAAACGAGTACAATAATTGGGACCAGAACCGAAACAACGAGTTGCATAATGATGCTGGCAATTACAGTATTTGAAACCATACTTTCACCGCTTTCTAATATATGTACATATCTATTATGCATGAAATATGGGAGAGATGAAACTTTTAGAGATAAATTGAAACTTTAATCAATGGGAGTGTTGTCTATTCCCCGAATTTTGAGGTGAGGGTATTACTGCTCGCAAATAGAGGGATAAAATGAATTTACTTATTGACTCTAACGTTGCGTCATACTTTATCGTATGTATTAAGGGGGAGATACAAATGACAATGAGAGTAAAAGAAGTAGCTGATTTAGTTGGAATTAGTGTGCGCACACTGCATCATTACGATGAAATTGGGTTGTTAACCCCAGACGAGACGACAGAATCTGGATATCGTCTGTATTCTGACGAAAATTTAGAGACACTGCAGCAAATTTTATTTTTTAAAGAGCTAGGCTTCCCTTTGAAGAAAATTAAAGAAATTATCATGAGTCCGTCATTTGATCGCGAAGAAGCATTACAGCTTCATAAGAAAATGCTTCTTGAAAAACGTGCGAGGTTAGATAAGGTGATTGCGACGATTGATAAAACAATTCAGCATACAAAAGGAGAGATTGAAATGACGAACAAAGAGAAATTTGAAGGATTTGATTTTAGCCATAACCCATATGAAGAAGAAGCGCGTGAAAGATGGGGAGATACAGCTGTAGATAAAGCGAACGAATATGCAAAAGGTATGTCAAAAGAGAATCAGGAAGAGTTTAATACTATTTACAGAAATTTAGCGGCGCTTAGACATGGTGCACCTGATTCTAAAGAGGCACAAGAAGCTATTAAAGTATGGTATGATTACTTGCAAAACTTTGGTGAATATTCATTAGAAGCCTTCAAGGGACTCGGTCAAATGTACGTCGCTGATGAGCGCTTCACGAAAAATATTGATAAGTTTGGCGAAGGGTTAGCACAGTTTATGTGTGATGCGATGGAGGTTTATGCGGATCGTAATAAAAAATAAAAAGTAAAACAGGTGGAGGTTTTCTCCACCTGTTTTACTTTTTAATCATATCATTTAAAGTCTGATCCTCTGTATTGTTCAAATGAGGATTTTTACTCATTTCCCGTTTTAACATATCGAGGCTTTGCGTATATTCTGTATCATTTAATGCACCAGATTGCAGTCCTTGAATTTGAGAAATCAACTTTTGGTCTGTCGATACATATGCTTTATAATAGCGAGGAACGATGGACAAAGCAGCTTTATATACTTGATCCGCTACGAGTTTCGGATCCGTTGTGTTTGCACGGTATACAACAAATACTTCATCATCGGTAACGAGCGTAGCAGCGTTTGTAACGTCAGGAAGTTTGACTGTCATGCTTGTAATCATTTCAGCAACTTTCTCACGGTTAATGGCCCCTACTTGTTTGTTAGATACTTCATGCTTTTGTTTAGATGAATAACCGACTCTCGTTAATCGTGTATTTGTATTTTCCGTATGATACATGTCGTTTTTGTTGGAAACAAGAACACGGCTTCCTTCCTCACGTTCCATTTCGGCTTTATTCGTTGATTGGCAGCCTGCAAATAGGGAAAGAGTGAGAAGGGAAAGTAAAATTTGTTTTTTCACGATGTATCACCTCCTTCTCCATAGCATGTACTAATTTGCAATTTTTTGTATTTGAAATTGTTGGTTGTTATGCTTTGTGATACGATAAAAAGAAGAATGCTTAGAGAGGAAGTTAATGATGGAGCAAAAGCAAGAAATTCATGCTACGGTGAGCATTAATAATGTTCAGTACGAAGTAATTAAAAACTTTCGTGACGGTTTTAGTGAAGAAGCATTTAAAGAGCGCTATGCAGAAATTTTAAATAAATATGATTATATCGTTGGAGACTGGGGATATGAGCAACTTAGATTGCGCGGATTCTTTGATGATAGTAACCAACGTGCGACATATGATACGAAAATTAGTACTTTATCAGAGTATTTATACGAGTACTGTAACTTCGGTTGTGCACACTTCGTATTACGAAAAGTGAAGAAATAAAAAAATCCTCTTACGATTGTAAGAGGATTTTTTCATAGCAATTATACCAGTTGTGAGGAGGCTGTTTACTTTCAAAATAAACAGCACCTCGGCAAATATAATCGTTTTTTTCATATAGACTTAATGAAACCGGATTGCGAGTAAAGCAATCTAGGCGTATGCCATTGTAACCTTTCCGTCTTGCTTCACTTTCCCAAAAAGATAAAAGTACTTTACTATATCCTTTTCCTTGCGAGAGAGGATGGATAACGAAAGAGTGGACGATAAGAAAGCGTCCGTCTGTTTCTGACCAATCAATTCGTTTATATTCGGGAGACTGCCACTCGTTTAACACGACAGCACCAACGAGTGAATCATCCTCAAACAAGCAATAGAGTTCATCTTGTTCTAAGTGATAGGAAATATGTTCTCGAGCTGGATAAGAATCATCCCATTGGTAAATTTGATTTTGTAAGAGCGCTTTTTTACATTCTGTATACATTCTATCTAATCCTTCTAATAAATCCATCGTACCTTTTCTCACGTTTAGCATGAGGCACCTCCTTATAAACAAATTGAAATATAATCGCCTTCAGAGAGTTGTTTATTTGGTTTCATTTGTTGTCCGTTCAATTGAATATCCCCACTTTTAATTTTATCCACAATGGTAGTACGGCTCCAATCTGAAATATATGTGGATAACACTTTATCAATTCGGTGGGAGCCAAAAACGATGTCTAATACAATCGTGATTTCAACTATGCCACTTTCTTTATGTTGTGTCATAGAAATGGTAGTAGTCGTTTCTGTTTGGTCTTGCTGAATCATATCGATTGTTTCCACATGATCAGTAAATGATTTATAAATGCGCAGTTTTTGATTCCACGTATGATCGTTCGGGCATTTATAAATGGCAAAGCGGTATATGTTTTTTCCATTGGCGTTATGCCTGCGAATATTCGTATCAGTAAATAGGGTATTACGTCCGCAATTTTTACAATATTTTTCGATTGTGTTTTGCTGATTTTCATATAAACTCCAAGAAAGTTGTACTTTCTGCATTTTCCTTCACCTCTTATAGTAGTGGTAAAGGAACGTAATACAGCTATTTGGATGTCTTGTAGTATGAAGACATGAGAAGTAGACAAAAATAAAAGGAGGTTCCCCAAAGAGGAACCTCCGTAAACATCATACTACAGATGCGTTACGTTCCTTTGTAATGGGAATGGGCAGACTACTCCCTTGAAAAAGCACGGTGCTTTTTTGAGAGTAATGCTATCCAATTGCTGGTCCATTACAAAGTAAATGTTGGCATACGTAGATAACGTCCTTTCTATCCAAATAGATTTGTACATAAGTATACCACGAGAGATTGAAAATTCAAAATAATTACAGTGAAAAAACACCAGCTAAAATAGCTGGTGTTTGAGATAAGTTATATAAGTTCAAATAAAAATGAGCGTAATTCTTCTGCAATTTCTTCAGTCATAGAAAATGCGTGCTCTAAGTAGCCTGGTTCGTTTAAATCGTCAGGACCGATGATTGCAAATTTATTGCTCTGCATATCAAGGACAATTGTTTTACCGTAATGACGATCGGAGTATAAAAGCGCTAAATCATGACGCTCATTTTCTCCCATAAAGCTAACGAAACGAGTTTTTGTAGCGACAGTATCGTCGTACAGAAAGAAACGTTCTTCCATACACATGGCTCCTTTATTAAATATCTAAGTTTAAGTGTGGTTTATGATCTAAATGGTGATGCGTTTTAATGAAACGTACTGTTCTTGTTTTGTAACGCATAACGATAGAATATGTTTCAGCTAAATCTCCGCCAAGGAATTTCACGCCGTCTAATAACTCACCAGCAGAAACACCTGTTGCTGAGAAGATTGCATCATCACCAGATACTAAGTCATCTAACATAAGAAGTTGACGAGGATCTTCTAATCCCATTTCACGACAACGAGCTTCTTCTTCTTCGTTCATTGGAACTAAGCGAGCTTGCATTTCACCTTCAAGGCATTTTAATGCTGCTGCAGAAATAACGCCTTCTGGAGCTCCGCCAACACCTACGAATAAGTCGATACCTGTTCCAGGTAGTGCTGTTGCGATTGATGCACCAACATCGCCATCACCAAATAATTTCACGCGTGCACCTTTTGCACGAACACGGTCAATAATATCTTGATGACGTTCACGTTCTTGAATGATAACTGTTAGATCACGAATCTTTTTATTGTTAGCTTCTGCTACAATTTCAATTGTTTTTTCAATTGGATCATCTAAGCTAATTTTACCAGCTGCTTTTGGACCAACCGCGATTTTTTCCATGTACATATCAGGAGCGTGAAGAAGGTTTCCTTTATCTGCGATTGCGATAACTGCCATTGCGTTTGCAAGACCTTTTGCAACGATGTTTGTACCTTCTAATGGATCAACGGCTATATCTACTTCTGGACCGTTACCTGTTCCTAGTTCTTCACCAATATATAACATCGGTGCTTCATCAAGTTCTCCTTCACCAATTACAACTGTACCTGCCATGTTTACTGAGTCGAACATATCACGCATAGCTGTAGTTGCTGCATCATCTGCTTCATTTTTCTTTCCGCGGCCCATCCACTGTGCGGATGCTAATGCTGCTGCTTCTGTTACACGGACAATTTCTAGTGCGAGTTCACGTTCCAAGATTTCATTCCTCCAATTTCAAAAATCATACAAATATAACTATAACAAATAACGGAGAAAAGGTGAATTCGAAAAATTGTCGATTTTTTCAGAAGAAAGCGTTACAATTAAAATGTAAATGCTTTAATTTCCAGGTAGGTGACATGAATGTACTTCGTAGACAGAAAAAAAATAGAACAAATGCTAGTATGTTTAGAACGAGCAACAAATACATTTCAAGAGAAGAAGATATATGAAACCGAGTTTGAATTTTATGCATTAGAGCGCATAGCCCATCTTATGATTGATACTATATTAGATGTAGGGAATGCGATGATTGATGGATTTATTATGCGCGATCCAGGAAGCTATGAAGATATTATCGATATTTTAATGGATGAGCGAGTGATAAGTGCAGAAGAAGGACAAGGAATGAAAGAAATTATCCTTCTTCGAAGAATGCTTACGCAAGATTATATTCAAATGAATCATGATGAATTATATAAGACGATTCAAAAACATATTGCGGTGGTAGAGAACTACCCGGCAAATATTCGCAGTTATTTAGAGAAGGAATTAGGGCCTGTATCTGCATTTGTACCAGAATAATTATGCTTATGAGATCCCCGGGAATACCTTTTGGGGATCTTATATTGTATGTGAGAAAGAAAAGGGAAAAGGGAGAAGGGAGAAGGGTAAAGCATGGGGGAAGCACGTACTACGAAAGACGAGATTGTCCAATTGTTGAAAGTAAAGGGAGAGCATACGGTAGCAGAATTAGCTGACGTTTTAGAGATTACAGAAATGGCGATCCGAAGACATTTAAGTAATCTTGAGAAAGATGGGTTCATTTATTCTAAGATGGTCAGGCAACATGTCGGAAGACCAACTTATTTGTATGGGTTAAGTGAAAAGGGAGAAGATACATTCCCGAAAGAATATAAGCAATTTGCGATTGATATGCTAGAAGATTTAGCTCGAATGGGCGATGAAAAAATACTTCGTTACGTTTTGAAAGAAAGAACGAAGCGAATGGAAGAAAAATTGCAAAAGAGAATCAGTAATCAAAAGAACTTAGCATATAAAGTACAAGAGGTAGCAGCAATGCAAGAGAAAAATGGTTATATGGTTCAAATAAAGAGAGATGGAGAGAACTCTTTCGTAATTGAAAAGCAAAACTGTCCGTTAAAGGAAATTGCAGAGAGATTCCCGCAAGTATGTGCAGATGAAAAAGAGATGTATAAGCGTTTATTTGCGAATGCAGATGTAAATACGCTAGCAAACATGTGCGAGGGTGATTGTAGTTGTTCTTACCAAGTAAAAGAGAAAAAATGAACGTTCTGGGGCGCTTTAAGGTAAAGCGTTTTTTTCTTTTGGAAAAGGGGGTAATATAAGAGTGGTATGATAGATGAGAACTCTAGCATAGAAGGAGAGACATAATAGATGTATAAAGGTTATTTAATTGACTTAGACGGTACGATGTATCGTGGTGAAGAACAAATTGAAGAAGCAAGCGACTTCGTGAAAGCATTAGGAGAGCGCGGCATTCCGTATTTATTCGTTACGAATAACTCAACTCGTAAACCAGAACAAGTTGCAGAAAAACTTGTTCGTTTCGATATTCCAGCGAAAGCAGAGCAAGTATTCACAACGAGTATGGCGACAGCGAATTTCATTTATGAACGTAAACAAGATGCAACTGTATACATGATTGGTGAAGAAGGCTTACATGATGCTCTTGTGGAAAAAGGATTTGAACTTGTGGATGAAAACCCTGATTTCGTTGTTGTTGGTTTAGATCGCGACATCACATATGAAAAATTAGCAAAAGCATGTCTTGCTGTACGTAACGGTGCAACGTTTATTTCTACAAATGGAGATATTGCTATTCCAACTGAGCGTGGATTATTACCAGGTAACGGTTCATTAACATCAGTTGTTACAGTATCAACAGGTGTGGAGCCAATCTTTATTGGAAAACCAGAATCAATCATTATGGAACAAGCATTAAAAGTGCTTGGCATAGGAAAAGATGAGGCATTAATGGTTGGGGATAACTACGATACGGACATTTTAGCGGGAGTAAATGCTGGTATGCATACCCTTCTTGTCCACACTGGAGTCACAACTGTGGAGAAATTAACAGAATACGAAGTTCAACCGACGCAAGTTGTGCATAACTTGACGGAGTGGATTGAGAAGATGTAATGAAATGCAGGTAACCGGAAGAGGTTACCTGTTTTTTTATGCACAATTGCATATGTACTATAAGTATATAAAATGTAAAATTTAAATGTAATGATGTAAGGGGGAGAGAATAAGAATGTACTGGATGTCATGTATTATGTTTGTTTTTACATTATGTGTTTTGTTTTTTATTCTATGGAAGATATATAAAATAAATGAAATGAAAAAAAGCGCAGGAAAACTCATTGCAATGTATCCTCGGGTGAAAAGACGTTGGGTTGCATTACTTGGACCAGCATATTTCATTGGACAATGTATGTATATATATGCTCAATATGTAAGTGGTGATATTGGCACACTTGAACAGTTTCTCATTCAGTCAGGTAGTTATGCTGTAGCAAGTTGTTTTATGACTTTAATAGCCATCCATCTTATTAAAAGTGTAAAAATATATGAAAAAGGTGTAGTAGACGGATTAAACTTTTATTCATACGAAGAATTGAAAGGCTATAAAACATCAACATGGGAAAATCCAAAAGAAAATATATTTTTATATCGCGGGCGAGAAAAAATGAATGACAATGTGAATTTACTTATTAGACAGGAAGATATGAATGAATTAGAAAGCATTCTTCAAAGGTATATTCCGAAATTAATGATGAAATGAAAAACTCCGGTTGTTAAAGCCGGAGTTTTTTTATTAAAATGCACGATTCACAACATCTTTAACCTCTTCAAGATATTGTTTACGCACACTGTCATCCACAGAAGGAACACTTGTATAGAATGTATGCTCAAGTGTTTCAATGCCTGTAAATTCAAAAATACCAACATCTGCTGTTTTTTTCATTGCATCAAACATACCGCCTGCTGTGTATACTTCTTCCGAATTTCCCATCGTAGATAATAACAATCCTTTTTTACTGCTTAATAATTTTTCAATACCATTCTCACCGTAAGCATAAGCGAAGCCGTGGCTAAATACACGGTCAACGTATCCTTTTAAAATAGCAGGAAGACCTGCCCACCAAACTGGGTAAATGAATGTAATACTATCAGCCCAAGTGATATGCTTTTGTTCTTCTTTAATATCTTCTGGTGTGTTTCCTTGGGAAAATGAGATGAAATCGGAAGCACCTAATACTGGATTGAAGTTTAATTCATATAAATCACGAACGTGTACTTCATGACCTTTTCCTTCTAATTCACTTTTTACAGTTTCTAAAATTGCATGGTTAAAGCTTTCTGTATTCGGGTGTGCATAAACGATTACATGTTTCATTGTTCTTCCTCCTACTTGTGGATATGTGAATAGTTTTTATATATTCGTGTAACTATTATGGTTACTTTCGTTGCGAGAGTCAACTTTTCTGACGTGAGAAATAGAGTGAAATTTTAATCGGTGGGGGCTATCCATCCCGCACTGATTATTTGCTTACACTAATCGGGCACTTAATGCCGGTTAATATAAATGTTAGTATGTGACAAAAAAATACAAAATAGTAGGGATTTTGCATTTTTGAATAGAATATATAGATTGGTAAATAGAGAGAGAAGGGGATATCGGGATGAATATTATTGAAATTGAAGGGTTAGAAAAATCGTTTGATATTGGAGATAGTAAAGTAAAGATCTTAAAAGATATTAATCTTCAAATTCAAAAAGGAGATTTTGTTTGTATTATGGGGGCAAGTGGATCGGGGAAAACGACCTTACTTCAGCTGTTAGGTGGATTAGATATTCCATCAGTAGGTAGTATTCGAGTTGATGGTACGGAGATTTCAACATTAAAAGAAAAAGAGCTCGCTTTATTTAGAAGGCATAAAATCGGTTTTATTTTTCAACAGTTTAATTTAATTCCAGTGTTTAATGCGGAGGAAAATGTAGGGTTGCCTTTATTATTAGATAATGTTTCGCAAAAAAAGGCAACGGTGACAGCAAATCGTTTATTAGAACTCGTTGGATTGAAAGGAAAAGAAAAGCATTTACCAGCACAGTTATCAGGTGGGCAACAGCAAAGGGTTGCGATAGCAAGAGCCTTTGCAAATGAGCCAGCTATTATATTAGCTGATGAGCCAACAGGGGCGTTAGATTCAGAAAACAGCAAAAATATTATTGCGGCACTTCGCAATGCATGTGATGAATTAGGGCAAACAGCTGTCATTGTAACGCACGATCCGTTCGTAGCGGCCCATGCTGATAAAGTCGTTTTCTTATTAGATGGTGAGGTGATTCATGAGCATGCTGAAAGTAAAGGATGGAAATTTCGAAATATCCCGCAACAAGTTATCCACATTCAAGAGATTATGAATCGTCACTTTAAAGTAGGAGGTAAAGGTGATGCGATGGGTAATTAAGTATGCGGTAAAATCGATGAAACAAAATTGGTTGCGAAATATGTTGATTGCCCTCGGTGCAGCTTTAGGTGTTATGTTAGCGACGATGTTATTGCTAGGCAATCAATCAGTAGAGCAAAGTGTGAAGGAACAAGTAGTAAGTCGGTATGGAGATTATAATTTACAATTTGGCTATATAAAAAATGATATGTATTTAAATAATGAAAGTTTAAAAGGAATAGATGGCTTAGAAAATGCTGAAAAAATATCAAAAGTACTTATACCATATCCTTTCCCACACTATAAAGAGTTATCGGGAAAACCGTCCTATTGGGGTGTTGAGCAAGATTCTCCAGAAATACATTCTTATAAAATATTTGAAGGTCGATATCCGAAAGAAGGGGCTGAAGTAGCACTAACAAAAGGGTATACAGACCGTGAAAATATACGGGTGGGAGATACAATTAAACTGCCATTCCCACAGCATGGAGAAAAGACTGTGAAAGTCGTCGGTATTTTAAATCCACCGTTAATGGCGGCAATGGGGCATGGGGCTTATTTTCCCATCCATTGGCTTCAAAAAGAATTAAATCTACTAAATCAGTTTAATCTCGTTCAAGTGAAAACAGCCGATGTAAATGTGAAGAGAGCGATTGCTCTTGATGTAAATAAGAAGATAGAAAATATAAAGGTGGACCAACGTACTTATGTAGATAAGGCATTTGAACGACTAAATGTAATGAAGCCATTAATTTTTAGTTTAGGTGGTATTGCCTTATTTGTTGTAGCTCTTTTAATAATGGGAAGTTTCTTCTTATCTGTCAGAAGTCGATTTAAGCAATGGGCATTATTACGTGCACTCGGTAGTAATCCAAATCAAATTATATTAGTCGTCTTATTAGAGGCTTTATGTATTGGGGCAATCGGATCGCTAGCAGGAGTTATTCTTGGAGCAGGTACGCAAACAATCGCTGCATCATTTATTAATAAATGGGTGAATATTGAGGGGGCAGGGAAAGAATCATTCTCGATTTCAGGCGAGATTTTACTCATTACGTTTTTACTAGGAATTGTTATGTCTATTATAGGGGCTATTATACCAGCCTTCATGGTTAGAAAGATTCCACCAGTTCAAGCGCTTAGGCCAGGTCTTCCTAGTAATGAGAAAAAAGAAAAAAGGTGGAGTGCTTTTAGTGGTAGCATTTTAATTATTGGTACTGTTATTGGACTAACGGGTAACGTATTAGAGCGGTATATCGGTTTTAATCCAAGTGCGATAGGTGCGCTGTTATTTGCGGTCGGTTTGTTATTTGCGATTCCGTTATTTATTCGGATGATAGCACCAGTGATTGCAAAACCACTTCAAATGATATTACGAATTGAAACGACGATTAGTAGCCGAAATGTCATTCGTTATCGAAATAAGGCGGCTGTGTCCGTTGCTATATTAGCATTTGGTTTTATGTTAGCACTTGTTGGAACGATGTATGTAAATTCTATGTATGAAGGTATGAAAAAAGGATTACAAAAACATTTACCAGCGGACTTAGTAGTAAGAATTCCGGTAGAGTCGCAAGGAATAGAAACATTACCGTTTAGTTGGATGGAGAAGGTTAGAAAAATTGACGGTGTAGAGGCGAGTGTTGGGAATGCTACAGACTTTACAGCAAAGCTTGTGAATTATGACTTTAAAAAAGCGAATCAAGAGTGGTATGAACATGCGAGGAAAAATGATTTTGAACCTGATTTGATGGAAGTTGTGGGAAATGATATTGTCGCGTATCAAAAAGTAACGAGAGCGAAGGTGATTGAAGGAAAAGATTTAAATAAGCCATTACAAGATGGTGAGGGAGTCATTACGAAGGAAACGGCTAAAAAATTAGGGCTTCAGTTGCATGATACGTTTGAAGTACAAGGAAAGGGAAAAGAAAAACAAACGATTAAAGTCGTTTCGATTATTGAGCAAGGATTAAGGTTAAGAGGATCAGATGTTTTCGTAAATGAACAATGGGCTCGCGATAAGTTTCACGTACAAGGATATGAAGCAATTCAAATTATGACTAATTCTAATCAATCATTTGAAGCGATTAAGAAGCAAGTAAAAGAAATTACAAAGAATAAAGAGAATGTAGAAGTTATAAACAGTTATGATTTATTGAAAGAACAAGAGCAGTTATTATCGCAAATGATGATGTTAATTCGCTTGTTAGTTGTAATTGTTTTCATTATTTCTGGTATAGGGTTAATGAATGCGATTGTCTCAAGTTTACATGAAAGACGTGCTGAAATTAGTATGATTCGTGCGGTAGGAGCTATTCCGAAGCAAATGAGACGGATCGTTTTATTAGAGGGAACTTTACTTGGAGCGATAGCTGGTTGTATCGGCATTTTTGGTGGGATTTTGTTTAGCTATATCGTGTTATCAAGCTTAGAGTTAACGGTTATTATTATTCCGTATAATCAAGTTTGCATATTAGCTTTTGCTAGTGTGGTGCTTGGAGCAGGGGCAGCGATGATTGCTTCATTACAATTAAGAAAGTTCAAATTAAGTGATACTTTAAAGGAATTATCGGCATAAAAGATTGCTATACCCCGCTCATACAAAGAACAAAGAAGACAAATAAAATGATGACAATACCAATACCGAAGTTAAATACGAGAGTACTATCCATATATGTAACCTCCTTGTTTTAAAGTGAAAAGCACTCTAGTCAGAGTGCTTTTTATTTTGAATCTCCCGTAACGTACTTCACAACTTTTAGAAAGGGATTCATGCGTGTAAAGAGTTACATTATTTTATGCGTTTATTTTGGGGAATGAGTAAGTCCTTATGAAATATAGAAAAAAGACACTCTTTCGAGTGTCTTTTATGATGACAAAATGTGTCAATTGCTTGAGTTCGATAAGACGCTAATTTCCGTTTTAACGCCTTTTCTTTAATCAAGAAGTGTAGCAACAGCGATTCAAATAAATTGTACCATTTGTGTAATGTTTGTGTGCATGCAATTCTGCATATTTCAATTAGAGGGAAATAAGGTGCGGAGAATGAATGAGTATATAGAACAATTGATAAGGAGAGAGAAGGATGGATATACATAAGTTAACGGTAGAAGAAGCAAATGAGATAAATACGTGGACGTACGAGGAACCATATAATTTATATAGTTTTTCAGGCGAGAAAGAAGTGATAGAAGAGCTATTAGATGGAACGTATTATGGCTGTTGTGACGATCAAGGAGAGTTCATCGGCTATTTTTGTTTTGGGGAAAATGCACAAGTACCAGGGGGAAGAGATGCTAATTTATATGGTGGAGAAAATCTGATTGATATCGGACTTGGTATGAAGCCGGCGTTAACAGGGAAAGGAATGGGGAAAGAATTTTTCAAAGCTGGAATAGCGTTTGCCACGAAAGAGTTTAATGCAAAAATGTTTCGATTAAGTGTAGCAACATTTAATACAAGAGCAATTACGCTATATAAAAATATAGGTTTTCAGCAAGGACCTATCTTTTTGAGCCGCGGAAGAGAATTTATGCTCATGGAATATGAAAGACCGTCAGCATAAAACTGACGGTCTAGAAAGCATTATTATTATTCCGAGTGATCAGCTCGGTGCGCTAAACGGCTTGAAGCAGCGGCAGCGATTCCGCCAACGATATCATCAAGGAATGTATGCACTTTGCCAGTTGATTTATCATTTAAGTATTCTAAAATACCAGGTTTTAATTTATCGATATATCCAAAGTTCGTGAAACCGATAGAGCCGTACACGTTAACGATAGAAAGTGCGATAACTTCATCAATTCCGTATAAGCCTTCATCACGTTTTACGATATCTTGTAACGGCGCACTTAACATTCCTTTTTCAGCAAGGACATCGAGTTCGATACCAGTAATTAGTGCGTTTTG
Source organism: Bacillus sp. EKM202B (assembly GCF_011066025.1). Lineage (NCBI taxonomy): Bacteria > Bacillati > Bacillota > Bacilli > Caryophanales > Bacillaceae > Bacillus > Bacillus sp. EKM202B. The sequence continues at coordinate 47,363 of NZ_JAAMNK010000005.1, read as the reverse complement.
TACTTCACGTTTTGATAATACACGCTCAACGTTATAACGGCATTCTGACATCTCTAAATTTGGATGATATTTTTTTTGAAGAAAATGAACAAGTTCAGCAATATCGTCAATTGTTACACCGCGTTCTTGTAATAGTTGTAATGCTCTTTCTTGTAGTTGATTTGATTCTTTCATGTTTATCACCTTTTTTTCTTTTTAGTATTTGTATACGTTTCGTTGCTTTATCATGTGCATAGGAATGAAAGGCGAGCACAAGCTCATATATATAAAGAAAAACCATAGGTGGCGACTGCGATGATTCAGCATATTTATGAGCATTATCACATGCATGTTAAAGAATTAATCCCCCTTGGCCCCTATAAAAGCTTTTGGATTCGCAACAAAATTTATGTACTTGTTCCAATTGGAGAAATGGAGGAAGAAGTACTTGTAGAGATGAAAAAGCTCAGTGACTATATGAACCAGCAAGGGGATATGACTGTAGCGACTTTCGTTCCGACTATACACGGCTACTATGTAAGTGAGATAGAAGAACAAAATTACTGCTTATTAAAAGGTATGCGCACGTTAGAACGACATGCTATGTCATTAGGAAGTGAGCTTTCTATATTCCATAAACGAGGTGCATTCTTTCCAGAAGAAATTGAGCAATTAAGCCGCATTGGTGAATGGAAAGCGTTATGGGAAAAAAGGCTCGATCAATTAGAGAAATTTTGGCAATCACAAGTGATGAACCACCCTACAGACGTATTCGATCAATTGTTTATCGAATCCTTCCCGTATTATTTAGGAGTTGCGGAAAATGCAATTCAGTATGTTGTCGATACAGAGATGGATGATACGCCACAAATGACCGATGCGGCAACAATTTGCCAGGAGCGATTTACACCTTTATTATGGCATCAAACGAAGCGTCTAAAACTTCCTTTTGAGTGGGTGTATGATCATCCCACTCGAGATATAGCAGAATTGATTCGCTATATGATGATTGAAAAGAAGAAAGACTGGGAGCAAACAATCGTTCAATTTGTTACAGATTATGAACGCAATTATTCGCTATCCTCATTTGGTTGGCGCTTATTATTTGCAAGGCTCCTGTTCCCGCTCCACTATTTTGAAACGGTCGAACGATATTATCAAACTGGGAACGAAGAACAAAAAAGTATATATAGAGATCGCTTAGAAGCTATTTTACATGATGTGAACCGCTCTGAGCAATTTATGAGGAATTTTTATGGATCACTTCGTTTGCCAATTGATAAGTTAGGGATTAGAAAATTAGATTGGCTATCTTAAAAGTATAAAAAAGAGACCGATTGAGGTCTCTTTTTTATACCGCAATTGTATGTAATACATTATGCTCCTACCTGTTGATCTGCACATATATTTAAAATGAATTGATTTCTTTCGATTTTTTCATTTACTTTACTCAATAATTCTTGCTGGATTTCTTTAAATAAAAATTGATAGCTTGTATTCCATGTTGGTATAACGGACGAAAGGCCTAATAAATATTCTTTTTTCTCTTCTAGTTCTTGAATTGTTAAAAAAGTGTTCCCCATTTTTGGCATGTGTCGTCCCCCTATGTTTTTTACTTCATCCCGCTATTTGTGGGAATCGGGATGCCCGTAAACACCCACTGATTATAGTTTCACTTTATATGTGTGAACGATTCACTATATAGTATTAATTATCGCATTTTTTGAGAATGATTTCCAATTTTGTTTTATGATGTTAAAGTAGAAGTGTTATTTGAATAAAAAAAGAGACCCATTGGGGTCTCTTTCTAGGAAGCGATTCTGAACGAGCCGCTTCTGCTTTTAATTAATATCTAGCTCCAGCGGCTAAAATGTTCGGTGGCTTCGCTTCTTCCGCCGAGGCATATTTTGAACGAGCCGTTTCCGCTTTTAATTAAAATACTTGCTCTACTTCAATAACGCCTGGTACTTCTTCAAGTAACGCGCGCTCGATACCAGCTTTTAGTGTGATTGTAGAACTTGGGCAGCTTCCGCATGCACCCATAAGGCGTAATTTTACGATACCTTCTTCAATGTCTACTAATTCAACGTCTCCGCCATCGCGAAGTAAGAACGGACGTAATTTATCTAGTACTTCTAGTACTTGTTCTTGCATATGTGGGTTTTCCATTTTTATCGACTCCTTTCATCAGTTTTATTATAATCAAGATAGAGGGGAAAATCTATTTTTTCTGTTCTTGTTTTATTGTCGAAATATTTTATCATGTGTACAACGTGTTTTTTCAGTATAGGGGTATGGAATAAGTTTGTAAAATGATGTGCTTATGTACTAAGACATCTGAATATACTGTTAGAACAAGAAGTGGGGGAGAAGAAATGGTTAATGTGCAAGTGTATGGGACGAAAGTAATTTGTGCGAGCTGCGTCGGAATGCCATCTTCAACAGAAACGTTTGAGTGGTTACAAGCGGCGATTGGTCGTAAATATGAAGGACAAGAAAATAAATTTAATTTCGAGTATATTGATTTTCAACAAGAACAAGAAGATGAAGATAAAAAAGCATTCGCAGAGCGCGTAGTAGAAGAAGATTTATTTTATCCAGTCGTTCTTGTGAATGGAGAGATTGTTGGAGAAGGAAATCCTCGTTTGAAGGATGTTTACGAGGAAATCGAGAAATATTTATAAAGCAGGAAGCCTTTGCGAATTTGCGAAGGCTTTTTTTAATGGAGGGATAGATGTGGAGAATGGAATAAAACAAGCTTTACCAGCAGAAGTAAAGCAGTTAATGGAGCAGTACATAGTAGGGTTAAAAGAAATTTTTTTAGATGGAAAAATAGTCGGAGTATATGTTTACGGCTCTATTGCGCTAGGTGCATTTCATATAGAAACGAGCGATGTTGATTTTGTTGCAGTACTAAATGATTCCGTGAATGAAGCTGAAAAACAACAAATTGTAGAACTGCATAAGAAAATGAGTGAAAGTACGCTAGGTAAAAGAATGGACGGTATGTATATTCCGCTTGCTGACTTAGGGAAATACAATCATGAAATAAATGAGTACGTGTATTGTGCAGATGGTAAGGCGAATATAGGTCATTGGGATATTAATGCGGTCACATGGTGGACATTAAAAAATCAAGGCATTACAGTTATCGGGAAAGAAGTAGAAGACCTTCCATTTCAAATAAAGTGGGATGATGTAGTAAATACAATGAAATATAACGTAGAACATTACTGGAGTGAAAAAGCGAAGCGTCCTTATTTGTTTTTCATAGAAGAATGGGTAGAATCAGCTGTCGTTACGATGGGGCGTATTTTATATACGTTAGATCATAAAACAATTGTTTCAAAAGATAGAGGATTGCAATACTTGTTAGAACGCTCAGCGAAAGAATGGGAGCCTTTATTAAAAGAAGTAGAGCGAATGAGGTAGGATCCAAAGGAGAAGAAGAAACTTTCTATTTGGAGAAGGGCTGATATGATGAAGAGATATTTGCTTAGTTTAATTGAGGAGTGTAGGGGGAAATGGTAGAGAAAATAGTAAAAGCATCCTTTGTATGAAGGATGCCTTTACTATTGTTATATAATGAAAAAGTACTTTACACGGAATGAGAATTCGAAAGATAATATAAAAAATATGTAGACGAGGAAAGCAGATGAGTAAATATAAATTACATATAAATAAAGAACAACTATGGAAAGGTTGTATCTTAAAGTCAATTGCAGATGCAATTTTTGTAGCACATGCTCCTGATTTCTCGCATGAAAGTTCATGGGATGGGTTTAACTATAATATGCAAGATAGTCAAGGCGGAAGAGGGACAATTACGTTTCATCCGGATTATACGATCGTATGTCTGCAAGATGTGAATAGCGAGAGAATTGAAGAGTGGATTGATGCGGCAAATTATTTTGAAGGGGCACCTTTGGAAGTAATAGACATTGCGAAAGAGGAAGCACTTCAATACGTATTAGAAGAAGTAGAAGGCGAAACAGTTCCTTTTATTACAACTGCATTTTGGATTGAGGATAGTGGTGCGTATTCAATTGATCCATTTGAAGAGATGGAAGAGCACGGTGGATTTTTATTAGAAATTCCATTACTTGATACGGAATCAGCAATTGAAAGACTGGAAGAAGAGTATGAACTGACAGCGGAACAAATAGAACTTTTACAATTCGTGTATGAGAGAAAAATCCAAAATCCAAACGAGAAAATTAAGTTGTCTAAAGAGGAAGTAGCAATGATTGGGACGGAGGGTAGTGAAAGGTTAGAAGTGAGTAAAGCGTCATTTGAAGAAATGAATATTACTTGGTAGTTGTAGGAGGAAATATAAAAAGTGTGATAAAGGACTAGTAGAAAGCACAATGTACATTTACATTGTGCTTTCTACTAGTTTTTTCATATACATATCAACTTCATGAAAGAATACTTTTTCTTTTTTCTCGTTATTAAGATGCACAGAGCAATGTGAATATTGCTGTAAATAGTGATTAGCTTGTTCGTACTGTTTTAATTTGTAGAAAGAAAAACAGGTAAGAAGCAGAAACGCTTTTTCTTATAATATTGGAACGACGGCTAGTAACGGAGTAATGGAATGTATATTTATTTTTGTTAAGTTTTCATAAGAAGCCCACGTTTGAAACCAGTCGGAAATGGTAGAAAGGTGATCCGGAATGTGGATAGTTTCATGTGAAACATTATGCAATATGGAACGTAGTGAAGTTTTGTGAAAAAACATCTTCTGTCCAAACTATGCACTTCATATTTAATCACCTGAAATAGTAGTTTTATGAACTTTATTTTATATATTATAGTATGCCTAAAGCTAGATTATTTTAAGAGAGAATGGAGAAGATATCATGAATAACCATAATAAAATTAAACAACTTTTAGAATATGTAGATCGTGCTGAGGATAATGAAATTGAGCTAGAGTATGAATCTGAACCTATGACGATAGAATTGTTTAATAGTGAAGAAATAGAAGAAGGACAACTTGGTTATAGCTTTGATGAAGAAGGGCAAAGCTTAACCGGGAATGAAGAAGGAGATTGGAAAGAGGGATGGATTGTAATTGGAATAGATTCGTATCTCGGTGATCCAATCTTTGTAGATAGTAATGATGAAAAATGCCCGGTTTATACAGCTTTGCACGGTGAGGGTGATTGGGAGATAGAATGTATAGCGGAACGTATAGAAGATGTTATTGAGAAAGTGAAGGGTAGTGTGGAATAAATAAAAATAGTATTTCAATATAATCAAGAAGGGGAGGAATCATGAAAAATTTTCAAATGGAACTACATAAACTGCCGATAGAAAATACTGGAGAAATAATACTTAGTATAGATGAGCGTATTTTGTTTCAAGAAAAAACAGACATAATAGACCCGATTTGTCAGTTTTTTGACGCTTGGGTCGAGTTTTTTAAATATGATGATGCTACAATTTTCTTAGATGAATATGAAAAAAAGGTGGAATTTAAGAATAATGAAACTGCCTAAAAATATAGTTGAAGTAGATTTTATTGTATCAATTGAGGAAATTAATGATAGATTATTTATTAGTTGTGTAAGTGGAAGTATGTTTTAAATAGTAGAAAGTTAATTTGTGAAGTCTTTTAAGTCGAGATTTTAGGTTAGACCATACCATAATAGTAATTTATATAATAGGAGTAGGATGTGTCCAAATGATTTTGGGGCATCTTTTTTTGTGAACATACAAAACATTTAACTTGGTGTATTAAACGTATAATTCATAAGTATTTTAATATATTTTAAAGTAAAATTAAATAATAAACGGATAATTGTCGGAATATATTCGATTTCCGCTCGTTTTTATGAAATATATGTACTTTTTGTTAGATTCCTTCTTTTTGTACATATACAATACCTGTATATAGAAATAAGAAAAGGATGATGTACGTGAAAGACACTGTTTTACAAGAAACAATTTCTCCACAAGAGTTACATAAGATTGTTCAAAAGAATACGGCGTATTATGACTTTAAATGGGGAAAAGTAGAAAATCCAGCACAAGGGAATACGTGGAATTGGGTAGCCTTTTTCTTCCCAACTTTTTGGTTAGCTTATCGTAAAATGTATAAGTTGTTTATTATACTTACGTTATTGGCGGTACCTAGTATCGTTGTAACTCCTTTTATAGATATTTCAGATGGGATTTATTTAACAGTTAGTTTAGTTCTTCAATTAGGAGTGATGATATTTACTGGATGGCAAGGAAACCGTTTATATTATAAGCATGCTATTCGAGTTTTACATAAGGAAGAAGATATGCCGGATCACAAGAAGGCGTATTACTTACAATCAAAGGGCGGCGCTAGTGCTGCTGGTATGATTGGTTTACAAGTTATAGTGGGGATAGTGTTTGGTGGAGCTATGTTCGGACTTTCTCTTTTACCAACTGAGCCGAATATTAAAAATGTTGTTCGTTCAAGTGATGAAGGATTTACTTTAGAGGTTATGACTGATAATCCAACTTGGAAGTTCGTGAAGAAAGAAAAAGAGTATGACGTAGTAGAGTTTACTGGTTATGACTATACAGAGAAGAAAAACGTAAAAATTAAATTCGCTGTTTATTTCAGTGAAGGTTACTTTGAATGGCAAGAAGTATATGAGAATAATAAGAAGTTAAGTGAAGAAGAGTTAGAAGAGTATCAATTTTATATTGAAGAGAATGGTTGGGGGTTCTAGTGAGAACTCATTCATTTTGAAAAGAAGAATCTTGTGAAGGTTCTTCTTTTTTATTGTAAACACCATACGAATTGAAATTTTGTAAAATACAATAAAAAATGAGAATTTGAGGTAGGCTTGTCAATAACGTAAGACTATGGCACTATAAAGAAATGCTATACAAATTTTATTTATCGACATGTAAACATCAAATTTGATTTTTACGTATAAATAATGAACGGAGGAAATGAATTTATGGCTACTTTACCAAATTGTCCAAAATGTAACTCAGAATATACGTATGAGGATGGCGTTCTTTTCGTATGTCCAGAATGTGCTCATGAGTGGGGCAAAGAAGCAGAAGCTGAAAATAATGATGGTGCAAAAGTTGTAAAAGATGCAAACGGAAACGTTCTTCAAGATGGTGATGCTGTTACTGTAATTAAAGATTTAAAAGTAAAGGGTACTTCTTCAGTTGTGAAGATTGGTACGAAAGTAAAGAGTATTCGTCTAGTTGATGGAGATCATGATATTGATTGTAAAATCGACGGTTTCGGAGCTATGAAGTTAAAATCACAGTTCGTTAAGAAGGCGTAAGACAAATAAAAAGAGGAGGCTATTCGCCTCCTCTTTTTATTATGTCACTTTTTGTCGGTAAATCGATATTTCGTACAAAATCGTTGATATATTGTGAGTTATGATAGATATATTTGAAAAATCGTTGATATATTGTAAGTTATGATAGATATATTGAAAAAATCGTTAATATAATTTCATTCGCCGTGAACTACGCACGATTTACCTCGCATCATAGTCAATTTCTTTCAACTGACAGCGCTTATTAAAGAATGTTTTATATCCAAGCTGTAAGAAGATAATGACAGCGAAAGCAGTACTCCCTGAAATACCGAGTATGATAGCAATTTGATATTGAATTGCTGTAAACGGTGATACACCGGATAATATTTGACCGGTCATCATACCGGGTAAGCTTATAATTCCCATACCGACCATGGAATTGATTGTTGGTAAAATAGCAGAATCAAAAGCGTCCCTTATGAGGGGAGCAGTTGCTTCTTTCGGTGTTGCGCCGAGCATAAGGGCACCTTCAATATGATCTCTTTGAGATTTCATATTGTTTAAAAAGGTGTTTGCCCCGAGGCAAATACCGGTCATAGCATTACCGATTAACATGCCGGCAATAGGAACGATATATTGCGGTGCATACCACGGATTATGCCCGATAATAACAAAGATAAATAGTAGTAATGGTCCGATTGATCCCGCAACCATGGAAAGAGCGGCTACACGTTTTAATTCTTTGGACATCGGAATATTAACTCGTTTATAAATATTAAAAATAGCAAATGTAGTAATAGAAGTAATGAGAGCAATTGTATAAAATGGATTACTGTTTTCAAATATGTATGTAAGGACATATGCAACAAGTACGAGCTGAATGGTCATACGGAATGTTGCGATCGCAATTTGTTTCTCGCGAGGTATCCCTTTTAATCTTACAAGTCCGATTAAAATAAGAATGAAAATATAGGCAGCAGCAAGTTGCCAAATTTGGAGTTCAATAACGCCCTTCAACTGAGAGCACTCCCTTTCTAGTTGCACCGTTTGTTTTACTAATTTCAATAATATCGTCTGCAATTTCTTCTGGAAGTTGTTGCGAGTGCGTGATGAAGATAACGGTTTTTTTCTTTTCTCTTGCGAGTATAGTGAATTGCTTCATAACGCGGTGTTCTGTATCACTATCTAATGCCGAAGTTGGTTCATCCAATAAATAGACAGGCGGATCCATAAGTATGATGCGAGCAAAAGCAAGCCGTTGTTTTTCTCCGCCTGATAATGAAGCGGCGTTGTCTTCTAAATTTTTATTTAAGCTAACAGTCGTTAATGCATTTTGCAAAGTATCATCACTTGGAGATGGTTTTTCAGAAAGACGAAGTCCCATTAATAGATTGTCTTTAACTGTTCCGTCAAAAATAGGTGGAGTTTGTCCGAGCATAACTACGTCACGGCGTAATTGAATAGGGGGATAATCAGAAATTGGTTTTCCGTTATATTCGATTGTACCGGATGTTGGAGATTGTAAATCATTTAACATGCGAAGTAATGTACTCTTTCCGCTCCCACTTTCACCGATAATACAAGTGATTGTCTCTTTTTGAATCTGTAAATAAGGAATGTGTAGTATATCTTTATATGTAACGTTTTTTAATATAAACATAAATTGCTCCTTTCTGATTCTAGTTATATCGTATCAAAAAAGAGAGAGAAATAGAAAAATAAGGTTATAAAGAGCAACGTTTTTTCTTCGTCTTGAGTTTTATTAATAAGTTAAGTAAACAATCTAATTCTTGACTGAAAGAAATTACTTTATCATGAGTGAATCCGTACATTTCAACGAGATAGATCAATTCTTTCTTCTTCGCTTCTATTCGATCGTGTAGTTTCGTCAAGTTCATAAGTGAAATGTAATGCCTCCTATAAAAGTATTTATCACATAAAAAATAAGACCGAATGAATTCGGTCTTAAAGGAAATAATAAAAACAACTTACAAATAGCATACACTTTTCATCAATAGTTTTTAATATAAAAATAGAAAATTTTGTGAATAAATATTGAGAAAAATATTTCTGATAATTTCTGTTTATGAAAAAAATTTTTTCAACTGATGAAAAGAGGCTGCCTACATAGTAGACAGCTCGTAAAGTATTAACCGTTATGATATTTATACATCCAAAGAAGACCGGATTTTAATAATCTCGGTACACGTCCCATTAATGGTTGGTTTGCTAGTAAACCAAATCCGTGTTTTTTGCCGAGGGAACCGAGAACACCTTTTAATTTAATAACAGGTAGTTCATCAGGAAGTGGTTCATTATTCCAACGTTTTAATAATATTTGGACAATTTGTTCTCCTTGACCTTCAGCAAGTTGAGCAGATGGTGCGTGTGGAAGTGCTGCACAATCTCCTACAACGTAAACGTGCTCGTCATTTGGAATATTGTGATATTTTGTTAAAACAACCCGTCCGCTACCATCTTGTTCAACCGGAAGGTTTCGAACAACTTCATTTGCTTGAATACCAGCTGTCCAGACGATTGCATCACATGCAAGAGGTTCATCGTGGTTGTACACAATATTTGGTTCGACTTTGGTAATGTTAGAGTTTCGTATAATGGTAACGTTATGTTTTATAAACCATTCTTCTACATATCTACTTAATTTCTCTGGATATGGGAATAAAATTCTATCTTTTCTATCAAATAAATAGATTTTTAAATCAGAACGGCTCTCACGAAGTTCACTTGCTACTTCAACGCCACTTAAGCCAGCACCAACGACAGCAACTGTAGCATTCGGTTCTAGGCCATTTAATTGTTCATATGTCTTACGTGTTTGTTCAATTGATTGTAGACTGTGTGTATATTCCTTTGCCCCAGGAACGTTATGATATTTATCTTCACAGCCAAGTCCGATAATTAAATCATCATATTGGATTGCTTCACCGCCATCAAGATGAACAGCTTTTTCTTCGAGATCAATATTTGTTATTGTGCCGTATTGAATATTGAGGCGTGGGTGCTCAGGAAACGGTATGCGAATATGCGTTTCTGAAATTGTACCCGCTACTAATGCATAATATTCAGTTTTGAAACAATGGTATGGTACTTTGTCGATTAATGTCACCTGTACATCATCTGGAAGTTGGTTGCTTGGAAGTAGCCGTTGCAGAATTCTCATTCCACCGTAGCCACCACCTAGTATTACGAGGTGTTTCATGATGGATTACCCCTTTTCTGTTGAAATGTCCCCTAATCCTAAAATTTTATATTAATAAAATATTTCGACTTTACTCAATCAAATTATATCGAATTTGTGAACAAATAACAATGCATGAATGAATACTCTGTTGTACAATAAGAAGAAAAGTAAAGTAAACTGTTTTCCTTTTCTAGTTACTATTTCATTATGAAGGCCGAAAAGCAGTGTTGTGAATATATTTATATAGAAAAGAATATTTGCTTTGAAGTGAAACAGTGAAGGAATTGAATAGTTTAGTAAGTATAATGACAACAACAAGAAACAGCTTAGTTTTCTTCTTATACATGAAGTCAGAAGGTAATTTGTTTTGTAGTACAGGGGGGAGAATTTTGATTAAACCGTTAATTGAATTTTGTGTAGGTAACCTCGCGAGTGGTTCACAAGCAGCTTTAGAGAAATTAGAAAAAGATCCGAATTTAGATGTAATGGAGTATGGATGTTTAGGATATTGTGGTATTTGTTTTGAAGGTCCATTTGCCCTTGTGAATGGTGAAGTAGTACAAGGATCGACAGTAGAAGAGCTTGTTAATAATGTATATGAGTATTTGGATGAAAATCCAATGTTTTAAGGTGTTGTGAATGGGCAACACCTTTTTCCATTAGATAAAATATTATTTCGCAGGGTAGGATAATACGGAATATAAATAAAAAAAGGCCCTTTTAGAAGGGCTTTTTTCCTACACAATTTGTGCAAGAATGGCTCATCGCCAAATGTTGTCAAATATGAGAAACGGGGGACATTCATATTGTGTTCTAAAAGCATGCATTCTATACTTAAAATAACAAATTATTTTTGGAGTGAATACAAATGAGCCAATTTTCTTTTACAAAAATGCATGGTCTTGGCAATAGTTATATATATGTAAATATGTTTGAGGAACAAATTCTTGAAGAAGATTTAGCTCTTGTGGCGGAAAAAGTTTCAAATATTAATACTGGTATTGGGGCAGATGGAATGATTTTAATTTGTCCTTCTGACGTAGCTCCGGTGAAAATGCGCATGTTTAATAACGATGGTTCAGAAGGGAAGAGCTGCGGCAACGGTTTACGCTGCGTAGCGAAATATGCGTATCAGCATAAACTAGTAGAAGAAACAGTTTTCGCAATTGAAACGTTAGCCGGAATTGTAACGGCTGAAGTAACGGTAGAAGATGGTGTAGTAACATTAGCAAAAATCGATATGGGAGCACCGCGTTTAACACGTGGAGAAATCCCGATGCTTGGTGAAAGTGAAACACCGTTTGTTCGTGAAAACTTCTTATACAATAATCATCGGTATGCATTTACAGCTGTTTCAATGGGGAATCCGCATGCGGTTATTTTTGTTGATGATGTAGAAAAAGCGCCACTTACAACACTTGGGCCAGTCCTTGAGACACATGAAATGTTCCCAGAGCGAGTAAATGTTGAATTTATCGAAATTTTGAATGATGACGAGATGAACTTCCGTGTTTGGGAACGTGGATCTGGTGTAACACAAGCTTGCGGGACAGGAGCATGTGCTGCAGTTGTAGCTGCTATTTTAAATGGAAAGATGGAACGTGGTAAAGAGATTACAGTTCATTTAGCTGGCGGCGATTTAATGATTGCATGGACAGAAGAAGGAAATGTGTTAATGAAAGGACCTGCGGAAGTAATTTGCCGCGGAGTGTATGAGTACAAGATAGAAGCGTAAAGATGTATAATAGAATGAGAACAGAAAGGATGGTGTATTTCATGATTGAAGTAACAGAACAAGCAGCTTTTCAAATTAAAGATATGTTAAAAGATGCTGAAGATGGAGAGAAGTACGTGCGCCTTGCTGTACATGGCGGCGGATGTAGTGGTCTTTCTTACGGCTTAGGATTTGAAGTAGAACCAAAAGAAGACGACACAGTTCTTGAATTTTTCGGTGTTGAATTTGTTATCGATAAAGAAAGTGCTCCAATTGTTAAAGGAGTAAAAGTTGATTATAAACAATCGATGCTTGGCGGCGGATTCACAATTGATAATCCAAACGCAATCGCATCATGCGGATGTGGATCATCTTTCCGTACAGCGACGAATGCTGGTAAGCCAGAAGAGTGCTAAGTTTTTGGCAGAAATAGAGAAAGACCTTTTTAGCGATGGAATACAATCGTTAAGGAGGTCTTTTCTTTTGTCGTGAAAAATCAAAAAGCCACCTTCTAAATTTAGAAATCAGCCTCAAGATATGTTGTGCAACGAGTTTTAAAGTCTTAATCTAATTTATCTTTGCATAGATGCAGGTATCAGTTAGTTGTTTGCCGTCAGCTGAAACATCTTCATTACGTAATATCCCTTCAAGCTCAAAGCCTAGTTTTTCAGGAATCGCACGACTTTTTGTGTTATTACGTTCACATCTTATTTCAATCCTTCTAAATTTGAATAACTGAAATCCAAGGTTTATTAACGCACTTACTGTTTCTGTCATATATCCATTGCCACTAAATTGGGTGTTAATCCAGTATCCAATTTCACATTTAGAAACCTTCCAATCAATCGCGTGAAGGCTAGCAGTTCCGATAAAATTATTCGTCTCCTTATGATAGATAAGATAGCGAAAGCTTTCTCTTTTCAAAAAATTTATATGTGCATTTCTAAGGAGAATTTCCGTTTCTTCAACAGTAGGAATGGACTGGAATAAAGACAACCATTGCTTTAATTCATGAATTGAATCTTTAATAGCTTTATGTACTACATTCCCTTCACCTGCTTGCAGTGGTGCTCGAAGAATGAGTTTGTCTGTTTCTATTTGTAACGGAACATCTAATAAAATAGGATTCATATTATTTCTCCCCTCGAAAACTTTAAATTAGGAAATAATGAAATTTATGTAATAAAAAAACTTTCAGCCAAAAGTTAGAAAATAATAAATATATATTCAATTCATCGTTTACAAATCCCTTTTCACATATTGAAAACGAAATCGCTAGCTGGTTGAGTAAGGAATTATTATTTTTTATCTATTTTCTTACGATTTTTGTCTTTTGCATAATAGAAGTTGGCTGATGTGTATGAAGAAGTTTGATGAAGTAGTAGCAACTGATTCGAAGGTAGAATCTGTCCTCGTTCCAATTGGTGTTGGAATGACTATTTCTAAAGTGAAGAAATAATTATTATCTTACAAAAGTGTAATGTTCATGTCATGTTTTTGAATTTCTTCTTTAAAGCCTGAGCTTTAAGATAAGAATATAAGAAAAAACATTTGAGGTGAAGGAAATGAAAAGATACATTGCACTTTTTAGTATTTTAGTTGTATTTGCAAGTCTGTTAGTTGGTTGTGATATTAATCGTTTAGGAAAAGATGAGTATTATGTTCAAGTTACAGCTGATGGAATTGAAAAAAATGAGAAGTTTGATAACGGAGAGCCACATAAATATTTCGAGTATAAATTAAAAGGATTCGATAAAGGTGGAGAAGAAAAAGAATTGGAATTCACAGCTCCAAAAAATCTTCGCAAAGAAGCATTCTTACGCGTATACAATTCAGATAAAAAAGGTGTAACAGCTTGGGAAGAAGTGAAAAAAGACGAGCTTCCAGCGAAAGTTAAAGAAAAATTAGGTGCAAAATAAGAAAGAAAAATGGAATTGACGAACAGGGTCAATTCCTTTTTATATTCTCAAAATCCTCTTCTGAAATGACTGTAAATCCATGTCTTTTGAATAAAGCAGTTGTTACCCCGTAACCGGTTTGTTTATTCCCGTTAAATTCTCCAGTGTAAATTGTAGAACTACCACAAGATGGACTACGTTCTTTTAAAATAATATATTCTGGGTGTAAGTCTTTAAGTTGTTCTAATGCTTTATAAGCACCATTTACGAAAGCTTCTGTGACATCTTCTCCATCTTTTGTCATCACTTTCGCTTTTCCGTCCAAAACGTCATCGCCATTCCCACCAATAATTTCAGCGGAAGGACGAGGCGTCGGTAGTCCTCCTAATACTTCAGGACAAATGAGGACTGTATCTTCTTTGTGCAAAAGTTCCTCTATTTTTGAAACGAGATTGTCATTCCCATCATAACGACAAGCGATACCACCTAAACAAGCGCTAATTACAATCATATTTTCATCTCCAATAAAGAAATATTAACTATCACGCCAATTTCTCTTCCTGCTTCTTACTTATAAATGAGGTGATAAGAATGGGAAGCTTATATAATTTAATGAAACCATATAGTGAATTTCAAAGTAAAGAGGAGTTTAATATATATCAAAAACAAGTTTTGAAATATTATCGATTTCAATTAAATAAAACGGATGCTACCATTATTCATTTTTTAGGAAAGTATGCGGTGAATGAGAAACAGAAAACAGTAGGAGTTGCTTGTCCGTTAATGGAGACGATTGCGACGAATGTTGGAAAGAGTATTCGTACAGTACGCCGCTCCATTGCAAAGTTAGAGGGACTAGGAATTATAAAGCGTGTTGCGACAAAAGAAAGACATAAGCGCGGCGGGTATAGTGCGAACTTATATATTTTTCTTATATCTGCAATTGACCGCATGGATGACCGTATGAAAATGTCCGCATGTGAAAGTGAGGATTATGCAGCTGGCTGTAGTAAAAATGAGCAAAAATATGAGGGGGAAACAATTCTTTTTAAAAACATTCCACAAATAAAAGAGAAAAGAAAAATAACGTATGAGCTTGATGAAACGTATTGCCGTCACGATATACCGAAGTCTTTTATATACGCACTGGTGCCGATGACAAGTAATCCGAAGAAGATTAATATATTTTGGAGTAAGGTGGAACTTGCGTATAAAAAGAGTGGCTTACTAGAGCAAGGTGTTTTATTAGAGCAAATATTAGCTGATGAAGAAGTGAACGGAAATTTCATTTGGCGCGTGAAAAGTGTTGTGAGGGCACATAAATATGGGGAAATTCGTAAAGATATTGGGGCACTTTTTTACAGTACAGTGCGAGATTTATTTTTTGAGGTTGGATTAGAGTGGGGAGCAGTATTAAGGAGGAGAAAGGGACTACATCTATTTGATCCGTTTAAAAAAGAGCCATGCTTATAATACATGACTCTTGCTTGTTAATCGAATTTCCTTACAACTGGAACACGAATCGCTACAAATAGTACGAAGACGATAACGGCGATTGCACCGCTTTTCATAACGGTTACGATTGGAATTCCTATTGCAAGTGCAATGGATGTGAATGCATAAGAGAGCGGGATAAAGCCCATTGATGATAGCATAAGTAAACTCATTACACGCCCCATCATCTCTTCTTTTACAGTTGCTTGAATCATTGCCATAAGTGGAACGATCGCCATTGCGATTGTAATACCGTAAAACATGCCAGCTAATAATGCCTGCCAAAGTACCGTACTAAAGTTAATGGATAAGAAGAATATACCAGACAGTAGCATCATGATAATGCAAAATAGGCCGCGTCTACGATTAATATTCTTTAAACCAACAATGACAGCGCCTATCGCCATTCCACCACCAACAGCAGCTTCTAAGTAACTGAACTGAAGTGAATCACCGTGCAGGACATTTTTAACGAAGAGCGGGAAACCGACTTGCATCGGACCGATTAAAAATAAGTTTAGAAAGGCGCTACAAATAAGGAAAGTTGAAAGGAATGGTGATTCCTTTACATATAAGATTCCTTCTTTAATAGAAGTAAACATGCCTTTGTCGGTATCTTTTTGCTCTGACATCGTAAATTGTATTTTTTGGACGAGTATGGCCGCAACGATCAGTAGTAAAATCGTAATCGAAAAGATTGTTTCATAGTTCGTAAATTTGATGAGAATTCCACCAAGTACAGGGCCCAAGATGACCGACGCTTGATTCGTCATTTGTGTAAGTGAATTTGCCTGCGTTAAGCGGCTTTTTTCTACAAGTTCGGGCAGAATAGATCCATCTGCGGACCAGAAAAAAGCATCAGCAAGTCCAAAGAATAAAGCGAATAAAGCAAATGTATATAGTGTTACATCACCGACGATGAACCATGTGAGAATGGTTGCGACAAGAATCGCTCGAATAATATTGGAGTAAAACATAATATTTTTTTTCGGGAATTTATCAGCTACAGCGCCGCCGATAATCATAAAAATAAGCCTTGGAACACTAAGAGCTACGAAAACAACACCGAGTGAAGCCTCAAGGTTTAATGTTTTTGCTATGTACCACGTTTGTGAAAAAGTAAAAAAGGCTAAAGCAAAGCTTGAAAAAAGAGTAGCTGCCCAAAGAAAAAGGAAATTCGTATTTTTTAATAACGGTTTTCCGCTTCCTTCTAAAGCAGTTTTATTTTGTTGTAGTTCCTCCATATTGCTTCCTTTCTATGTGACAAATTTAAACTAAAAAACCTATTAACAATCGTTTTATCCTGCGTTAACGGGCAGTAAAAATCCCACCTCAAAATTCGGTTCGAGCAAAGAAGTTAGGTGGGAGACCAACTGCCCGTAAACGTCCGATTGGTGAAGGCTAATACTCAGTGGGGGATGAACAAAACCCCCACTGAGTATAGTTTCACTTTATACAGTTTCTAATATTTCTATACTGCACTTTCTCATTGTAGACAATAATAATGAATTTGCCCAGTAGCTATTTAACGACAAAAAAAGAAGATACCAAAGAGTATCTTCTTTAAGCTAATGCGATATAAATATCTACTTGCACATTATTTGGGTCTACCGCTTTTTCATCATACAGTTCGAAATCTGTTGTAAAAGCACGTTTGTTTTCTTTCGACCATTGCCAAATGTATTCCCAAGCTTCGCACACGACTTCAGAAACTGGGCCTTTTCTCGATGTAAATACCGCATATGTAGCGGCAGGTATTGTTAAAGTTGTCATATTTTCAGGAACGTCTTTTAATGAAGAAACGGGCATAGCGATTGTAAATTTATATGTACCAGTTTCATCTGATTCGTAGTTTGAATAGAAAGCGAACGTTTCCTTTGTTTGTTGATTTGGGATGTGATGCATCATTTGTTCTTGGAAGTATTTGTTCCAAAGCCCTGGGATTTTTCCTTCAGTAGACGCCTCTTTTTCATTTGTCGTTGTAAGAGAAACACCGATTGCTTGGAAAGCTTCTTTTTTTACGATAATGGGTTCGTTAATCATGAAAATTCCTCCTTTTAAATAAGAACGTTTGTTCTGTTTTATTGTAACATGTTTTTGGGGAAAAGTAGAGCTTTTTAGAAAGTGTTACTTTTTTGAGGAGATATAAAAGAAACCCTTTCATATGTGAAAAGGGTTCTTCGTAGTTCTATATTAAAACATACTGGAGCTATGCATTGGTTGAAGTTTTGCGTTTGGATCGAAGTAAGCTTTTGCATTGTTTACTGCTGTCGGTGCTTCACCAAATCCACAAGCGATAAGTTTTACTTTTCCTTCATATGTACAAATGTCACCAGCAGCGTAAATGCCAGGAATATTTGTTTCCATTTTTGAATTCACAAGAATGCTATTTTTTTGTATATCTAAGCCCCAGTTTTTAATTGGGCCAAGAGAAGAAACGAAGCCGTAGTTTACAATTACGTCATCAACATCGATGATAAGTTTTTCTTCTGTTTTTACGTGTTGAAGAACGACTTGTTCAATTTTATCATCACCAATAAGTTCAACTGGAACGTACGGTGTGCTTACTTCTGCACGAGAATTCATTAAGCTTTCGACGCTATGCTCATGTGCACGGAATTTATCACGGCGATGAACGATTGTAACTTTGTCAGCAATCGGTTCTAACATCATCGTCCAGTCTACGGCTGAGTCGCCGCCGCCAAATACAACAACACGCTTGCCAGCAAATTTATTCATATCATCAACGAAATAATGTAAGTTTTTCTTTTCGTATTTTGCGGTCCCCTCTAATTCTAAGCGGCGTGGCTGGAAAGCACCATTACCAGCAGTAATAATGACTGATTTAGAATAGTGAGTTTGTTTATTCGTAACAAGTTTAAATATACCGTCAGCTTGTTTCTCAAGCGTATCAACAGCTTCTTCTAAGCAAACTGTTGGATCAAATTTCTTCATTTGCTCTTTTAAGTTATCAACTAACTCTTGTGCACGCACTTTTGGGAATCCAGCTACATCATAAATGTATTTTTCAGGGTAGAGTGCGGATAATTGTCCTCCAAGTTGAGGTAAGCTTTCAATGATTTTTACACTTGCTTGTCTCATACCGCCATAAAATGCTGTGAAAAGTCCAGTTGGACCACCACCAATAATTGTTATGTCGTAAACTTTTTGATTTTCTGCCACTTTCATTCCCCCTATAGATGGAATTTTGATATTGATTTCATATATTGTTCATATGTACATGAAAATCCTGCAAATGATGATACTTTCAAATAAATGATAGCATATTTCAGTTCATAATACTTCTGAAAACGACTGAATTATAAGTAAGTTTCCGCATAGATGTTTTTTACATTGTATAAAATATACAGAAAGGAAAATACATGAAAAAAAGGCTGAAAAACCCTTGTAAACGCTATGTTATTTTAAAATATTGATAATTCGCTAGGTGCTTGAATTATGGAATAAAACCGACTAATATAGGGAAGTATTATGTTAAATTTCTATGACAAAATTCGTACGATTTTTTGACTGCGTTTTGTTACGATATAGAATGTGATAAATTCCACATTCTTGACAAATAGAGTTTTTAGTACTTGGTATTATTTTTCATTACTATTATATAAAGAAAAGGGTTGTGATTTGGTGAAGACTCCAAAAATCGTAGTTTTAGGTGCAGGTTATGGCGGGATGATTACGACTGTTCGTCTGCAAAAAGCATTATCTGTAAATGAAGCTGAAATTACGTTAGTAAACAACAACAGCTATCACTACCAAGCGACTTGGTTACATGAGAGTGCAGCTGGTACATTACAAGATGAAAAAATCTGTCTAGATATTCAAGACGTTATCGATACAAATAAAGTGAACTTTGTACAAGATACAGTAGTAGAAATTAAAGCTGCTGAAAAACGCATTATCTTAAAAGACGGCGAGTTAGAGTATGACTACTTAGTAATTGGTCTTGGTTTCGAATCAGAAACATTCGGAATTACAGGATTAAAAGAGCATGCATTCTCAATCGCTAACATTAATGCAACTCGTGAAATTCGTGAGCATATGGAAGCTAGTTTCGCTAAATATGCAACTGAACAACGCGATGAGTTAGTAACAATCGTTGTTGGTGGTGCTGGATTTACTGGTATCGAGTACGTAGGTGAGCTTGCAAACCGTGTTCCTGAACTTTGCAAAGAGTACAATGTACCACGTGAAAAAGCACGTATCATCTGTGTAGAAGCTGCTCCAACAGCACTTCCAGGTTTCGATCCAGCGTTAGTAGAATACGCTGTAAAACAACTTGAGAAAAAAGGTGTAGAATTCCGCATCGGTACAGCAATTAAAGAAGCAACTGAAGAAGGTATTATCGTTGCGAATGGCGATGACACTGAATTAATTAAGTCTGAAACAGTAGTTTGGGCTGCAGGTGTTCGTGGTAACGGTATTGTGGAAGAGTCTGGCTTTGAAGCAATGCGCGGACGTGTAAAAGTCGATGAGCACATGCACGCTCCAGGATACGAAGATGTATTCATGGTTGGTGATGCAGCGTTAATCATTAACGAAGAAATTAACCGTCCATATCCACCAACAGCACAAATTGCAATACAACAAGGTTACAACATTGCACATAACTTAACTGTGTTAGTTCGTGGTAAGGGCGAAATGAAAAAATTCGCATTCAACAATAAAGGATCTGTATGTTCTTTAGGGCATGACGATGCAATGGGCGTTGTTATGGGTAAAAAGTTAACAGGTTGGAAAGCTTCCTTCATGAAGAAAGTAATTGATAACCGTTACCTATTCTTATTAGGTGGACCTTTATTAGTTCTTAAAAAAGGTAAATTAAAGTTCTTTTAATATATAATAGAAAAAGCAGAAACGGCTAAGAGCTGTTTCTGCTTTTTTCATATTAAAAATATAGTATAATATATAAAAAAGAAAGAATATTCTGTCCGTTCCGGTGGAGGAGGTTATTACATCATGGAGAAACGAGGGAAAGTGTGGTTAGCTGTTAGTGGTTTAGTAGCTACAAAAGATGGCAGGTGGCTATTTGTTAAGAAAAAATACAGTGGATTAAAGGGGAAATGGTCTTTGCCAGCTGGTTTTGTAAATGAAGGTGAGACGGTTGATGAAGCTGTGAAACGTGAAGTATTAGAAGAGACAGGTATTGTCGCTCATGTGAAGGGGATTATAGGTATTCGGTCGGGCGTTATTCGTAATGAAATTAGTGATAATATGATTATTTTCCTTTTGGAGCCTGAAGGGGAAAATATTATTGTACAGGAGAAGGAATTGTCTGAAGTAGCATTTTTACATCCAGAGACGATTGCTGACGATCCCAATACGTCTATACTTATTAAATATTTGCTAGAAAGAAGATCAGAACTACATCTTGAAATGGACAAAACATTAAATCCAGGAGAGCAATTTGGTTATACAGCCTATCACGTATTTACGGCGCATGCGAAGGAGAGGGAGAAAGAGTGAGTATACCGGTACTACTTATTTCAATGATGTTATTCTTTATTTTGTTTTTTGGAATTGGATTTTTACTCAACATGATTTTGCGAGCTACATGGGTAATGGTTATTGTGTATCCGATTGTTTGTATGCTTATTATTAATAAAGCGAGTGTGTGGGATTATTTTTCAAAGCCGAAAGAAACATTTTCTTCATTTGGGACAAGTGTATCGCATTTAGGACAAGCCGATATGTTTATTTTATCTACTGGATTAGTAGGTGCTGCTTTGGCAGGAATCGTAATTAAGAAACTTCGAAAGAGTGGATATCAAATGTTTTAATCTCCAATCAATTTGGAGATTATTTTTTTGCATATTCCTTCATCGTATAGGGAATGATTAACGATGAAGGAGTGTGGAATATAAAAATGTTAAAACGATATTGTATTCGCATTATGATGACTTGTTTACTTGTATCCGCATTATGCGTAACATGGAAGGCTTTCACAGGAGTTTCTTTATTAGAGATTGTAAAGAAATATGAGGGAACGAGTGCAAAAGAAGTACATGCAGCAGAAGTTAAGAGAAATGTTGCTCCGAGTAAAGAAGTGATAAATGCTTTAGAGCAGGCAAACGACTGGTCTAAATATCGTTCAATTGAAATGACTGCAACTGGTTATACGTCAGGAGTGGAGTCAACTGGTAAGAGTCCAGGACATCCAGAGTATGGTATTACATATTCAGGTGTTAAAGCGAAAAGGGATTTATATTCTACAATCGCTGCGGATTTACGTGTATTCCCGATTGGAACGATTTTATTCGTGCCAGATTACGGATATGGGGTTGTCGCTGATAAGGGCGGTGCTATAAAAGGAAACCGTCTCGATTTATATTATGATACGGTGAAAGATGTTTATAGCCAATGGGGTAAGAAAAAAGTAAATGTATATGTAGTTAAGGTAGGAAATGGTAAGTTTACAGAAGAAGAGTTAACGATGTTAAATGAAGACGAAACGATGCAAGTGTTTCGTGGCCAATATTTAAAACAAAGATAGTCTAGTGGTAATTACGCTAGACTTTTTTATTTGATAATAGAAGAAAGATGGATCACCCCGCTATTTGTGGGCAGTAAAACCCCCACCTCAAAATTCAGCGAAAGCAAAGAAATTAGGCGGGGGGCGGGCTGCCCATAAAAGCCCGATTGGTGAAGGCTAATGATCAGTGGGGGATGAAGAAAAACACCACTGATTAAAGGTTCACTTTATATAGGATGTAACAGAAGTTAGAATTGTCGCATTTTATCGAAAATAAAGTTATAATAAAGGCAGAGTAGAGAAATTTAGGGGGTCTGAACATGTTTCAAGTACAAAAAGAATTAGCAGGTCATGAAGCGGTAATTGTTGCCTTATTTGAAGAAGAGAAAACGAGTAGTTTTGTACAAGAACTGGACAAAGCGTTTGAAGGGCAATTACAAGTTTTATTAGAAGAGAAAGAACTTTCTACTAAGAAGAAAGCTATTTCAAAAGTACATAGTTTAGGAAAAACAAATGTAAAACGCTATTACTTCGTCGGTTTAGGAAAGAAAGAATCTTATACGACAGAAACGTTACGTGCGGCTCTTGGTAAGGCGTTTAAAACGTTACAGGCAGCAAAAGTACAAGATGCAGCAATCTTACTTGATTCTTTCGTAACAGAGAAATTAGATGTGATTGATGTAGCTCATATAGCGGCAGAAGTACAAGGTCTTGGTACATATGAATTACAAACGTATAAATCAGATAAAAAGGATCGTGTAGAGTTAGAGAAGTTCACGGCTATTACAGCGGAAGATGCACAGGAAATTGAAGCTGCATTAACAGTTGGCTACGTGCATGGACGCGCAACAAATTCGGCTCGTACACTTGTAAATATGCCGCCAAACGTATTAACAGCGACGAAGCTTGCTGAGTATGCTGTTGAGTTAGCGGAAAAGTATGATATGGATTATAAAGTTCTTGAGAAAGAAGAGATGGAAGATCTTGGTATGGGTGCGTTACTTGCAGTAAACCAAGGTAGTACAGAGCCGCCAAAAATGATTGCTCTTATTTATAAAGGAAAAGAAGAGTGGACAGATGTCATTGGATTTGTTGGAAAAGGAATCACATACGATACAGGTGGTTATTCTTTAAAACCACGTGAAGGCATGGTCGGTATGAAAGGTGATATGGGCGGTGCTGCTGCTGTATTAGGTGCGATGGAAATTATCGGTGAACTTCGCCCAGAGCAAAATGTGATCGCTGTTATTCCATCAACTGATAACGTTGTAAGTGGTACAGCATTTAAGCCAGACGATGTAATTACATCTATGAGCGGAAAAACAATTGAAGTATTAAATACAGATGCAGAAGGTCGCCTTGCGTTAGCGGACGGTATTACGTATGCGAAAAAACTAGGTGCAAACTACCTTATTGATGTTGCGACATTAACAGGCGGTGTAATTGTTGCACTTGGAAATCATACGACAGGCGCAATGACAAACAATGAAGAGTTGTTTGAGCAAGTACTAGAAGCTTCTATGGAAACGGATGAATCAATTTGGCAATTACCGATTTTTGATCGTGATAAAGAACGCGTTCGAAACAGTAAGTTTGCTGATTTAAATAACTCACCAGGCCGTGAAGGGCATGCGGTTATGGCAGGTACATTCCTAGGTGAATTTGCTGAAGATACACCGTGGGTACACTTAGATATCGCTGGAACATCTGAAACATCAGGAGCAAATGATTTAGGGCCGGCCGGGGCAACAGGTGCAATGGTACGTACACTTGCAACACTTGTTGAGCGTTTCGGGGAAGAATAATTTTTGAAGAAAAGACTGTCTCAAACATTTGAGGCAGTCTTTTCTTATTGATATGGTACGAGTGTGATCAGTTTTGGTCGGTAAGTCGATACAACTTCATTTACTATTATGCTGTTTAAAAACGTGTGGCATAGTGAAAGGCTCGTCTTATAAAGAAATCGTATATAACGTCCCGCTTAAAGCAAAGGAAGTACGTCCTGTTTCTTCAGAGACAACTAAAATAAGTGCGTCACTTTTTTCTGATAAGCCAATTGCAGCTCTGTGACGTGTTCCTAGTTCAGGATCAACTTCCATACTTTTCGTTAACGGAAGAATATTAGCTGCTGAAACAATATGATTATTTTTAACGAGAACGGCTCCGTCATGAAGAGGATTACCTGGATAAAAAATTGATTCGAGTAACGGTGCAGTTAAATGAGCGTTTAATGTTGTGCCAGTTTGAATACAAGATTCAAGCGTCTCGTTTCGTTCCACAACGATAAGAGCACCGTGTTTGCGGGCACTTAAATGTTGGACAGCAGTTGTGATAAAATGTGAGCTTTCTGTATAAGGTGATAAATACGCCTGAATATAGTATGTAGCTGCCAATGTTTGTACATTTGCCAACATATGATGAATCTCTTCCATTTTACATAAAATACATTCATCTTCTTTATCAATCGCTTGCCTCATAATAGATAATTCTTTTTCAGCGCTTTCAATCATTTGCTTTGTTTGTATTTTGAGCTCTTCGGACAAGCCCCATTCTTGCATAATCCTCATTCCCTTTGGTGGAGTATTTAACCATAGTGTATACAAATATTCCTAGTAAAATCCTGCTATATTTTATAAAATATTGAGATACAGGTTGTTTTTTTCATATAATAAAGGTATGACAAGCGGGAGGAGATAGAGATATGAATTGGAAACAAGAATTTAGTCGCTGGCTTTCATATGCAGAATTAGACGTAGAATTAAAAGAACAGCTAGAAAACATGAAGCAAGATGAGAAGAAAATTGAGGATAGCTTTTATAAAAATTTAGAGTTCGGTACAGGTGGTATGCGTGGTGAACTTGGTGCTGGTACGAACCGATTAAATGTATATACAGTTCGTAAAGCGACACAAGGATTAGCGAAATTTATTGAAAAATTAGGTGAAGAAGCAAAGGAACGTGGTGTTGTTGTAGCATATGATTCTCGTCATAAATCACCTGAATTTGCAATGGAAGTAGCTGCAACACTTGGTGCACATGGTATTAAAACATATGTATTTGAAAGCTTACGCCCAACGCCGGTGCTTTCTTTCGCAGTTCGTCATTTACATACAGTAAGTGGAATCGTTCTTACGGCAAGCCATAATCCGCCTGAATATAATGGTTATAAAGTATATGGTGACGATGGTGGACAGTTGCCTCCAAAAGAAGCTGATGAGTTAATTAGTTACGTAAATGCAGTAGAAGATGAATTAACAGTTGAAGTAGCTGATGTAGAGCAATTAAAAGCTGACGGTTTATTACATATTATTGGACAAGAAGTAGATGATGCATATGCTGCAGAATTGAACGATGTCATTATTAATAAAGAAATGGTACAAAAGGTAGGGAAAGACTTAAAAATCGTCTTTACACCATTACACGGAACATCAAATCTTTCTGTACGCCGTGGTTTAGAGGAAGTTGGATTTACAGATGTAACGGTTGTAAAAGAGCAAGAGTTACCAGATCCAAACTTCTCTACAGTAAAATCACCGAACCCAGAAGAGCATGCAGCGTTTGAATATGCAATTCGTGACGGTGAAAAAATTGGTGCAGATGTGCTAATCGCAACAGACCCTGATGCAGACCGTCTAGGTGTAGCAGTTCGTAATCATGATGGTGAGTTCCAAGTATTAACTGGTAACCAAACAGGTGCATTAATGCTTGATTACTTACTATCTCAAAAGAAAGAAAACGGAACGCTTCCAGAGAACGGTGTTGTATTAAAAACAATCGTAACGTCTGAAATTGGTCGTACAATTGCAAAAGCATACGGTTTAGATACAGTTGATACGTTAACTGGATTTAAATTTATTGGTGAGAAAATTAAACAGTATGAAGAAAGCGGACAATATGAATTCCAATTCGGTTATGAGGAAAGCTATGGTTATTTAATCCGTCCATTCTGCCGTGATAAAGATGCGGTACAGTCTGTTTTATTTGCATGTGAAGTAGCTGCATACTACAAATCACAAGGTAAAACGTTATATGATGGTTTATTAGAAGTATTTGAGAAGTACGGTTTCTTCCGTGAAGATCTTGTGTCATTAACGTTAAAAGGGAAAGATGGAGCGGAACAAATTCAAGAGATGATGGCGACATTCCGTGAAAATCCTCCGAAAGAAGTAGCGGGCTTAACAGTCGTAGCGGTTGAAGACTATAAAGCAAGCATCGTTACATCTTTACAAGATGGACATAAAGAAGAGATTCACTTACCGAAATCAAATGTGTTAAAATATCAGTTAGAAGATGGTTCTTGGTTCTGCTTACGTCCATCTGGAACAGAGCCGAAAATCAAGTTTTACTTTGGTGTAAAAGATAATTCTTTACAAAATAGTGAACAAAAGTTACTTACTATTAAAGAAGATATTATGAATCGTTTATAATATAAATTAATTTTAGGTAGTCAGAACAAAAGGGAAGCAAAACTTCCCTTTTGTTCTATGTAAGGAAATAATCGTTATTGATCCTGACAGAAGAGAGGGTATTTTGTTATGAAAAAAGTAAGAAAAGCGATAATCCCAGCAGCTGGATTAGGAACACGTTTTTTACCAGCTACAAAAGCAATGCCAAAAGAAATGTTACCGATAGTAGATAAACCAACTATTCAATATATTGTCGAAGAAGCAATACAATCAGGAATCGAAGATATTATTATCGTTACTGGTAAAACAAAGCGATCTATTGAAGATCATTTTGATAATGCATTTGAATTAGAGCAAAATTTATTAGAAAAGAAAAAGTATGAGTTACTTGAAAAAGTACAGGCTTCTTCAAAAATGGTAGACATTCATTATATCCGTCAAAAAGAACCAAGAGGATTAGGACACGCAGTTTGGTGTGCACGTAAATTCATCGGTGATGAGCCATTTGCTGTTTTATTAGGTGATGATATCGTTCAAGCTGAAAAACCATGTTTACGTCAGTTAATGGACGAATATGATAAAACACTTTCTTCTGTTATTGGTGTACAAACGGTTCCAGAAGATGAAACACATCGCTATGGAATTATCGACCCATTAGAGCAGGAAGGACGTCGTTACCAAGTTCGTAATTTCGTTGAGAAACCAGCAGCAGGTACAGCACCATCAAACTTAGCAATTATGGGACGTTACGTCTTAACGCCTGAAATTTTCATGTTCTTAGAACAGCAAAATGTCGGTGCTGGCGGTGAAATTCAGTTAACAGATGCAATTCAAAACTTAAATGAAATTCAACGAGTATTTGCTTACGACTTCGAAGGAAAACGCTACGATGTTGGTGAAAAGTTAGGATTCGTTCAAACGACAATTGAAATGGCCCTGCAACACCCAGAATTACGTGGTGACATGGTTACAATGATGAAGAGAATTTTAGAAGAACAAACGAAACAAGAGTCTTAATATAAAAAAAGAGTTATTTCAGTGTACTGAAATAACTCTTTTTTATTAAGAAATCGTCGAATGAGAACGTTGATAAGCAGAACGGCGTACAGCATAGTATATGCGAGGTGCGATAATAGCACCGATAATTGTAAATGCAATATCTTTTACTGCAAACCACATCATAATCATCCAGGCAGCTTTATAACTCATATTACCGCCCATGAAGAGATTGACCGCCCCGTACATGTAAGTAGTACCGATAATATAAGTTAAAATGATTCCTGTGAAAGAAGCGATAGCAAATGTACTGAATGTTGGTCTTTCTTTTTGTTCTACTATTTTTCCTGATACGTAAGCAACGATAATAAATGCGATAATAAAACCACCAGTAGGATCTAAAAGTGCTCCGAATCCAGCTTTGAAGTTAGCGAAGATTGGTGCGCCGGCTACGCCAACTAGCATATACACAGTCATTGATAATGCACCAAGTCTACTTCCAAGAAGAAGGCCTGCTAAAATTGCGAAAAATGGTTGCATAGATAACGGAACGCCCGCTATTTGCAGGAATGGCGCCCAAGATACAATATTTGCACCAATGGCCATAAGAGCAACAAACATGGCAGCTAATGCTAAATCTAAAACATGAAATCTTCTCATAATGTTAACCTCCTGTTGTTTTTAGGTTAACATTATCGTAGCGAAAATATTTACTTGTTGTCAATCAAATTATTTTGATAAGAAGGCTTCAAATAGTCTCTTAGCAACGTATACGGAATACGAAATTGTGGAATGCCGCTTGAATAAGGAGCGATCTCATATAAAGGGAAATAAATAACGAGATTGTTTGGTTCTAAAAAGAAGTGAAACTTTTTAGCACTCATTACTTTTTCCGTTGCATCAGGAAAATAAATACTTTCATTTTGTTTAATTTGCCTTACAATTTCTGCACGGATTACTTCTTTATATTTATCTTCTTGTTGAAATAAATCGTCTAAGCGTAGTAATTTTTTTTCATTTAAATCAAATGTGTTTGCTTTCCACGTATAAAGGCCGTGTGCCCCGCCCGTATATTGATAGTAATTCACATATAGGCTGAGAAAAGGTGGTTTATTTAAGGAGATTTTATAATCAACATTCGCCACGTACGGATGGAAGGGTGTACTAGACCCTTCTGTTTCTTTATAATATTTTTTTGCTTCTTTTTCTAATTTGTTTTTAAATTTGTCAGTAGATTTTTTGTAATAGAAATTGAGCTTATTTTGAAATTTAGAATCGGAAAAATTGTGAAAAGAAGGCCTACTAATTTGATATTCTATATAAGGTTTCTTACCTTTTTGCGTTATAGTCTGAACATCGATTGTCAGGTTAGATGCTTTGGCTGCCATTGCACAATTTGGTACAATAGTCAGCAAGGAGAACATGAGCAATAGTATACAAAGTTTCTGTTTCATTGTGGTGAAACCTCCTTATATAAGTGTTATAGGTAGTTTGAAAATAAATAGGTAAAATTATACATTTAATTAAAGAGAGAAGGCGAAAACGATATGGCAAAAACTTTAATGGACTCACTTGGAATTGAGTTGTTAGAAATGACAGAAGATAAAGTAGTTGCTACGATGCCTGTTGACGAGCGTACGCATCAGCCGTTTGGATTTTTACATGGTGGTGCTTCTATAGCGTTAGCGGAAACAGTAGCAAGTGTTGGATCATATAATTTAATTGATCAAGAGAAATGTATTTGTTTCGGTCTAGAAATTAATGCAAATCATATTCGCTCAAAGAAAGATGGAATCGTAACAGCAATCGGGACACCGATACATAGAGGACATTCAACGATGGTTTGGGATATTCGTATCATTGATGAAAATGATGATTTAATATGTATTTCAAGATGTACAGTAGCAATTAAAGAAAAACGTGAAAAATAAAAAAGAGGCAGCTCTCATGAGCAGCCTCTTTTTTTATAATTAGAACTGGATTTTCTTTTCTAAGAAACCTTTTAGTTCGCTAATTGGCATACGAACTTGTTCCATTGTGTCACGGTCACGTACTGTAACAGCTTTGTCTTCAACAGAGTCGAAGTCGTATGTGATACAGAATGGTGTACCGATTTCGTCTTGACGACGGTAACGTTTACCGATAGAACCAGTTTCATCAAAGTCTACCATGAAGTCTTTAGCTAGTTCTGCGAATACTTCAGTAGCACCTTCAGATAGCTTTTTAGATAATGGTAAGATTGCTGCTTTGTATGGTGCTAAAGCAGGGTGGAAACGAAGAACTGTACGAGAATCGTTTTCTAATTGCTCTTCTTCATATGCATCACATAAGAACGCTAATGTTACACGGTCTGCGCCTAAAGATGGCTCGATGCAGTATGGTACGTAACGCTCGTTCGTTTGTGGATCGATATAGTTAAAGTCTTCGTTAGAGTGTTCCATGTGACGTTTTAAATCGAAGTCTGTACGAGATGCAACGCCCCATAGTTCGCCCCAACCGAATGGGAATTTGAATTCAATGTCAGTTGTTGCGTTACTGTAGTGAGATAGCTCTTCCTCACCGTGGTCACGAAGACGCATGCTCTCTTCATGCATACCAAGTGAAAGTAACCAGTTTTTACAAGTTTCACGCCAGAATGCGAACCACTCTAAATCTTCACCAGGCTTACAGAAGAATTCAAGTTCCATTTGTTCGAATTCACGTGTACGGAATGTGAAGTTACCAGGCGTGATTTCGTTACGGAAACTCTTACCAATTTGGCCAATACCAAATGGAAGTTTTTTACGCATAGAGCGTTGTACGTTTTTGAAGTTTACGAAAATACCTTGTGCTGTTTCAGGACGAAGGAAGATTTCGTTTGTGCTAGACTCTGTAACACCTTGGAATGTTTTGAACATTAAGTTGAACTGACGAATTTCAGTGAACTCTTCACTACTACAATCAGGACATTTTACTTCATGTTCTTTCATTAAGTCAGCCATTTGGTCGAAAGTAAGACCGTCAACAACCATTTCAATGCCTTTTGCATCTAATGCATCTTCAATTAATTTGTCAGCACGGTGACGCGCTTTACATTTTTTACAGTCGATCATTGGATCGTTGAAGTTACCAACGTGACCAGAAGCGATCCAAGTTTTTGGGTTCATTAAAATAGCTGCATCTAAACCAACGTTGTGTGGAGATTCTTGAATGAATTTTTTCCACCAAGCTTTTTTAACGTTATTTTTTAATTCGATTCCAAGTGGACCGTAATCCCAAGTGTTTGCAAGACCACCGTAAATTTCAGAACCAGGGAAAACAAAACCGCGATGTTTCGCTAAGTTTACAACTTGTTCCATTGAATACATAATAAAATCCTCCTTTTGAAAGTTAACGTATTGGCGATGACGTGCTCTGGTACTTGTGAAATGAGCAGTATATGCTTTGAAAAACATAAAAAAACGCTCATCCCAAGGCATATTTGCCTAGGGACGAGCGTTTGCCCGCGGTTCCACCCTAGTTGATACACAAAAGGTGCATCCACTTTATCATGTAATGCTCGAGACTGCCGTTTCCTTGCGTCTTCAGGCTTTCACTATCCCTGAATCGCTTTTTGTGCAAGTACTTATAAGTCCGTCATCGCTACTTATATTAATAATAATGAACATATTCTAACACGTTCTTTTTTAAATCTCAATAGAGGAACGCGTCTATCTATGATAGAGTCTCGCCTATTTTTTCGTTATTTATTCCGTAATTTTGTTTAATATGCTTAATTGCTTCACGTTTACTGAGCGGGGCAAGCTCGTTATTTTGCACGTATTCCCAAACGATATCAGGCTTTGTTTTTGCATACTCGCGAAGAACCCAGCCGATCGCTTTTTGAATGAAAAATTCTTTTGAAGAATGTAGTTGTCCAATAATCCAGAAAAGAAGTTCTTCATCCATCTTTTGTTTATATTTTAGTTGGAATAAAATAGCGGCACGTTGTAACCATATGTTATCTGATGCAATCCATTTTGGAATATATGCAGAAATTAATTCGGGATGTTGTAAAAAGATAGTACCTAAAAATGTAGGGACGATGCTATCAACAGAATCCCACCAAGATTTCGTAACAATAAGTTCTTCTAAAAATGGGATATGAGTTTCGTTTATATGCTTTTTATATTTTTGCATAATATCAAGTGCGGCAGCTTGATATTCACGTTCTGGTAAGTTCCAAAGTTCACGTACGATAATTTGGAAGTCTTTTTTATCTGGGAGAGTATGTATTTGAATGACGTCTTTTAATAATTGGCGTCTTTCCGGTGTTTGAATACCTAGAAATGGGAAGTGATTTTTCATATAACGAGCCATTGGTTCTGCTTTTTCAGGATTTTGATGAGCTGTAAAATGCTCTTGTAATGCTTGTACAAATGGATGCATAAGTGTTTCTCCTCTCTTATTACCTTTCTTCTCTCATTATACAAAGAGTTTGGTTAAATTTTAAAACATAACTTGCAATGTAATGAAATATGTTGAAAAGAGAGGGGAGAGGATAAGATGGAAGATCAGAGCGTACTAGCAGGTTTCTTTGCTCTTAGTTTTGCGTTTATTCTTGTTATAATAATTTGGGCAATTATTTCGTATTTGTTAACGGCTTTTGCACTTTATACGATGGCAAAAAATGATGGTGCAACTGATGGGGTTCTTGCGTTTATTCCATTTTTGAATAGTAAGACGTGGGGTGACTTGGCGAAGGATAAATTACCAGATTTCTTGAAAGAAGAGGCAGGGTGGAAAATATTCGGTATATATGTCGCATGTTTCATCTTTAACTTCGTACCAATTATAAGTTTACTAGCAACAGCCGTATCGATTGTGCTGTCCATTTATCTCATCTACGCTATTTTAGACAGATACGGAACGAACTCTATACTATTTACGATTATTCATGTAATCACATTTTCGGTTTTCTTGCCGATTCATTTATTCATTATCCGAAATGAGCCGGTAAGATATAACGAGTAGATATATGCGGGGAGCTGTTTCGAAGCTATTTTGGAACAGCTCTTTGTTGGTTAATTGATATTTCGTTGACTAAGAAAAAAGGGCTGCCACATAGGACAGCCCTTTTTCTACTACATAAGATAGCGTAAATAAATGTAAATATGAGAAATGATTAATGAAACAATCATAATTGGGAAGCCGACTTTAAGGAATTCCATGTAGCTAAATTTATGTCCTTCACGACTTGCGATTCCGGCTACGATTACGTTAGCAGAAGCCCCGATTAAAGTTCCGTTTCCACCTAGGCAAGCACCTAATGCTAATGCCCACCATAATACGTCGATTTGTGCGTCAGAAGGTGATAAACCTAGCCCAACTGCCATATCGTTAATAAGTGGAATCATTGTTGCAACGAATGGAATGTTATCGATTGTTGCAGAGGCGATACCAGATACCCATAGAATAAGGATAGATGCATGAGAAATATCTCCGCCTGTTATTCCGACTACCTTTTGAGCTAACATTTTGATAAGACCGATATCGATAAGTCCTCCAACGAGTACGAATAGTCCCGCGAAGAAGAAAATCGTCACCCATTCTACGCTTGCGAATACTTCTTCAATTTCATGTTCTTTCACACCGATTAGCATAAGTACAGTAGCACCAGTCAAGGCGATAATAGCTGCATCAACATGGAAAATGGAATGAGTCATGAAACCTACAATTGTAAGTCCAAGTACTGTTAAAGATTTTTTCATTAATACTGGATCTTTAATGTATTGTTTTTCATCTAAGCTCATTAATTTTTTAACTTGTACAGGATCAGCAATTAATTGTTTACGGTACATGAAGTAAAGTATTGTTGCTGTAACTGCAATAATAATAATTACGATTGGTGCTAGATTCAGTAAGAAAGCATTGAAGTCTAGGTGCTTATTTGCAGAACCAATCATAATATTTGGCGGATCACCAATTAATGTTGCTGTTCCCCCAATGTTTGAAAAAATAATTTCAGAAAGTAAATAAGGAACAGGATTTACTTGCAAGATGCGCGTAATAGATAAAGTAACTGGAACAACAAGAAGTACAGTTGTAACGTTATCTAAAAATGCGGAGCCAAGCGCGGTAAGTAGGGAAAGGGAAATTAAAATTTTAATTGGATTTCCTTGTGCCCCTTTTGCTGCTTTAATGGCAACGTATTGGAAAACACCTGATTTACTCGTAATGTTCACCAAAATCATCATACCGATGAGTAGCGTAATCGTTCCCCATTCAATATGTTTCGTAAAGGCGTTATGTAAATCGACGACCCCCACAATTACCATGAGTGCTGCACCAAGAAGTGCGATGACAGCGCGATTAATTTTTTCAGAAATAATAATGGCATATGTAATTAAAAAGACTGCGATAGCAAAATAATACTGCCAGTTAGCGAGTTCTTGCGTTGTTTCGTGCAAAAATCTCATCTCCTTTCATTCATTTTTCTTAGTGTGTCAAATATTAACTAGATGAAACACACATAACGTCATTATAAAGTAGAAAAACTGCGGATGTAAATGAAAGGAGGGATTTTGTCATATTTTCTGCATAGGTCATTTTTTCTCATTTTTAAAAATATTTGTGGGCATTTGACATATATATAAGATACATCCAATCTGAATATTTAAAATGGAATTAGCATTCGAGCTTGTTCGTGTAGGAGTGTCAAATAGAAAGGAATGACAAAGATGATAAGGAAGGGATCGTATGGATGAACAACGATTTTTATTTTTAGATTTTGAGTTTACGATGCCCCAGCATCGAAAGAAACCAAAAGGGTTTTTCCCGGAAATTATTGAGGTAGGACTCGTCTCGGTTGTAGGTTGTAAGGTAGAAGATACGTATTCATCACATGTCAGGCCGAAAACATTTCCTTCTTTAACGGATCGATGCAAGAAATTTTTAGGAATTAAACAAGAAATCGTGGATAAAGGAATTTCATTTCCTGAACTCATTGATAAACTTGCAGAATACGAAAAAAGATGTAAACCGACCATTGTAACGTGGGGAAATATGGATATGAAAGTGCTGAAGCATAATTGTGAAATGTCGGGAGTAGCTTTTCCGTTTTTCGGACAGTGTCGTGATTTATCGCTTGAGTATAAGAAGTTTTTTGGAGAAAGAAATCAAACAGGATTATGGAAAGCGATTGAGGCGTATGGAAAAGTAGGAACGGGTAAGCATCATTGTGCGCTAGATGATGCGATGACGACGTACAATATTTTTAAATTAGTAGAAAAAGATAAAGAGTATTTAGTGAAACCAGCACCTCCAACATTAGGGGAACTCGTGGACTTTTCAAAAGTGTTAAAGAAAGTGAGTACACAGTAACGACCAAATTGCACAGTATGTAATTTGGTCGTTTTGTTTTTTTAAAGTTTGTAGTCTTTTTTTAACTGCTCTAATGTTTCTAGACTACGAACCGCAAAAGGTGAATCATCTTCAGAAAATGAATTCATTTGAGTTTCTAATGCTAATTTGAGTGAATCTGTATAATCTAGAATCTCTCCTTCATATTTCTTCACCATTTGTTGTGGAATGTTCGTCTGTTCACGGAAAGCTAAAGCACGTCTTTCATGGAAAAATGGTACGTCAGCTTGTTTTACGTTATGTAAGTCACCTTGCACCGGATGTTTTAAAACAGCTAATACTTTTACGACGTAACTGCCCGGGCGGCTATTTGTAACTTCGCCGATGTATTTTCCCGTTTTATAAATACCAGTAACGATTTCACCAATTTCAAATGTTTCTCTCATATTTTTCACCTCAAGTTTATAGTAAGGAAAGTAGGAGAAGGAGTCAAAGAAATCATTCGCTTTCGGAACGCCCCCTTGAGAATATGAATTGGTTCAACTATAATTTAAAATAATATAACAGAAAATTCTGATGGTTTTTGAATCCTACAATAAGGAGTGTTTCATATGATGCCTTTATATTTTCCGGAAGATAAAACAGAATATATTATTCCAGGGATTGTTTGCGTTCTATTTATCATTGGTGCCGTTGCTACGTGGCGTATGTTCATTCGTGTATCCAAACGAGAAGCAGAGCGATTACAGAAAGTAGAAGAAAAGCTTTTAGCTGAAAAGAAACGGTAATTCATTTTTGTATGTTTCCCTCTATGCTCGGACAATCTAAGGGCAGAATGTATTTTGGAGGGAATAGAATGAAAAAACGGCTTTTTTTCAGTTGTTGTTTATTATTTCTGATGGCAGGTTGTGACCAAGGAAAGCCGAAAGAAATTGAAGTGAAATTACATAATGCTTCAGGAGATGAAGTAGGGACTGCGAAAGTAGTTCAGCAAACAAGTGGAGTGAAAATTACGATTAAAGGGGAAGGTTTCGCGCCTGGTCCGCACGGCATACATGTACATGAAATTGGAGAGTGTAAAGCGCCTCGTTTTGAATCGTCTGGTAATCATTTTAATCCAGATAATAAAAAGCATGGCTTACTCAATCCGAAGGGTGCGGAAAATGGTGATTTACCGAATGTAATTGCAGATGGTTCTGGAAAGATTAAAGCGGATATCGATGCACCGCACATAACGCTTGAAGAAGGGAAAACGACGATTCATAGAAAAGATGGAGCGTCTATTATTATTACTGAAAACCCTGATGATGGCATGACACAACCAACGGGTAAATCTGGTGATCGAATTGCTTGCGGTGTGATTGTAAAAAAAGCGTCGGATATGAAGAAAAAGTAAAAGCTACCGTGGATGGTAGCTTTCTTTGTGAAACGTAATTGGAAATATATCAGCGATTATTGGAATATATTGACCGCAACTCAAAATATATCGGCGATTATTGAAATATATCGACCGTAACTCAAAATATATCAGCGATTTTTAAAATATATTGATTTACCGACAAAAATTGAGAAAGAAGCCTGCCCAAAATTGATTCGTGGGCAGGCTCCTTTCTTATTATGAAAACGTATGGCGCAGTCTGTTTAAAATTTCTTCTAAAACAGATCGTGGGCAGCCAATGTTAATTCGAATATGTTCTTCGCCGCCTAATCCGTACTTTTCACCAGGTTCGACGATAAGTTTTCCTTTTTCCTCAAGTAACGTGGTGCGCTCGTTTTGAGAAAGTTTTAGGTGAGAACAATCAATCCATAATAAAAAGCTACCTTCTGGCTTCGTTACGGAAAGAGTAGGTATGTGAGTTTTGATATATTCACAAGCGAATTGAGCGTTATCTTCTATATATAAACGGATTTCACTTAGCCAATCATTACATTCTGTATAGGCGCTTTGCATCGCGGTATAAGCAAATGTATTTAGCCCATGGAACCCTTGTCTATATTGAATAGACGTAAAGGTATTACGTAGTTTTTCATTTGGAATAATAATGATAGATGCTTGTAATCCAGCTATATTAAATGTTTTACTTGGAGCCATACAAGTAATGGTACGTGCTGCTAATTCTTCAGATAAAGAAGCGCATGGTGTATGAGTACGATCTCCGTAAATAATATCGGCATGAATTTCATCTGAGACAACAATTACATTATATTTTGTACATAACGCTCCGAGCTTCATTAGCTCGTCTTTCGTCCAAACGCGTCCAATAGGATTGTGAGGACTACAAAGAAGCATTAGTTTAATCCCTTGTTGAAATTGTTTTTCTAAATGATCGAAGTCTATCATATATGTGCCATCTTGTTTATATAATGGGCTCACGCATAATTGTCTGTTGTTTGTTGTAACCATTTCGAAAAATGGGGGATAAATAGGTGGTTGTACAAGAACGGATTCGTTTTCCTTTGTGAAAGCTTGTACGCTCGTACTAAGAGCTGGAACAATCCCCGCACTAAATACGATCCATTCTTTTTGAATATCCCAGTCGTACTGTTTTTTTGTCCAGTTACAAATAATGTCTCCAATATGTTCAGGTGGAAGTGTATAGCCAAAAATAGGGTGTTCGATACGTTTTTGTAATGCAGTTTGAATTGGTTTTGGTACTTCAAAATCCATATCGGCAATCCAGGCATGAATGAGTTCTTTGTTTTTATAAGTATCCCATTTTGTACTATGTGTTCCGCGCCGATTTACCGTTTTATGAAATAGCTGCATATGTTTGCCCCTTTCTTCTGTGAAACTGCTAAGTTATGAAAGTTCTCTCTCTTCTTATAGAATAGCTGATGTGATAGGATAAAGAAAAGTATTAAAAAGTGAAAAGGCGGGAAGTAGATGGGTACATATGAAAAGATGATAGAGGTTGTGAAGAATTGGGATCCGTTTCGAATGGGACCGGAGTTTTATGAAACAGAAGC
Organism: Bacillus sp. EKM202B; assembly: GCF_011066025.1. Classification (NCBI taxonomy): domain Bacteria; kingdom Bacillati; phylum Bacillota; class Bacilli; order Caryophanales; family Bacillaceae; genus Bacillus; species Bacillus sp. EKM202B. The sequence continues at coordinate 9,628 of NZ_JAAMNK010000005.1, read as the reverse complement.
GAGTGATGTAGTGAACGTCGTAACTGTGTTTGACGATTCGAAATATATTGCAAAGAAGATTCAACATATATACTTTATGTCTTTTGAGGAAGTACCTGCGCTTGAAAAATGTGAGAAATTAGCTGAAGAGTTACTTGTATTAAAAGAAGGCGGAAGTTGCTCATTATAGGCTGTCGGAATTTCCGACAGCCTTTTTAATATTATCCCGCTATTTGCCGGGCAGTAAGACCCCCACCTAAAAAGACGGTTGAGGCAAAGAAGTGAGGTGGGAGATCCACTGCTCGTAAAAGCCCAATTGGTGCGGGCTAATAATCAGCGGGGTGAAACATTCCGCTGATTAAAGTTTCACTTTATTGCGCGGAAAAAGCGATAATTTCTTCATAAACATGTTCAGGCTTTTCCTCAGGTAGTAAATGCCCTGTATTTTCGTAAGAGATGAATGTTGAATTCGGTAAATCTTTATGGAGACGGTGTCCTACATGTACAGGGACGACACGATCTTTTTCACCCCAAATGAGTAGTATAGGCGTTTCGATTTTTTGTAATTCAGTTGAAGATAAGTCACCTTCACGGTCTCGTATCATGCGAGTTAGGGCGGGGAATATACGGTTGTCATAAAAAGGAGCGGAGTAACCTTCCTTCATTTCATCATCAATTAATGAGTGATCATGAACGACATTCATTAAGTTATGAACAATTCCGCGCCGTATAATCCAGTTCTTTACGTATAAATGAAAGAACGGTAAATAAGAAGAATACAGTAAAGGTAAGGTTGCGCGTGCTAAATAGCTAGAGCTACATAGTAAAATCGTCTTTGAGATTAGTTCAGGACGTATCCGGTTTACATAGAGAGAAATTTGCCCGCCCATAGAATGCCCAATTAACACAATATTTGAGAGAGATAAATGTTCAATTAAATCGATAATAATGGTTGCTAAATTGTGATAAGAATACTTAAAGAGATGAGACTTATCACTTTTTCCGAATGGTGGCAAATCAAGAGCCAGTACTGTTCCTGCTTTCGATAGTAAAGGAATGAGACGGCGGTAACTGAATGAGGAAGATAAAAAGCCGTGAACGAGTACGAAAGTAGGACGTTTTGTTTTATTTTTATGTTCATACAATTCGTAATGAATAGTAGTGCCGCGAGTGGAAAAAGTGAAATAAGGACAAGTATATTCATGATTCATTTTTTGTCACTCCATTGATTTTTGTTCATATCATCTCCAAGGTAGAAAAAAATATGTTAACAAAAAAAGGCAAGATGACGATGTCATCTTGCCTTTCGCTTATTCATCATTACCCGCGAACAATATTAGGCGGTGTTTTTCCTTGTAACCCTGCAACTAAATTTTCAGCGGCTGTCATGGCCATTTGCTGCCGAGTTTTTAATGTCGCAGATCCGATGTGTGGTAAAGTCACAACATTTTGTAATGATAAGAGCGGATTATCTTTTTGAATCGGCTCTTGTGTAAAAGTATCAATGCCTGCTGCAAAGATTTTCTTTTCTTTTAATGCATGAATTAATGCTGCTTCATCTACTGTTTTCCCGCGAGATGCATTAATAAAGATTGCTGTTTCTTTCATTAATGAAAATTCCTTTTCTCCGATAAGATGATATGTTTCATCTGTTAAAGGAGTAAGAAGGACGATAAAGTCAGACTGTTTTATTACTGTCTGTAAATCACAATATGTAGCATCAAATTTTTGTTCTGCTTCTTCTTTACGACGACGGTTATAATACAGGACGTTCATATCAAATCCGAATTTCGCTCGCTTTGCAACAGCTTCTCCAATTCGTCCCATTCCGATAATACCGATTGTACTATGGTGCACATCTAGTCCGAAATGTTCTTTTCCGATTTCAGCGTTCCACTCACCATTTTTTACATAGGAATCGAGTTCGCAAACACGACGACCAGCAGATAACATAAGAGCGAAAACGAGGTCAGCTACTGTATCATCCAATACGTATGGTGTATTCGTTCCGATGACATTTCGCTTTTCCATCGCTAGTAAATCAAAATTATCATAGCCAACAGAAATGTTACTCACTACTTTTAATTTCGGTGCTACATTTAACAATTCTTCATTTATGGCAGATCCGAAATTTAATAACCCATCTTTATCTTGTATCTTCTCTAATAGAACATCACGAGGTACTTTCTCATTTTGATTCCATTTTTCATAATCACAGTGTTCTGATAAATAGTTTTCTACAAATGTTGGAACTGGTTCAGCGATATATACTTTTGGTTGCACGGTTCCATCCCCTCTCACTTTTCTCCCTTGTTAACGGACAATAAGCCTCCTGCCCCTAAAAATGCCTGAAGCAAAGAAGATAGGGGGAGACTAACTGCCCGTAAAAGCCCGATTGGTGTGGGCTAATAATCAGCGTGATGAACCTTTTCGCTGATTAAAGTTTCACTTTACCCCGCATTAACGGACAGTAAGCTTTCCACCTTGAAGAACAGCTAAGGTAAAGAATATAAGTTGGAAAGCAACTGTCCGTAAAAGCCCGATTGGTGTGGGCTAATAATCAGCGGGATGAACCTTTCCACTGATTAAAGTTTCACTTTATTTTGACATAATTCTCTAAAAAAATCTTCTTTTCAAACTGGAAAGGGTATTTGTATAATTTAGACAGAAACGAAAAGGAAGGATGATTTATATGGTGACTGAAAAGGAATTAGAATTATTGGCTTGTCTTGAAAAAAGTAGTCGTTTGTCTGTAGATACATTGGCGAAGCTATTAAATATAGAAGTAGAAGAAGTGAAGAAGATGGTTGCGAAATTAGAAAGTGAAAAGATTATTGTGGATTATGTAACACATATTGATTGGACAAAAGTAAAAGAACATACGGGTTTAACAGCGATGATTGATGTGAAAGTTACGCCGAAGCACGGTGTTGGGTTTGATGCAGTTGCTGAACAAATTTATCGCTATTCAGAAGTGAAATCCGTGTATTTAATGTCAGGGACATATGATCTTTCTATTACATTAGAAGGAAAGACGATGGGAGAAGTAGCGATGTTTGTTTCTGAGAAATTAGCAACGATTGAATCTGTCGTTTCTACAACAACTCATTTCATTTTGAAGAAGTATAAACATGAGGGAATTATTTATGAAAAAAACGATGATGATAAGCGAATTGTGGTGACACCATGAAGCAGTTTGAACTGTCTAGAGTAGCAGAATCTTTACAACCGTCTGGTATTCGAAAGTTTTTCGATTTAGCCGCAAGTATGAAAGGTGTTATTTCACTTGGAGTGGGAGAGCCTGACTTTGTTACACCTTGGAATGTAAGGCAAGCATGTATCCGTTCTTTAGAGCAAGGATATACAGCGTATACAGCAAATGCAGGATTATTGGAGCTCCGTCAAGAAATAGCAAAGTATCTAAAAAAACAATTTGCAGTATCTTATGATCCAAACGATGAAATCATTGTTACAGTTGGAGCGAGCCAAGCGTTAGATGTAGCGATGCGTGCCATTATAAATCCTGATGATGAAGTACTCATTATTGAACCGAGCTTCGTTTCTTATGCACCGCTTGTAACATTAGCTGGAGGAGTTCCAGTTCCTATAGCGACTACTTTAGAAAAAGAGTTTAAATTACAACCCGAACAAATTGAAGCAGCTATTACAGCGAAAACAAAGGCAATTTTACTTTGTTCCCCAAATAATCCAACAGGTGCAATGTTAAACAAATCCGAACTAGAAAAGTTAGCAGTAATGGTTGAGAAGTACAATTTAATCGTATTATCTGATGAAATTTATGCAGAGCTTGTATATGACGAAGTGTATACGAGTTTCGCGAGCATTCAAAACATGCGCGAACATACGATTTTAATTTCGGGATTTTCAAAAGGATTTGCGATGACAGGATGGCGTCTCGGTATGATCGCAGCTCCCGTTCAATTTTCAGAGTTGATGCTTAAAATTCATCAATATTCTATGATGTGTGCACCGACGATGTCCCAGTTCGCAGCTCTTGAAGCATTACGCGGAGGGAATGATGAAGTCATTCGAATGAGAGATAGCTATAAGAAACGCCGTAATTTTATGGCGACATCTTTCAATGAGATGGGATTAACGTGTCATGTGCCGGGCGGAGCGTTTTATGTCTTTCCTTCTGTTGCCTCAACTGGACTAACTTCAGTGGAATTTGCAGAACAGTTATTACTAGAAGAAAAAGTGGCTGTTGTACCTGGAAGTGTATTTGGAGAAAGTGGTGAAGGATTTATTCGTTGTTCGTATGCAACATCGCTTGAACAACTTATGGAAGCAATGAAGAGAATGGAACGGTTCGTCGAGAATAAAAAAAGGACAAAACATAATACGTTTTGTCCATAAAAGGGGGGGAATACTAGAAAGCCATGTGTTAGTATTCTATCCCAATATTGGAGAATTATACGTGCTACAGGAAATTTTTTCGTGAATTTTGAATGAGTTCTGTCATAGTGGTATAATTTACTAATATAAGGTATGCGCCTGTTAGGTAGCGATACGTAACAGGCGTACTAATTAATCGGATATTTAAAATAAGTACATCTGTTTTGCAATCTACATTTGTAGAGAAAATGGTAAACGTATGGGAGTGTTTCATATGTCAGAACAATATACAACAGGAGTGGTTGTAACAGGGAAAGTGACTGGAATTCAAGATTACGGTGCATTTGTAGCGTTAGATGCAGAAACACAAGGACTTGTGCATATATCTGAAATTACAAATGGATATGTAAAGGATATTCATGACTTTTTGAAAGTCGGCGATACAGTAGAAGTAAAAGTACTTTCAATTGATGAAGAGCACAGAAAAATGAGTTTATCGTTAAAAGCTGCGAAAAGAAAACAAGGAAGGATTCTTATACCGAATCCATCTAAGGACGGATTTAATACGTTGCGAGAAAAGCTGACAGAATGGATTGAAGAGTCCGAGTTAACAAAGTAAAAGAGGAGCGCATATGAGCGTTCCTCTTTTACTTTATCTTATGATATATATTTGCAAATATGATTGCATGCAATCATATTCGTATGTCGGAGGTGAAAGGACATACTGATTATCGAATTTCGTTTGTTTCTGGGTGTGTACCAAGATTTTCAGATGGTTTAAACAGTAAACCAAGATTGATAAGCCCAGATATACCAACGATGCCGTAAATAATACGTGCAAGAGCTGAGTTTTGTCCGCCGAAAATGGCTGCTACTAAGTCAAACTGGAAGAACCCGATTAGTCCCCAGTTTACTGCACCAATTACAGTAAAGACTAATGCGATACGTTGCAATGTACTCATGAAAAAGCCCCCCTTAATTGTGAAGCATGAGCAAGCGCTGAGTTAATCAACTCTTTTATAGAATGGTGCAGTTATGTTGTTTTTATACATAAAAAATGTGTGAAAAAAAGATGTATATACATCTATACCGAAAAATGCGAATTTTTATGCAAAAAATGAACTTTTTCTAAAAAATATATATTGGTTACGTTTACACTGGTTGAATCGCTTGATTTACAACTTCAGTTTCGCTAAAGTGAATACAGAAATACATATCCATAATTGGAGGGAAAAAGATGAGTACACATGTAACGTTCGACTATTCTAAAGCGTTATCCTTCATCGGTGAACATGAAATCACTTATTTACGTGATGCAGTGAAAGTAACACATCATGCAATCCACGAAAAAACTGGAGCTGGGAACGATTTCCTTGGGTGGGTAGAGCTTCCGCTTCAATATGACAAAGAAGAATTTGCTCGCATTCAAAAATGCGCAGAAAAAATTAAAAATGACTCTGACATTTTACTTGTTGTAGGTATCGGTGGTTCTTACCTAGGAGCACGTGCAGCAATTGAAATGTTAAACCATTCATTCTACAATACGCTTTCTAAAGAACAACGTAAAACTCCACAAGTGCTATTTGTTGGACAAAACATTAGCTCCACTTACATGAAAGATTTAATGGATGTATTAGAAGGTAAAGACTTCTCTATTAACGTTATTTCCAAATCAGGTACAACAACAGAGCCTGCACTTGCATTCCGTATTTTCCGTAAGTTATTAGAAGAGAAGTATGGAAAAGAAGAAGCTCGCAAACGTATTTATGCAACTACAGATAAAGCGCGTGGTGCATTAAAAACATTAGCTGATAACGAAGGTTACGAAACATTCGTAATTCCAGATGATGTTGGAGGACGTTTCTCTGTATTAACGCCAGTTGGTTTATTACCAATCGCAGTAAGTGGCTTAAATATTGAAGAGATGATGAAAGGTGCAGCTGCTGGCCATGACGACTTCGGGGCATCAGAACTAGAAGAAAACCCAGCTTATCAATACGCAGTAGTTCGTAACGCTTTATACAATAAAGGAAAAACAATTGAAATGCTTGTTAACTATGAGCCAGCACTTCAATACTTCGCTGAGTGGTGGAAACAGTTATTTGGTGAAAGTGAAGGAAAAGATCAAAAAGGTATTTTCCCATCTTCAGCAAATTTCTCAACTGACTTACACTCATTAGGTCAATACGTTCAAGAAGGTCGTCGTGACTTATTTGAAACAGTTCTTAAAGTGGGTAAATCTACACATGAACTGACAATCGAATCAGAAGAAAACGATTTAGATGGATTAAACTACCTTGCTGGTGAAACTGTAGACTTCGTAAACACAAAAGCATACGAAGGTACATTACTTGCACATAGCGATGGTGGAGTACCAAACTTAATCGTAAATATTCCTGAATTAAATGAGTACACATTCGGTTACCTTGTATACTTCTTCGAAAAAGCATGTGCGATGAGCGGCTACTTATTAGGCGTAAATCCATTTGACCAACCAGGAGTAGAAGCATACAAGAAAAACATGTTTGCTTTACTTGGTAAACCAGGATTTGAAGAATTAAAAGCAGAATTAGAAGAGCGTTTAAAATAATAAAAAGCGACCGAAGATCCGGTCGCTTTTTATTATTTTACTGAAATGTCCATCGGTATATTCAAACTAGAATGGGTATGCTAAAGGAAAAGTCTTGGAGGGATGGGCTTGATTCCGATTCAATCAAAGTTAAAAGGACATACATATGCGTTATATAAGTTAGAAGAGGTTATGAAACCACTTGGATATAGTATTGGTGGCAATTGGGATTACGATAAAGGGTGCTTTGATTACAAAATCGATGAAGAAGATGGCTATCAATTTTTACGAGTGCCATTTACAGCTGTGGATGGGGAATTAGATGTGCCTGGTGTAATAGTCCGTCTTGAAACGCCGTATATTCTTTCGCATGTGTATCAAGACGAACTAGATGATAATGTGAATGCGTTAACAGCTGGAACGAGCGGATTTGATCAATTTGCTGAGCCGAAAGATCCAGATGGAGATGTGAAAAGTAAGTATATTAATATTGGGAAAGTATTAGTACAGGAACTAGAGCGTCACTTTTTTAATGGTGAATAACAATGAGTATGTCGCTTTCGATAAGAATGAAGGTATGGACTGGGTTAATCATATATTGGTCGTCACGCTTTATACCTAGTAAGAGAATGTTTTGTTTTAAAAGAGTATAGCTACAATTTGCAAAAGTTTGTCCGGTGCAAGGCGGAGAAAGCTCCATCAGTTGTAATTTGTTATCAGAGATTTCATCGTAAAGTGAGAATAGTACACCTGAAATAGAAGGAAATAAAAGAGAAGCGGTAAATACATAGCTCGTTAATTTATTTCCTTCTATAATTTCTGATACACCAGCTCTCGTTGCATTTTGAATTTGATCCGAAGTAAGAAGTTCAGCGATGCAATGAATGTTTGGATTAAGTCCTTTTGCAGTTAAAATATTTAAGATGGACTGTGTATCAGCTAAGCTTTCATTTTTTTCTTTATCAGCCGTTATTAATATGGTGTGTGCCGTTGTAATGTTAGCTTTTAATAACGTTTGATCGTGATGTGGACAACCTTTTATAAACTCTAAATGATGAAATGGTTTTGGAAGTAAAGAAAGTGTTTCATCAATTAAAACGATATCAAGGTTTGGTTGTAAGATGTGCATTTGTTTTACAACATGTTTTGCCCGTTCGTTCCAGCCGACAATAATCATATGACCGCTAGCAGTCGCAGCTTCTTCTCCTTTAACTTTCATATATTGTTTATTAATCATATCAGTGGCGAATAGAACCATATAATAAGAACAAAAACCGGTTCCAAATAAAATAATACTCATACCGATGAGTTTGCCTATTAGTGTATGTGGGGCAAAGTCACCATAGCCAACAGTGAAAATTGTAACGATTGACCACCAAATTCCATCAAACCATGTGGTGAAGTGCGATGGTTCTAATCTATGTATAAGAAAGCCGGAAAAAGCAGTAAGTACAACAATAAAGCAAATTAAACGAAAAATAATGGAATCACGAAATGTATCTACTAAATTTGGACGGGATTTCAATTGCCAATTCCTCCTTGCTTTGCAGGACTACATTCATTGTTACCATTATAGAAAAAAGAAAAACTCTCTAATTTAAAAGAGAGTTTGTTTTCTATTACATACTTTCAACTTCAGTTTGTTGAACACTTTCAAGGTGTTGAAGAGCATAATAAACATCAGCAGTATGTCTTTTTTGATCGATAGACAATTTTAAATGTAAATAGTGCGAACCATTTTCCAATGTTTTGAGCTTCATGTTCTTAACTTTTATATCCATTTCTTTTATTTCTTCAATTACGATCGGGATATTGTCCATATTTCGTACAACAAGTTTCACTGCGATATCACGTTGACGAAATGACCTAGGTCCTATAAATTTCATCGTTAATGGTATAAGTTCTACACTAATCATAAGGAAGCACATTCCGAAAATCGCTTCAATATAGAAACCAGCTCCAACGGCAATGCCAATACCAGAAGCACCCCAAATCATGGCGGCGGTCGTTAGCCCAGCAATACTATCGTTTCCTCTTCGTAAAATAACACCTGCACCTAAAAAACCAATTCCTGATACAATTTGAGCAGCAAGTCGAAGGGGGTCCATATTCATATGGTCGGTATGTGGTAAATTGTAAGCTGCTTTAATAGAAACAATAGTGAGGAGGCAACTAATAATAGAGATAACTAAACAAGTCTTTAAACCAAGTGGTTTACGTTTTAATTCACGTTCTAAACCGATGGCGAATCCTAAAATAGCCGAGAGACCTAGTTTGAGTAATAAATCGGTATAGTCCATATGTATTCCTCCTTGTATGATATTTTATAGGAATAAAACGTTTATTATAGAAAGAAACGGTTTTTGATAGAGTAACTTTATATAGAATATATGTAGGAATTGCTTATACATGAAAGAGATATTTCGTTTAAGTATATGATATTAAAAAAGAAATGTGGGTGGTTTTAAAAAAAGTTTATAAAAGGTGTTGCATTTCAATTTTCACCATGATATATTAATAACCGTCGCTGATGCGGAAACGCAGAAAACGACAAAAAAGAAATTTAAAAACTTAGTTGACATCGAAAAACGAAGATGTTAACATAAGGAAGTCGCAAATGAGCGACCAAGTAGTTCTTTGAAAACTGAACGAAACAAACAACGTGAAACGTCAATTTTTATTTTTAGATGCTAGACAAACTAACTTTATTGGAGAGTTTGATCC
>NZ_JAAMNK010000049.1:0-23377 GCF_011066025.1 Bacillus sp. EKM202B | reverse complement strand
TTCTATCGCCCCACGCTTGCCGAAGTTGCGAAAACCAAGCTAAAGTAGGGAGTGTGGTGAGTCAACGTACAAGATACGTATGTTCTCACCGTAGGGACTACGGATAGAGCCTGCTAAGATAACCGGTGGATAATCGGTGTTCGCAGGAATCTCCCACTTCAAACAGTCCGTTAGGACGTTAAGTGGTGAGTAGTTCAATAATTACACTATTAAACACAAATTTATTTACCGGAATAATATTATGTAAACCTTAAACCTGATAATTGAACAAAATAGCTTATCTATTTGCCTTTGTCCTATCATTCAATAAAAAGAGCCCACTAAAAAACGTAGACTCCTTTAATCGTCTGAATATTAAATATATTGAAAACGGACAATAAATTAATACTAGATTCTTCTGTTAGTTTATTTAATATTTAATGACGTAGACAATGTATTCCATGGTGCATTTGTAGATGTGTTCTGATATTTAAATTGTCCATTTTGCTGTCCCGAAGCATCCCATTTATATTCCCATCCATCAACCGTTCTATCACCATTTATATCAATCATCTTAGAATCTATTTTCTTTAGTTTTTGACCACTCATTTGAGCAATTGGATTTCTACCATATCCCATTTCATTTGTATAAATGTATAAATAGCTCCCTCCGTGATCTTTAACTGTACTTAAATTATTAGGGCCAATAAATTCAACTCCGCCTAATTGAGATTCAACTTTTACCACATTTAATGATGTTAATGGTGGTGCAGGTGCTGCGGATACATCAGTCGCTAATCCAACTGTTGCTCCCACTACTAATGATGAAACTCCTAAAATCATTCTTTTTAGCATACATTCATCCCCTTTCAATTTAATACAAATTGATTCTATCATACTAATTCTGTTCATTTCCTTCACCTTGAAAGAGTTAACAAAAAGTACCTATTTACATATGAAATTGTGCATATTCATTGCTTTTTAACATCTATACTTAACATAAATCATACTAAAGCATAATCAATTCTCTACCCTAATTGACTTACCACATTTAGACCCATTTCAAGTTGACTATTATAAGAGCTAAAAAATGGTACGTATTTCACTGGTTTAACAAATAAATAATAGAGTTGCAAAGCCAACACAATTTAAGTTGGCTTTTTCTCTAGTATTATAAACAAGACCCACCACTTGCATCGATCAACTCACCAGTTATCCAACGACTATCTGATGATGAAAGAAACCCTACAATATCAGCAATATCATTAGGTTCTCCCCACCTATTAAAGGTCGATAAACCTGCAGCATATTTTTGTCCATCTTGGTTCCCCAATGTCTCAGCGTTCATTTCTGTATTAATTATGCCTGGGAGCATTGCATTTACTGTAATACCACGAGCACCAAGCTGTTGTGCTAAAGTATGAGTGAGTGTATTTATTGCCCCCTTAGATATACTGTAAGCAAAAACACTTGGGGAAGCTACCCGTGTGACAAATGAAGAAATATTGATAATCCGTCCTCCATCTTTTAAACGTGGCAAAGCCTTTTGAATAATGAAAAATGGAGCTTTCACATTAATAAGACTCCTCTGTAGATTCCTTTAACGTTAAAATCTGTCCAATTCCAGCGTTGTTTACAAGGATATCAAAGGTAGTATCACCTATATATTTTTGAAGAGATTGATCCATCATTGAATACAATTTATTAATACCATTAAAGGTACTTAAATCTGCACTGATTGTAAATGCGGAACTGCCACCTTGTTTAATTTTGTCCACTACTTTTTCTGCTTCTATTTTTCTTTTGTTATAGTGAACTATGACTAACGTACCAGCCTTTGCCAAGTGTAAGGCACTTCTTCTTCCTATTCCCCTACTAGCGCCCGTTACTAATGCAACTTTCCCCTGCAACTTATTCATCTCATCATCCTCCTTGTTTAAAATTCTACTTAGTTATATTACAAGATACCCTTTAAAATGTTGCTCTCTAATTTTGTATCCATAAAACAAAAAAAGCCGACTCATAAGCATAAGAGTCGGCCTTCTCACTTCACATATATATTGGCTTTACATGCAGTTTTACTAACTGTTATATACTTTGTACAAAGTATAATAAAGAACCCAGATGGAATTAATACTAATTTTATTTAATGTATTTAGCTTCTTTGGGCTATCCTTTCTAAAACATAAGCAATCGTGCCTCATCTTCTGCAAAAACACAACCTGCAATCTGAAGCATAGTTATTATAGATTTCCTTCAAAGCACTGCTCTTCTTCATCTAAAACGGGAATACAGCGAAACCCACTTTGTTTGAAAATGCTCCTTGCTTGCTCTAATGTATCACTGTCTTACAAGAGATAACATCTCGTTTCTCTACATAATGACATTTAATTCTCACCTAATCCGCTCCCTATGCAATACCTATCCTTTATACCGAAAAATGCAGTTTGTACTTTTAATATTTGTGTATCAGTAGGAGTTACTTCTACTATAATCAGAAGTTCGTACTTTTGAAGGGCCAAGGAAGGATTCATTACTTCTTCTTTTACCAATTTGAACATGTTAAAATAAACTAAAAAGGTTAGAAAAATATGACATATTTATGGAGATCTTGTGAATATGTAGTTCCTCTGTTTTTAATTGTAACCGTTATTGTATGTATAATTACAATTGGATTAGCTAGAAGGAGTGGAAAGGATAAAGTTGTACAGAAAAAACATCAATTGCTTCCATCATTTAACGTTTATACTATATAAAAGTTAGAGTATATGTCGAAGAAAAAGAAGGCTTTGAAGTATGTTATAGAAACAAGAATTAATTCTTTCGCAAGGAGCGTTTATATGAAAATCATGAAAAATGTAATACTGCTAGTAGTATGTTTCTTATGTCTAAGTGGTTGTAATCAAGAAAATGGAGCTGAGGTAAAAAACTATATAAAAGAAAAACACGGTATAGATGTTGTTGTAACAGATTGGGGCTCGATAAATGAAAATAATGGTGGTGATACCTACCACACTGTGCAAGAAAAAAACAACAAAAATCTCAAATTTAGAGTAAAGGTACAGGGCCTCTTGTATTCATCTGTAGTAGGTGATGAATACAAATATGGAAAAAAAACATATGAAGAGTATATGAAATTCCAACCAACTCTAGAAGAAATTAAAAAATTAGGGTACGTTGAAACTGAAACAGAAAATGCCCTTCAATATATTATAGATAATAAAAATTCAGAAGAAGAAAGTCCGACAAATAAATTGCTATTAACTTTGCAAATGAGCAACGAGATTGACTTTAGCCAATTTGATTCAGTAGAATTAGATCGTTTATATGCTCTATTTCAACTCATTCAGAAGAATAATAAAAAGATAACAGAGATTGAAATAAAGGATCATACTGGTGAATCTTTAGGTGAACCTTTTAAAGATGTGCAAGAAAAGATAACAAAAGAAGAACTGTTACTAGCAATGAAAAAAACAATGAACAATGCCATAAACATTTATTTGGAAAATTGGATTAAGACTCAAACAAAAGTAAAAGAAAGATTACATGAAATTCAAAACGATCGTTTTGCAATTGAAGGTATTACTTATTCAAATATGCCTGAGGGTGATGGGCCGACATATAAGGTGAATTTAGTTATTAATACCAGTAGTAATGAATTAGAATACAATCCACCTTTAGTTGAGGATTTGATCAAGGTAACCACAATCCTCAAGGAAGAACTATATAATAAAAAATATAAAATCTATTTAACCAATAAGAATGGAACAAATTATATTTCCTGGTTATCATCAGAAGAAATCAAGAAAGCAATTAACATCGAAGATCTTGTAAAAAAGAGATATCCTGCGAATTAAATTTAAAATCCTTTTCATGTTTGTTATTTAATATTAAAGCACGCTCTTTCGATTTGTTATGAAAACTTGCAAATTACTAAAAAATCCAACAAATCTTTAGTTGTAGAGTAAACATTGAGAAATAGAGTCCTATATGAATAGGGCTCTATTTCTATATCAAACTTGTTTAGGAGTTTACACATATCCATCGTAAATGCATTGTTGTTTCTATTTATTTTTTCAATACACATAGTTGTACAAAAATAATATAGTTAGAATTAAAATCGATTCAGAATATTAAGTAAGTTATCAATATTGCCACGAAAAGTCAATTGCTTTCTTCTCTCTTTATTTTATCACTTATGTTTCTTCATTTTTCATGTTTACTGGAGAATCTAAAGCGACGTTTAATCCTGATACGTATTATACTAGTTAGAGCCCTTACATAGCGGTGTATGAAGGTTCAGGAACGCGCGCAGATGATTGATACAACCATAGAGATATTTGTAGTAGAGGACAATAATAAAGAGATTCTTGCTTACATAATCTTAGATATTAAAGAACCATCTGAAAATCCAAAGTTAGTTGAGCGAAAAGTACTCTTTATCCGCAATATCGGTGTAAGCGAAATATGTCAAGGAACAGGAATAGGAAAAATATTAGTTCAAAAAGCGTTTGAGTATGCTAAAGAAATACAAGCAACAAGCGTAGAATTAAATGTTTTAGAATTTAACAAGAAGGCTATACGATTCTACGAAAAACTTGGATTTAAAACTCAGAGTCAGCAAATGGAGTTTTTATTGCCGGATGCTTAATACTATTTCCTATATTGATAATCAGGTTAATGAGCTAGTGATGAATATAATAATTTGAAAAAGCCCCTACATATGTAGGGCTTCTTTTTATGTACATACCGAGATAAAGTTACAGTGGTGGAGGTTTTGGTGAGATTAAGAAGAAGTACCGCTAACCAAGATAGGAACGTATAAAAATAGAGTTGTAGAAAAAGTGGATTCCTTGTGAGAATAGGGATCCACTCTTTCTTGTTACTGATAATGAGACACTATACCTGACCTACATAAGTATCTGGTTTGTTTAGGAATAAACCTACTCACAAGTCCAATAGCTTTTCTTATAGGTGGGATAGCTGATATGGATGCTTTTCTAGTTTCATTTTAAAAATACTTCTTTATCATCCGTAATATTTTGCTGACTCTCATCATCATTATCAATTTCTTTTCTTAAGTATTCAAGGGTAATTTCGATTTCTTCCTTACTCTCATAATAAATCCCTTTTGTGCTTTTAATTTCTTGATCTAATTGTTTCTCTCTGTCTTGAAGCGGATTGATTTCTGCTCTTACGAAAAGTTTTTTCCTTTCCCCTTCAAACTTTTCACTCACTTTTTTTAGAATTTCAACTTTTTTCATCAAAGTAAGGGATTCAAGTTCTCTTTCTTTTTCCATTTTTACAATTGCTTTATACTTTTCTATTAATTTTTTTTCCCACTTTAATAATTCATCAAAAATATATCTATCCATCTCCTAATCCCCTCCAAACTAATTTATTCGATAATAGTTATAAATATCCTTTTATTAGAATAAATAAATTAAACATTTGTAATAGAAAAGCTAAATAGGATGTGGGAAAATAAATGAAAGTAACAGTTTATGTATGTCGAACAATTCATCTCCCACCTACTTACTTCGCGTTCCTTGAGGAAGGAGTCTTCTTGGCTAAAATGATAAAAAAAAGCACCCCAATTTTAATGAGATGCATCTTTCTTATAAAGAATCTTGCTATTAAGTAAAACAAAAAGATAACATTTCCTTAACGATTATATCTTTGATTGAACTAACTCATAAAATGAATTCACTTTTGATGGGGTAGAAAAATTATCAAATACAATAAAAGCATCACCGGAATCCATTGTTATTTTTTTGATAAAAGGGATACTAGCCATCTCTAAAACTATACCATTTGTATGACTGAAATTATTCACCTCAGTGTATGCATATTCCCATTTAAGTCCTTTTCCAAACATATAGTCAGCACAAAACAATAACTTTTTATTTGTAGCAGCTAAAATTCCAGATCTACTAATATAACCAAGATTTATTGCACAATAAAGTGTAGAAATTACTTCTTCATTACTCTGTAAGTATCCTGTTACCGTTTCCAAGTTCGCCTTCACTAGTAATCCTCCATATTATTAGTATTATATTATCAACAATATAAATCTATTTTATTATATATCAAATTTTAACACTAACACGAAAACATTCCAACAAAGCCCCTTATATTCAAATCATCCCCAATGAAATAGCAATCATTCGAATTGCATTTTTTTCTTATTATAGAAGTGATCCTTCTTCATTGATAACTCATTATAGATAAAACTGTCCTTTAACTTATCTCCGTTCAAATACTTCATCTTAATAATCTCAGCCTCGTCATAATCCAATACGTATTTTAGTGCTTTCTTAATTTGCTTAAACTTAATATTACTTACATGCCTTGTATCCCTTATCTCTGGAAACAGACTAATTCCCTCTTGCTGTAGCTTCACTTCATTCTCAAAGCGTGCTTTTAAGCAACGGTATTCCTTTAGGATCTTCACTACTTCTTTCTGAATCTTCTTTTCTGTCTCTCTATGAAGGAATCCTACTATTTCTGAATTTGTTTTTTAATATTACATAAGGTACGTGAAATTTCACTATTTCATTGTTGAATAAGGGAACCATTAACCTTTTAATAATTTACGTTTCTTGCTGCTCATCTTCTCTTTCACTGCTTCAATATTATTCGCTACTCTCTTATGGTCCTGATCAAATTGAATCATGCCATCAAACATAACTGGGGTTACTACTATTGCAAGTAATCAACTGGAGCTGGTTCTGTCTACTCTACTAAGTACCCAAAAATATCAAAGTCTGCTCTTGGTATATACTTCTTGCCCTTCGGTTGATGAGACGTCCATACATACGATTGAATGACTGATAGTGGTACTACGAATACTGACTTATCCTTACTAAACTCTATAAGAAAGAAACATATTGCTCCCATCTCCTCTGCTTTCTCTAGATAATCCAATTGATGCTGTGCAATGTTCTTTAAATCAAAGCGAGTAGCATTTTCTGAAGCCTTTGCTTCAAATGCAATAGCTCGTCCTTTACACATGCCGTCATAATCTACTGTACTTTTAGCTTCATAGAATCCGTTTATTACTTGGCTTCCCTTACTCTTAATCACCTTCACAGGAGTCGGACGCTTATTTATGAACGCCCTCCCCCTCTTTGATACATTTTTGATAACCTTCTCAAAATGCATTCCTCTGTTTCCTAGTCTCATTATTAGTCCTCGCTTTCTATTAAAAGGATATATTTTTTTAAGTTTCTACAAAATGGTAATTAATGTATAATTAAACTATTCAAATGTTAGGTGGTGATGCAAATGACTGATACGATCCGAATTGTTCTTTTCACTCTTGTAGGAATAAGTGCCGTTTTTTCTGTAATTAAAGAATTTCAAAAACCAGAAAAGAGAAAATTTTGGATTACATTCGAAACTTTAATTCTAATCGGGGCAGCATGGATGTTAATAGGGCTTCTCGTGTAACCTACATAATTAATAAATCCCCTGAATAAAACTCAATATTTCGTCAATAATGTATATGACATTAGATTTTCTCCATTCCCCCTTGGAGATGAGCAGTTAGCTTTTGCTAGCTGCTCTTTTATTTGCTGCAATTGGTTACACTTACCTGATGTTTTTAACGTAATATTAAGTTACGATATAAACGAATAAAATATATTTGGCTGTTACACCATTACCCTAGGAAACTAGGGTTTTTATTTCTACAAAATGAAATTTTTATTGTAATTACTCACCCATATCTTTGTATTTTTCAAACGTCTTATTCTTCCTTAAAACATTAACCAACTGCCTTATAGTTGTTTCCGTTCTACCTAAAGATATAGTAATTCCCTTCACCTTTCCAAATCCATACTACTTACATATGTAGGCTAAATCTTTCGTTGTGTACGGTTTCTTATGATTCGAATGGTAATCGGGATGGTACTTCATTCGGCCCTGCGTATCATATTGAACTTCCACCCTGATCACTCTCTATCCAAATAGCGTTTTTGATCGACTATCGTCTTCACTTCTTTAGGTTTTACAATTCGATATGCAATATTACATATTCTGTATGTTCAATTTATAAACATGTAATAATTGGTTTATACAATATTTAAATTTAATATCGAAAGGAGAATACTACATGTCTTTCTTTTCATGGTCTCCTCTTATTTTCTTAATAGTCGTTGCAATCATCATTTCTATTAAAAAGACTAAGAAACAATAGCTTTAAATAGTTACAATAATTTATTTTTAGGAGGTGTAATTATGTCATTTACAGCATGGAGTGCAATTTTTATGACTTTAATCGGAGCAATCTTTGGTACAATTTCTTCTAAAAAGAGTAAAAATACCAACTAAAAGCCTTTCTAATATCTATATTTCAAAACATACAAAATATAAAATGTTATAATATTATTATGAAGAGATTTACCAACTAACTTTTTTGCCCTAGCCTTACGTACTAGGGCATATTTATTTTTTAGTGTGTAATTCCTCCCTCATCTAAAATAGCGTTTTTGTTATAAACTCATCTTTTTCGTTTCCTTACATTTAAGTTCTCTTATATAGTAGATATATATTTTAAGGAAGTTTTAATATGCCACACGAAGTTTGGCTACCTATTCTCCTAGCAATATTGATGTCCTTACAAGAATAGAAGATTAACGGTACATTTTCAAAACCAATAAAATATAAATTTGAATCATATTTCTCAATGAATAAAATAACTTAACATGGTAAAGTAATATTTGGATTGGCATCCAATACATATTATTAAAATTAAAGGGGTTCAAGTCGGAGGAAGGCGCCTTTGGGTGTCTTAAATTAGTAAAGTTCAATATTCCATCTTTTTATTTGTTCATTTTAACTTAATATATTAATATTAAGTTAAAAATTTGTTATAATTAGTAAAGAATTCTATTAATTAGATAGAGAGGATACAATATTATGGGTTATAAGTTTCGTAGAATTATCCAAGTTTCCCCAGGTGTAAAAATTAACTTTACATACACAGGTACGGGAAGGAGCTCCATTCCACCTGAATCAAGAACAACAACTTATGTACCTGGAACTGGAATCTCGTATACACCACGAATAGCAGAGTCAAACAACTATTATATACAACGAGGGTATCAAGGGCAAAACACTTCCTATCCCACTATGAATGAACAAGATTACAATATGGCAAAAACATTTGAGCCGGTAAGAGAAACCAACACTTACCTTGTTACTGCTTTTCGTAAGGAGGATAGCCAAATAAACTCATTGGGTAGAAAACTAATGAAACCACTTTCCATAATTGCAGGCGTTTTTGCAGGCCTATTCTTAATTATGATGCTTGTTATACCCGCTCTATTCCTGGCAGCTCTTTCTTTCCTATGTTATAAAAATATAAAAACACCATTTGCGGTTGTATGCCCAGAATGTGATGCTGAGAATTTATTCATTTTTGAGGAAGAGAAGATTACTTGTCGTAAATGTGAGAGCACTCTTATAATCCAAAAATAAAAGACACTCAAATGAACGTCTTTTATTTTCTTGCTCAGAAATATATCGCAATATACTAATATATAATTTAATATTATATTTACGAATGTATTTACATTAGGAGGAATGGACAAATATGTTTAAAAGATTAGTAGTATTACTTATTGGTGCTCTATTATTATTCGGTTTAACTGCTTGTGATAGCATTAAATCAATGACAAGTAATGTCACAGTTGGTAAGGTAATTGAAGAATTTAAAGCTGCAGGATTAGAAGCTGAAAATCCTAGTGACCTACCAGAAAAAGAATTTGGAAATACTAGAAAAGAAGCAAAGCGCATTCTCGTTCCAGCATTAGGTGAGGATAGTGGCGGTAGAATATTTGAGTTTAAAAATAAAGAAGATCTTGAAAAAGCTAAGAAATACTATGACGATTTAGGTAATGGAAATCAAATGCTTTTCTCTCATACTTACGCAAAAGGCAACTTCCTTATACAAATGAATGGTGATATGGAAGATGCCCAATTTAACAACTATAAAGAAGTTATGGACAAAGTAATTAATTAAGTTAAAGAATCCGCTTTCATTTATATGAAAACATGTTAGAATTATCTTTGGATGGGAGTCCAATACATATTATTAAAATTAAAGTGGTTCAAGTCGGAGAAAGGCACCTTTGGGTGTCTTTTCTTTATTTTCAAAAGGACTTGCTCAATTACTGCCTAAAAACATAAGGTAAAGTGAACCCGTTAAAATACATGGAATGAACCCTAGTTTTACCCTCTTATTTAAAGGAGGAACTATTGTTATGGGATATGGTGGTACTTGCGGTGAAGGCTGTGGCTTTGCAGGAGGATTTGCTTTACTAGTTGTATTATTTATTCTATTAATCATTATCGGATGCAGTTGCTTCTGCTAAAAATCTATTGGAAAAGGCACCTTTGGGTGTCTTTTCTTTATTTTCAAAAGGACCTGCTCAATTCATTCGTAAAAACATACAGTAAGTTGAAACCGTTAAAATACATGAGTGAACCCTAGTTTTACCCTCCGATTTAAAGAAGGAACTATTATGAGATTTAGTAGTAGTTGCGGCGGCGGTTGTGGTTTTGCTGAAGGATTTGCTTTATTAGTTGTATTGTTTATATTTTTAATCATCGTTGGAGCTGCTTGCTTCTGCTAAAAAATTATTAGGAAAGGCATCCCACACTCTTTAAATCCCAAATTCTCATCGGATTTATGCATGTTATAATTCAACATTACTTCTTCTAATTATGGAAAATCCAAGCCTTTTTTCTCTAAACAAATATATTCAAAATCCCAAAACTCTCTAAAATGATAGATAAGCTCTATATGACTTTGTAGCTTTGAAAAAGGGCTTGATTAAGTATAGTCTACAAATCCTTGTTCTCTGGCACATAAAATGAATGCATTTTGAAAAAGAAGATTGTTTAAAACTTACATAGAATTCTTTAGTCAAAAAGGAATAAAAGAAAAAACTAGTTTGTTAGACAAAACGCTTTTTCTTTTTACACTTTTTTCTTTTTGGTAAGTCAGGAGGATTCTTCATTGTGTCAACAGCATGCATGACCGCGAAATATGGATGTTTTAAAATCATTTTTGGTCCGCTCTTCTTCATAACATCCTTAACTAAACCTTTCATATCTGGTCTATAACAGTGAATTTTGCAATTTTGACATGCTGGTTTCTTTTCTTGAAATGGACATTTTGATAAACGAAAATAAGCATAATCTTTTAATCTTTGACATTTTTCACATATAGTATCTTGTTTATGTTCGTTTTTACAATACATATCAATCATTATGCTAATTGTTTTCTCTTCACGCTCAATTCGATTCATAGGTTGGTGCCTCCTGTTTCAAAGTCTCACTACTTTGATTGTAAAACTTTTTTATAGGGTGTACTTGAATTCTTATTGACAGTTTTTCTAATGTTTATCTCTTTCATAAGACTTAAATATACATCTTTCTTTTTCTTATAAGCTTCGCGTGTCTATAAGACTCGAACAGCAAGAGTTCACTTGATTTTTCCACGTTATTGATTAATTGGTGAGGAGTGTTTGATGCTTACTGCTATATCAAGTAATTCAGCCTTAAAGCGCGGAATTTTCGTTTTATTTTAGTAGCACTATAAAATTTTTAAATTGATAAATGTATGGTATCGTTTCATGCCCATCAAGCTAGAATTTTGAAGTACCCCCATAATAAAAATTTTCTTTCTCTACAGTTAGTAACTTTGAGAATTCAGCTGTTTTTTCATTTTCGGTGCGTTTAATTTTCTTTAGTTGATGGTGATGGGGGGTTCCCTATAAGTATCCACAATTGAATTTTCCGCAAGAATATCGTTACGACATGGTAATTCTTGCAACCTTTATAGTTTCTTAACACCTAAGTTTCTTCCTTCTTCCACTTGGTATAAGTTTTTGCTATAGATTTTTTGAACTTAAATTGAATTCCTTCAAAAATGATAGATATTTCCGGCTGCCTTTTTCCATTTATTACGTAATGAAAATTTATATTCTTAATAATATAAATTTTCAGACATTTATTTATCAAATTCCTAATATGTAATACTTTAACAGAATATGTTAATATTTAAACGTAAAAAATAATAATATTAGGAGGATTTACAATGTTCAAAAAAATATTTTTATCTAGTACTATTCTTTTGGGAACTTTAGGTATAACAACTTTGTCTTTTCCAGAATTAAGTTTAACAAAAGCAGAAGCTGCGATTAATGATGCTAAGATTCAAAAGGTTAAGGTTGCTGGTAGAGATTATGAAAATGGAACTGATGTACCAGCTTATATGACAGGTTCTTTTTCTATGGTAGGAGATAAAGGAGTAACATATACTATTAAACAATATGAATTTAATAAAGTTATTGGTACGACAAATGTTACTACAAATGGGTTATCTTCTCCCGTTGTTTTCTCTATGCCAATTACAGAGGGAAATAAATATGAGGTAACTTACAATGGTCGAGTGATTAGTAATTTTGTTGTCCGAGGACATTAATTAATCAAAAAGAACTGAAGTCAATTTTGACTTCAGTTCTTTTTCTGGAACCTTGAAATACATTTTTTATTTAACTCGACCATATCCTGCAATATATTTACTCCAATACGTACTATCTAAGCTAGCTTCACCTACTCCGGAATTACTAGCATTATAGAACTTGTTATTGCCAATATATATACCAACATGAGTAATATCTGATTTGCCCGGAACCGTTCCTTTAAAGAAAACTAAATCTCCTGGTTGAAGTGCCTTTCTTTCAACACGTATTGTTTGATTATACTGATACTGTGATGTATGTGGTAATTTAATCCCTTGTGTTCCATATCCCCATTGCATTAATCCTGAACAATCAAATCCAGTTTTAGGACTATTTCCACCATATTTATATGGTTTACCGTCATGTTTTTTCATTTCTGTATAGACTTTGTTAAATTGGCTCACAGTAATTGATTTAGTAGTGGAAGCTGATATAGATTGTATTGTATTTCCCTTTTGAGAAACACTATCAATTTCATCTGCAGAAGCAAAACTACCACCCGATCCTAGCATGACACCTAACGTTAATGACCCAATAATAAGTTTCTTCATAAATTTCTCCTCCTATAATCTTTTGCAAGAATTTATTCTTCTCACCTAATAGATTAATTGGAATATACGGAGAAAAAACGTAGATAATCAGACAGTATTCTACATATTTTTCGTTTTTTGTATATTTATTAACATTTCATTCTCCTATATTTGCTTAAATTACATACGTATAGGAATTTTTTTAATAATTTATACAATAAAAGTATAAAAATCCGTTGTTAAAACATTCAGATATTAATTAAGAAATAAAAACAACTGTTTTATATAATAATAGAAAATAATGACGTTAAGTAAACACCCTTATTTATATTTTATTTCCTCCTTATTATCCTTAAGATAAAACATTAATTTGATTGGTTTTAGTGTATCGGATTTGTTAGTTCCAATAATATGTAACTTTGTTTTTTGGGTGGTTGTTTTTCCAGCAACTCCTGGTTCAATCCCATGCCCATTAACCTAATAGGGATAGCACCACATCGCTATCAAGCTAACAAAACAAAATACCCCCAAAAACGAAAAAGAGATGAAGAAAATAATAAAAAGCTTATCATTATGTGCTAAAAGATAAGCTTTTTTGTCTATACTTATTGAATTTTATTGGATTTATTCCATGCTAATATAGTAATAAAATATTGAATACCAAACAAAATAGTAACAAGTAGAATGAACTTTATACATACTAAGATCCATCCAACAATATCTTGAGGTAATTGATTATGATATGTAGTGTATGCTACACCAGAAAAAGATAAAATAAGGGTATAAGATAATTTATCTTTTAATTTTTGTTTTAATTTTTCCTTGTTATCGATTTCTGGTTCGTAAACACCAGCTAAAATGGATCTAATAAAGAAGAATACCATATAACAGATAATGATACCAAGAGCTGTAGCCCATTCTAGAAACGGTCTTTGTAAGTATACGCCCCTTATTATTAAATCTATGAAGGCTAGCAATAAAACCACAATTCCAGATTGGGCCCAAATTTTCATTTCAATTTGCTGAATTCTTTCATCTGAATGTGTACTGAGTGAAAACAAATTTTTTAGTTTTTCCATTCTATTTTTCCTCCCAAAATAATTCATCTAAAGTTTTATCGAGTGATTTAGCTATATCAATGCAAAGCTTTAAAGATGGATTATATTTATTAAGTTCAATAAGACCAATGGTTTGTCGAGTAACATTTACAAGCACAGCTAATTCTTGTTGAGTTAACCCCTTTTCTGTTCTTGCAATTTTTATTTTGCTTACTGACATTAAATACACCCCGTTTGTAAAGATAATCTTTATACCTTACATCTTATATTCTATATATTAAATTATAAGTAACATTAATGCAATATATATTTTGCATTAAGACGTATATAGATTGCGTTTGTCCTTTCTTTTTTTCCATTTCTATTATTTTTGTCTCTAAAACTATCTCACAAATATAAAAATACGCTATGCTTTCTGTAGAATCATTGGAAAGGATGGCGTTTTTGTATGTCTATTTCTGTCTCTGATGAATTACAACTATTTGCTCAAGAAGTTCAAAGCTTCTTATCTCCAAATATCTTAAGAAATCTTGCTAGAGATGTCGGTTTTGTGCAACGAACCAGTAAGTACCAAGCAGAAGATTTAGTTGCTTTATGTGTATGGATGAGTCAAAATGTCGCTAAAACCTCTTTAACTCAGTTATGTAGCTCTTTAGAAGCATTAACAGAAGTACTTAACAGTCCGGAAGGACTGAATCAACGATTTAATGCCACAGCCGTGCAATTTCTACAACAATTGTTAGCCAAACTTCTCAACCAAAAGTTATCTTCAACTAAGCTGATTTCTTCTCCATACACCTCTATTTTCAAACGTATCCGTATTTTAGATTCAACTGCATTTCAACTTCCCGATGTATTTTCATCTATTTATCCAGGTGCAGGGGGATGCAGCCATACAGCGGGGGTGAAGATTCAGCTTGAATATGATTTATTAAGTGGACAGTTCCTACATATTCATACAGGTCCGGGGAAACAACATGATCGGACCTACGGTTCTCTGTGTGCCCCAACTGTGGCAGCGAATGATTTATGTATTCGAGATTTAGGTTATTTTCATTTGAAAGACCTTCAATATATACAAGATAAAAAGGCTTATTATATCTCTCGTATTAAGTCAAATACACGTATTTATCAAAAAAATTCCACCCCTGATTATTTTCATGATGGAAGAATCAAAAAAGGGCCAGAGTATATACAGATAGATATGGAGGTCTTAATGAACTCTCTTCAGCCAGGACAAACATGTGAAATATTCGACGCTTTTGTAGGAATGACTGATAAAGTCCCCACTCGCGTGATTGTTCATCGGCTAACAAAAGAACAACAACAAAAACGATTACAAGATCAAACTATAAGAGAAAAAAAGAAAGGAATGAAGTATTCTCCTCGTAGTAAACGACTTAGTGGTATCAATGTATATATGACAAACACCCCTACAGATATTGTCCCAATGGGACAAGTACATGATTGGTATTCTTTACGTTGGCAAATTGAAATTTTATTTAAAACGTGGAAATCATTCTTTCACATTCATCATTGCAAAAAGATAAAACGAGAACGATTGGAATGCCATTTGTATGGACAATTGATTGCCATTCTACTCTGTTCCTCTATTATGTTTCAAATGCGGAAATTACTTCTCACAAAGAAGAAACAAGAGCTGAGTGAATATAAAGCCATATATATGATTAAAGATTATTTTTCTCTTCTGTTTCGATCCATACAAAAAGACACCCAAGAATTATCAAAGATTTTTCTTCGCCTGTTTAACCTCCTACAGCGAAACGGACGAAAATCGCATCGATACGAAAAGAAAACAGTCTTTGATATATTAGGTGTCTTATATAATTGTACTATGTCGGACAATCTAGCGGCCTAATAAAAAAATGAAACCCGTTAGGGTTTATTTGATATGCATAATTTCCAATAATCTATACTAGTTTTTTAGAAAAAGAAGAAGAGTTTTTCTGAAACTAACCTTTCCTAACCTTAGCTTGATAGCGATGGGGTAGCACCAACAAAACGCGAATTTCGTACGCTAAGCGATTTTTCACATAGAAAAAGCCGAGTTCCTGTACGTTAAGGGATTATCGGCTTTTTACTGTTAATTTGTTTGTAGTGGTCGAAGGGATTCTAAAGGTGCAATTTCTTTCCTTCTAAGGGGGGTATTATTGATATTATTTTAAATAAAACATGTCAGTGTAAAACGTTCCAAGCCATACATCAGTTGTAGATGTTGTTTTTAACGTATCAACTTTCAAACGGTATGTTCCTTTTTCAGTGATACCTACGCCTTTATTATTGACTTTACCAATATCAATGTTCATTCCTGAATATTCGCCAGGTACGAACCAAGAAGTTAAAGGATTATTCACATTCACCCATACGCCATTTTTTAGAATCTGTGGCTGCATACGTAGCTGAACTTCAAAATCTTTGTTGTCATTTTTGATTCTAATATCTAGATATGAATCTGTACCAACATAATGATTTGCTTTTGTTGTATTTACACTTGCTCCGTAACCTGAAGCTGCTGAAGCTTTTGATACAGGATTAGCTAATTCAACTGTAGCTAATCCTCCTAATGCGATTGCTGAAGCCAACATTGTCATACCCATTTTCTTTTTCCATAGTTTCATGTGAAATACCTCCCAATTTTTACATGAATGTGCTTTCAGTGTTTTTAAATTTATTACTGTTACACCGGCAATTGCTAAAATCAATGCTAACAATATTAATTTTAATATATTGATTTTAAAATGTTGTTTGTACTTCCCTCAAGATTTAAATGAATCTCCTTCTACAGGATGTGAAGGAATAACGCGATTCTCTTTTTGTAATTTAAAAAGTTTTTTTCAAAAAATGCTCTTGTAACATCTA
This sequence comes from Bacillus sp. EKM202B, assembly GCF_011066025.1. Taxonomy (NCBI): domain Bacteria; kingdom Bacillati; phylum Bacillota; class Bacilli; order Caryophanales; family Bacillaceae; genus Bacillus; species Bacillus sp. EKM202B. The sequence goes on along the minus strand of NZ_JAAMNK010000049.1, from coordinate 6,394 downwards.
TCCTGTGCATTTCCCTACCTTTGAGGTTAACGTAAATCTCCCGTGTTACTAAAATATAAATTCCCTTCACAAAACATTTAAATGTGTTCTGATCTGAAGAATTTGATTAATATTACAAGCCCCCCTTATAGTTCGATTCCATTATATCACAATTAATGGATTATTTAGCTTGAAATGTTATAAATTTCATTTTAAAATCCCATAGAGTAGGAAGTTCGGTTTATTTTATGTCGAAATTTGCTTAGCGTATATTTTCGTTAAAATGTTGATGGTACACCTCCTATAAATTTTATTGCTGTAATCTCTCAGTTGAGAGTTAAATTAGATTCGGAATGTATCAAGTACATTATCTTTTTCTTCTTTATTAATACCGATGTATCTAAGTGTAATTTGTGGTGTACTATGATTCAATATTTCTTGTAACATAGCAATATCTTTTGTTTGCTTGTAAAACCAATATCCAAATGTTTTACGCATGGTATGAGTACCTAAAGATTCTACCCCGGCAAAATCTCCGGCTTTTTGTAATTGTCGATAGGCTTGAATTTTACTAATGGGTTTATCCCCTTTTCTAGAAGGAAATAGCCAGGTACTTTTTAGATCTTCAGCGTAGGGCAATACTTCCTCAAAAATGGATGTAATATTTATGATACGTTCTTTTTTTGTCTTTCCTTCTTTCACTTTAAATTCTTTTCGTTTTTTTCGCTTCAGTTTTAAAATTTCACTCGTTTCCATTTTAAGTAAATCACTTACGCGTAACCCCGTATTAATACCAATTAGAAATAAAATGTAATCACGATCTGAACAATGACGTTTAAGAGACCATTTCATATCTTCGAGCTGTTCTTTGCTTCGAATTGGTTGTACATCAATTAAATGTTGCTTTTTATTCATCTACTTTTCAATCCCTCTATTTACAATGATTTGAATGTATACTTTTTTATATATTTTTATGATATCAATAAAAATACAGTAAAGTCAATGTTTAAGGGGAAATGAAAGTAAACTTTTGGATATAAGTTTACTTTGAATAATTTCGTTATTAATACCAAAAATGAGTATAAGGGTTCTGAGATTCATCAAATGAATATTGAAGTAGAACAGCCGTATGTTTTGACTATAAATACAAAAATTAGTAGCGCTGATCCAGGTTCCAAAGAGTTTGAGAAGAAATTAGAAAAAGAAATTACTGATTTATTTAAAACAGAAGAAGTAAGCAAATGGATTAAAGGCGACTCTTACACTATCGAAATTTATAGTAACGATAAACAAAAAATTAACTTATAAGGTGCCAAGAAAATGGTACGCCATCTTATCTTTTTTGTTTTTGGGTTTGAAATATAAAAAAGAGAATCCTTATAATAAGGATTCTGCAACAGGAAAGAACAAATATATAATAATAAAAAGAATTACTTATATTATAATTTAAAAATAAAACAAATATATTGAGAAAATTCAGAACGTATTGATTGTTTTTATACACTTATTTATAATTTATTAAGAGTTGGAGTAGTAATCTTTAATCTGTCATCTGTTCCTTTTTTTAAGAAGATTGAGATCAATCTTCTATTTTTTTGTGTTTTTTCCTCTTTCCTCGAGGGAAAAGAATTAACTAAGAATTGTGGAAATAGCTTGCTTGTAGACTAGATGCTGCTTACCATGAACAATCATAAGAACGGTGAATTTATCCATTGCAAGGATCTGCTCACGTACTGAAACGCCGCTCTTTAAAAATATAATAATATTTCCTTTTTTTCTTTTAATTATTCATACATATTTTCTTGTAAGTTATACATGAAATGCGCCCATTTGTATCTACTTTTCTTTTAATACTTGCTGTCGCTTTGTATTAAGAATTATCGCCGTTCTTGTTCCATTACTACACAGATCCCTAGTTAATTAGAAAATATCTTTTATAAAACAGGATAATGTAAGATTTTCCAAATAATCATAATATTCCACTTTCATACAAAATATTCCATTTAAATTCAATAGATTGTACTATGTAATAGAACCTATTATTAATCTAAAAGGAGATGAAAAAATTATGAAAATACATGGGTTTAAAGGGAGGGAATAAAATATCAATTTTCGTTAAATAGAAAAGGAATATTTTATTTTAATAACCTTTTCGTGGGGATGGGAAAAGGTTTCCTAATTTCCATTATCGAAAAATTCGTAAAATATATTTACACATACATTATTTGTAAGATATGATGAGGCTAATATCCTTATCATATAAAATATTAATTAATTAATTAATTTATTTTTTATGAAAGATTTTAATATGGAGGGGATATTATGAAAAAAATACATGCTTTAACATTAACAATTGGTTTAATAAGTTCAGCTATGGTGGTACCTACTGCTACTTTTGCAGGAAGTGAAGAGTTACCTCATTTGAATGAAATTAAGAAAATGCAACCTGATTTGAGTACATCGGAATTATTATCAAGTATTGATGAAATGGCAAAAAATACAGGAAATACGAAAGATGCAATTGCTAAACAGATTTATAAAGAACTCAAAGCAGATGAAGCTTTAGGTAAAAGAGAAGCAAATGAAAAAGTAAAAACATTAGGAGCTGGTGGTGGTACAGTTTCTGTAGGTAATAGCAATATGGGGGACTTCTTCTATACTGGTTCTTATACTGCATATTTGAATCATGGACATGTTGGTATGTACTATAGTTCAAATACAATAGTAGAATCTGTTCCAGGCGATGGAGTTCGTACACTTAGCACAACAGCTCGAAAAGTCGATAAAGGCGATGCTGTTGTCAAATCTGTAAATACTTCTTGGCAAAATAAAAATGATGCTGCATGGTGGGCGAAAGATCGTGTAGGTAAAGACGGATATTCTTATAATTTCGCTACAAATAGAAGTACCACTCATTATGGAGCTAAAAATTGTTCGAAACTTATTTGGTCAGCATATAAGCTTAATGGTGGTTTAGACTTAGATAAAGATGGTGGAGCTGGCGTATATCCACGAGATGTTCGTGATGCAAAACAGGCATCAACAATTCGAAATATCTAATAGAAAGAAGTGCAGCAAATATATTTGTTGCACTTCTTCTTGTAAGAAAGGAATATATCATAATGAAAAAAATACTATTTATTACTTTAGGTGTAATTTTGGTTACAGTATTAGTCTATTATTTCTTTTTTAGAAACTCAAATGTAGATTTAATATCTGAGGAAGATGTTCAAAAAAAAGATTTTTTAAAGGATAAGCAAGCTGTAATATACCTTTCTTCTACAGCTGATCAAGACATGGATGGTAAGGGTATTAGCTATGCAGTGTTTATTAATAAGAATGGCGAAGCAAGTGGTTATAAAATGAATGGATTAGAACTTGGTGGCATAGGAGTATCGGAAAATAAAAAAGAACTTTTATTAGAAAGTAAGGATAAGCTTAAAATTGTAGGAGAAAACTTTAAAGAGTTTAAGATGAAATACCAACATACAGGAGATTACAGAGCATATTTAAAGAACAGTGACTTGTTTGTAAATATCTATAATTCTGGTAGTAATCCTGCTACTGGGGGATATGATTCAAATGTTGTATATGGTAATAAAAAAGGCATTCATAAAGGGAATATTCCACATTATCTTATGAGCGCTGGAGTGGATGAAGAAACTATTTTGGTCATGACTCATGACATAGATAAAAAAGAATATAGTTTAAAAAAGTTAACATTTAATGATTTAAAAATGAAACTTGAAGATGTTACAGAAATTAGTTTAGATAAAAACATGTCATATTCTAGTTATTCTTCTATTTTAAGTGATTCAAATTCTTACTATACGATTTTAGTTGAAAATGATAATACAATTAAAGGTAAAGTTTATTTGTTGCGTGTCAATAAAGCAACATTTAAACAGGAATTAGTTTTATTGTCTTCCGAAGAAAACACTACAGCTTCAATACCTTTTACCAAAAATAATTCCGCTTATCTACATAACAACGAATTATATTTTATAAATGGATTAGGAAATGTTATTACGTTTAATACACAGACAAATACAGTAAATACCAAGTTTAAGATCGATTATAGCGAAACTGATGGAGTTAGATATAATGAGCAAACATTCTTCCAAGGGGATCAATTACATGTCTTAAGGTATAATAAAAATCGAAAAAATAATTATTATATAGAAATTTATTCTTTGAAAGATGGTAAGAAAATTAAAGAAACTGAAATTAGTGGTATGGAAGAAATTTTTAAATCTGTCCGGGGAGGGAAATCAATTCATGCTTATGATTTTAAAGTGTTAGATTAAAAATTTAAATAAGTAATCTAACAAGATTTCTTCGCCCATTCCCCTTTTGTAAAGGATGGGCGAAAACACCCTAATTATAATTGTTTAGGATTTTTTTGTATTAAATATTACGGTACGTGAAATTTTTTGTTTCTCTTATAAGAAAGGCCCTCATAGATCTTACACCTACGAGAGCTAGCCTAAGGATATGTCGACTCTCCTCTATTGTAACAGGCTTTCACCATACATGAGAAACAGCATGAACCAAAAACAGACCATCATAATAAGAAATTCTTTAAACCATTGCTGAAAGGAAATACGACCTTCTTCCATTCTACATGTCCCTTTTCTCTACAACTTTTTGTATGTTAAAATATAGAGGAAAGAAACCTGCCAATTTCTTTCCCAGACGATCACTCATGACTTTGCTCTTTGTTTGCTTTTGCAAATGAAGAGCTTTTATTTTGCATACTTATATTTGCTTTCTAACATCGCATAACGCAATAGCTTTAACTTTGTCTCTTTTTTCAACGCTTTCCACTCAGATACACAAATTTTCATGTCTCATTCCTCCAATAAATATATTTGTTATTTATATAGCTTATAAGTTCCAGTTGTAAATCTTTCTAATTTGTTTATCGCTAAATCCTTCATGGACAGCGAAGATTTCTGGAAAATCAGAGATACACAAATCAATAATTGTATTATCAGTTGTTCTTATATAATAATATTGAACAGCTCCCTCATAATCCGAATATAAATAGTACTTATGAATCTTATAATCTAATCCATTTTTCTCTAATACCTCATAAATCTTATTTTTAGTTTCATTCATTACGTCAAAAATGGTTAACTGCTCATTACGCAAATTTACTAAACTAACTCTAAGAACAAGGTTGTTTCATTATGTTCATTTGTATGCACATTAAACTTTTTTCCTGTAGCTTCTAATGCACTAATAAGCATTCTTTTATAACCTAAATCCATAAAATCTACATTGATTTGACCGTGATTCATAATAAATTGAAGATCAGCCATTATCTTTTTAACTTTCCGTTCCATATAATAACCTCCTCAATATAGTTATATAACTTATAATTCTTTTATAGAGGAGGCTGTTATATGGCTGTTAATAAAGATAAGTACACTCAAATTTTAGTTACTTTTACAAAAAAACAAGTGGAACAAATAGAAAATTATTGGCATGAAAATAAGATGAAGAATCGTAACGAAGCAATTCGTCAGATCATAGACAAAGGGTTAAGTCGTAAATAATGACTACCCTTTTTCTTTTCATTAAAAGCTAAAAACGCATGTAAAGTCCTTCTCTCCCTTTACATGCATTTTTTTAGAAAATATGAACTCTCTCATATTAATAAGTGCATCATAGTCTCATAAAAACAAATCTGAAGAGCCGATTTTTAGTTAAACTGTTTATTTTTCATGTATTCTTTAAAAAAGTGAAAAAAGAGCCGGATTTTCATCACAGCTCATGTATGAATTGGTTCTGTATGTGTACATGTAGGATATTGAGAACAACCCAAAAACTTATTTCCTGTTTTATTTGAATTTACCTTCCGTTATGGGTGACGTTTAAACCCCCTCGGACTCTCATTCAAGCAGTGTAGCCTTCATTCTTATTTATCATCTTTCACCGGCCACTTAGTTGCAATTTGGTAACTAAGTGGCCGGTGACGTCCTAACATGCTATGGTCGCCGTAGAATTTCTTCTGAACGGGTAAGTTGGGTAGTGATAGAGCTTTGATGGTCTACTCTACGCTATTGCTACATAGCGAATCGTTAGAGCGCCTTATGGGCGCACTTGAGACACATCGAACACATGACCGACAGCAAAATATAAGCGACCTGGTTTCACTTCTACGCTTTTTGATTCAATTTGTTTTTTCTCTTGCTCACTCGCCTTTGTAACGAATTTCCATGTCCCTTCTTAACCGCAAATCCTTTTTCTTTCCAAACAGAAAAGGAACCAACTGCCCTGGCTCCTTCAAATTGACTCTGTATTAATGAAATATCAGATGGTGAATAGTGATCAAACTTTGCCATAAACGTTAAATACTCTTTTAAATCTCCCGGTGTACGAAAATAACCTTCTACGCTTTTTTCCATCT
>NZ_JAAMNK010000048.1:0-24821 GCF_011066025.1 Bacillus sp. EKM202B | reverse complement strand
CGAGCTCCGATAGAATATCGAATCTCGATGGCTGCTTAGTCTTTTTAATACTGTCTACTTGACAGGGATAAGACCAATTCGAAATTTCGAATCTGGGCTTTTTTTCACATATAAATTTTAATCCCTTTTTATGTTTTCTTCAACTGCACAACTGTAGGTTCTGAAATATTATTTGGTAGTGGTCGAATGGATTACTTTTATATGTGGGCAGTTCTCTTTTAAGAGTGAAATGAATTTTTCTTCGTCTTGTGGTACGAAAGTTTTCACGGAATCAAATAAATTGTAATCAATTTCTAATTGCTGTCGAGTCCATTTTTCTGAACGGAGTTTTTTGCCAGAGTATTTAATGTGACGAATGTCTTCAAATGGAATTTCAGTGCGCAGTATGAACCCGTGTTTTACAACAATTGATGATTTCGTTATATTATAGTGTGAAAAATAGAATGAAGAAAGATTCACGATATTTAACAGCATCATAAGAGTAAAAAAAATAGAATTTTCATTTTGGAAGAATAGTGAAATGAAAAAAAAAATTATAAATAATATAATGAAAATGACGTGAAATGGATTTTTTTTTGCTTTAAATTTCAAGTAAGTCACCTCGATAAAAGTGTTCTTTAAATAAATTAAATCACAATATCTTAATGAATCGCGAAAATATGCAAGATTGCATATTTTTGGGGTTTGTTATTCGTGTAAAATTTTTTGATAGGATAAATGTAAATAAAGTTTTTTTATAGTGGAGTGGCATGAAGTGGCTTATAAGAATAGAAATGTAGCGCTAGTCATATTTAGTTGTATAATGATTATGAGTGGCTGTTCAAATAAAATGGTTGAGGATGGAAATCGAAAACATGTATTTATAGAGACAAGTAAAGTTTTAGTAGAGGTTGTTTACAAAAAATATAAAAGATGAAAGGGTGCTTCCATAAAAGGAAGCGCCTTTTTTGTAGTTAAAATGGAATATTTGATAGGGGGTAAATAGAGGGTTTGTTTCATTTCGGATATCACTTTAATTAAGTTATTACAGTTTCTCCATGGAATAATAATTTCATTATAGTTAGCGGTTATTTGAGAAATTTATAGATGATTTTATAAAAGTTTGCAAAATAGGTAAACGAAACATTGAAATGTCTGATTTATGTATGTTAAGATGATGAAGTGATAATAAACGTAATTGTAATTTGTTTGTTTTTAAATAAACATTTTGAAGGAGTGTTTAGTGTGAACGATATTTCAGAGAAGTTTTGGGATGCGTCGGTAGAGGAACTGAAAAAAGGGTATGTGTTTGATGAGGAAGCAGAGGAGTATATTTGTTTAGCATGTGGAGAAGCGTTTATTAAAGGAGTTATTTATCAACATAATCAAGTTTTGTATGAAGCAGAGAAGTTTGTCCAATTGCATATGCATAGTGAGCATACGTCTATGTTTGATTATTTATTAAATCTTGATAAGAAGTTTACTGGTTTAACCGATTTACAAAAGAAGATGGTTCAGTTTTTCCATATGGGACTGAATGATAAAGAAATTGTAAAAGAGATGGACGGCGGTAGCACATCGACGATTCGTAATCATCGTTTTACATTGCGAGAGAAGATGAAGCAAGCAAAAGTATTTTTAGCGTTAATGGAATTATCAGAAGAAAAATCGAAGGTACAAACGAAATTTGTACCAATTCATAGAACAGCAACGATGGTGGATGATCGATACAATATTACGGAAGAAGAAAATGATGAAGTATTAAAAACTCATTTTATAGATGGATTAGATGGGCCGCTTTCTAAATTTCCGAAGAAGCAAAAGCGTAAATTAATTATATTACGTCACTTAGTGAAAAAGTTTGATAGTAATCAAAAGTATTCCGAAAAAGAAGTGAATACAATTTTAGAAAATGTATATCCAGATTTCGTGACTTTAAGAAGATATTTAATTGAATATGGATTTTTAGATAGAACAGCAGATGGAAGTCAATATTGGGTGAAGTTATAATAATGCGGAAAGAAAATGAATAGAAGCAAATCATTATAACAACTATACAAAGAGATAGAGATGGAAAAAAGATTTTTAATAAAAGGAGAAATGTAATTTGAAACCACCTACAGATAACAATAAAGAAGGTGTGGAGTCACATAAGTTAGAAAGTGAGAGTAAACCGATTTGGAAATCGATGTCTATGTTTTTAGTACCGCTATTATTAAGTAATGTACTTCAATCAGTTGGACAATTATTTGGTATGGTCGTAGTAGGGAGATGGCTTGGTGTCAATGATTTAGCAGCTATATCAGCATTCTTTCCGTTATTTTTCCTACTCGTTTCATTCGTAATTGGAATTGGGTCGGGTAGTTCTATTTTAATTGGTCAGGCGTTTGGCGCTAAAAATGAAGATCGTTTAAAAGCTATCGTTGGTACGACACTTACATTTACGTTTATTATCGGAATTGCATTGGCGATAATAGGCAGTATTTTTGCAATGGATATTATGCGTCTAATGGGAACGCCAGAAAATATAATTGAAATAAGTGTACATTATGCAAGAATTTTATTTATATCGATGCCAGTATTATTTTTATATTTTGCATACACAACATTTATGAGAGGGACAGGAGATTCTAAAACGCCATTTTACTTTTTAATTGTAAGTACAGCGCTAAATATGATCTTATTACCAATTCTTATTTTTGGCTGGTTAGGAGCTCCGAAATTAGATGTGTATGGAGCAGCATATGCTTCTGTTATATCGACAGTTATTACGTTTATTGTCATGCTAGTGTATTTAAAGAAGAAAAATCATCCACTACAACTAGATGGAACGGTAAGGAAATACCTTCGAATGGATGGTGAGTTGTTAAAGCTATTGCTACGACTCGGTATTCCAGCGAGTATTAATATGATATTAGTTTCATTATCTGAAATTGCGGTAATCGCGTTTGTAAATCGTTATGGTTCGGATGCAACAGCTGCTTATGGCGTCGTGAATCAAGTTGCCAGTTATGTACAAATGCCAGCCGTTAGCCTTGGCATTACAGTCTCTATTTTTGCGGCACAATCAATTGGTGCAAATCAATTTGATCGATTGCAGAAAGTTGTAAAGGCTGGAATTATTATGAACTATGTTATCGGTGGTATGTTAATATCTCTTATTTACTTGTTCTCAAGAGACATTTTATCACTATTTTTAACGAGTCAAACTACAATTGATATTGCTCATAGTTTAGTTATGATTACATTATGGAGTTATTTAATTTTCGGTCATGCACAAATTATTAGTGCGACAATGCGAGCGAGTGGTACAGTATTATGGCCAACTGTTATTGGTGTTGTATCAATTTGGCTAGTTGAAGTACCAGTAGCATATTATCTTTCTTACCATACAAGCCTTGGAATTGAAGGGATATGGATTGGATACCCAGCAGCATTTATTGTTAGTCTCATATTACAGTATGCATATTATAAGCTTTCATGGCAGAAGAAACGAATTACACGATTAGTTAGTTAAATAGTGAAAATGTCCCTAAGTTATTATACTTAGGGACATTTTTTTGAAGCGTATGTTTATCTCGCAAAAGCCTGATTGATGAGGGCTAATAATTAGTGGGGATGAAGAAAACCCCCACTGATTAAAGTTTCACTTTATAAATAGCTTTTTAAAGTGATATCAAAATGTTGTCTAATAAGTTTTTTATCACTCATATAAAACTCCCACGCTTTTTCTGGTGCACCGATAATTTCAAAGGATTCTTCTGTAATATATAAAGCGCAATCATCTTCTAGTGCAATCCCCTCTATATTACCTTGGTGATTTTGTAAAAAGGAATGAAAAGCATTCATTCTATTTAATTGATTATAATGTGGGCAAAACCTTTTGTTAACAATCCCCCAGCCGTTACTTTCTACATAACCAGAACCTTCATAATCTGATCGGATACTAGATGTGAACCAACACATAGCACCAGCACTATACCCTGCAATGAGTGTTCCTTGCTCGAGAGCCAATAGTAATTTCTCATCTAGTTTATGTTCTTTCCATTGTGTAAGCATTTCAACATAGTTTCCACCACCAAGGTAAATGAAATCGGCTGAATGAATCATCTCATCTATTTCATATTTAGAAGGCATATCGGTTATTGTACGTAAAATTTGTACATCACAATGGAATTGGTTTTCAAACGTGTCTAAAAATAATTTTATATAGCTTTCATCATCATGACTAGCTGTTGGAATGAATAATATTTTTGGGTACTGTTTATTTGTTAATTCTATAAGTCGTTCATTAATATGAAAGTGATTTAAATCTTGTAAATCACCACCACCAATGACAGCTAATTTCATAGTAAAGCACCACCTAATCATTTTTGTTATGTAAAAATTCGATAGAAGAGAGTTACATTCCTTCTCTAATGTAATGAATAAAGAGAAAATACAGTTTAAATATATTGGAATAGTAAAGGGAACGATGATTATATAGAGTGACGAATTAGAAACAGTTTATTGATATATAATATTGCATACTATTGTTTCAAAATATGGAAACAATATGGTTAAATGGATATAACGACTCATTAATTAATATTGAATGAGTGTATATATTTTATAAAGGCGTCGGAAATACTAGGGATTTTACAAACGTATTTTTTACTTTTTATAGGAACTTGTATTACAATATGGTAAAATTATATTAATATATTTATTCGGTATAGAATGAAAAAAGGAGCGTGAAAAAAGTGGATTTTCGATTTGAATTTACAACGAAGTTGAAAGAATACTTAGATGATGAGAAGGATGAAAAAGTAATAAAAGATGGACATAGAGATATAATTTTTCATTATTTATATGCATTAGAGAGTGAAATTGGCGTCGTTAAAAATCCTAACTTTACTTTTTTTGCATCAGGAAGACGTTCACATATAGTATTGGAGAATGTTGAATTTAAAACGGAAGTCAATGTGAAAAGTAATATAATTGAAATTACAAAAATAGTGGATAATGTAGCTATTCCGTTAGACACTATCGTAGCGAAAAATCGGGAATTATTTGCACTTGGGCGTAATGAGAAGTTTAGTGTACAAATATTAGAGCAGTATCTATTTGATACATTTGGAGAGAAGTTAGGTTTACAATGAATGGATATTCATAATTAGTGGATAGCAGTTTATATCATTCGTGTTTGACCTTTCATTTAATTTGTACTACAATCTGTAGTGTGAAAGGAGCCATACTATGTTTACTCAAAATTATAAGTTAAATGAGCAAGGGTTAAATCACTTCTTTGGACCACTTGAAGCGAAAATAATGGAGATTGTTTGGTCCACTGAAGGTATTACCATTAAAGAAGTACAGCAGAAATTAAGTGAAGAATCACCGGTGAACTTTAATACTGTTATGACAGTTATGAACAGGTTAGTAGAGAAACTACACTTAGAAAAACAGACTGTGAGAAGAAGTGGCATATATCATGCTGTACAAACAAAAGAAGAATTCTTATCCAATCAAACGAAGAAAATGACGCAGGAATTAATGGGGGAATTTGGAGATTTAGTTGTAAATCATATGTTAGATGAGTTAGAGCAGGCTGATCCGACTTTACTAAAAAAATTAGAAGATAAATTGAGTCAGTTAAAAAAAGAGGATCGATAAAATGAAATGGCAAATGCGTAAAATCGTATTGTTAGCAGTAATTGTTAGTACTCTCTTTTTTTGTATGTTAACGTATTACGTTACATATCCATTTCTTTTTCAAAATAAGGCGTTCTTTCTTTCAAAGTTTTGCTTGTTTCAGTTAGAAAAACATATGAAAGAACTATCGTTGATTCGTATCATAATAGCTGGATTATTATTACTTACTGTACTGATAGTGTGCAAAAGAGTTTGGCGGCAATTTTTCTATAGTAAAAAATTACAAAAAATACTTGTACCTTTTATTAGAAAAGGAAAACAAATATATATATTACCGACCGAGGAAATTGCAGCATTTACAATTGGATTATTTCGTCCGAAAGTTGTCATGTCAGAAGGGATAATTCACACGTTTTCAGAGGAAGAAATTGATGCGATTGTTTTTCATGAAGAATATCATCAAAACAATCGGGATCCACTAAAATTATTTTGTTTTACGTTATTAGCAGAAGGAATGTTGTACATCCCGATATTAAAAGGGCTGCTACAGCGATACCATACGTATCAAGAGTTAGCAGCAGATAAATATGCGATGCAAAAAATGAAATCCTCATTCGAGTTAGGTAGCGCGTTATTAAAATTAATTAAAATAAAGACAATGGAAAATCGATGTGTGACAGCTTCATTTGCAAAAACAGCAATAAATTTACGAATTGAGCAAGTGTTAAATGAAAAAGTTGTGAAGCTTACTATCCCGTTACATACAAATTCGGTATATGTAACGCTAGGTTTATTCTGTATGTCGATTGTACTTATTGTCGGAGAGTGCATATAGCCTCTTTTTTTAACAATTAACACTACTAGGTGTAGTGTTTTTAGGGGGAATAAAATGAACGCAGCAGATTTAACAATTTGGCTTGTAGCTGGGGCGGGAGTATTGTCATTTATATCGCCATGCTCTTTACCTCTATATCCATCTTATTTATCTTATATTACAGGTGTTTCAATTCAAGATTTAAAAGAGAATCGTGGGATTATGCAAAAATCAGCGATTATACATACCGTATTTTTTATGATTGGATTTTCGGTTATATTTTATGCGTTAGGTTTGTCGGTAAGCTGGATTGGAATAACATTCTCATCTAACCAAAAATTGATTCAACAAATTGGTGGGGTTTTTATTGTTTTGATGGGGTTATTTATGACTGGATTGTTTCAGCCTAAGTGGCTTATGGCAGAGAAAAAGGTGCAGTATAGAAGTAAATCGACTGGATATATTCGTTCGATATTAGTCGGTATGACATATGCAGCGGGATGGACGCCATGTGTTGGGCCGATATTTTCAGCTGTACTCATGCTTGGTGCGACGAATCCTGAAGGGGCACTTCTTTATATTACAGCGTATACGCTTGGATTTGCAGTTCCATTTTTCGTGATGGCATTCTTTATCGGAAAGGTAAAGTGGATTGTTACATATGCCAATGTCATGATGAAAATTGGCGGCGTAATGATGATTGTAACAGGTGTTTTATTGTATACAAATCAAATGACGAAAATTACAGCGTTCTTTATTCGCCTATTTGGTGGATTTACAGGATTTTAAAAAATGAGGAGGAAGAAAAGTGAAGAAACTAATTGCTATTATATTAGTAGGAGCACTCGTTTGGGCGGGTGTTAACTTTTATAATTCAAAGAAAGAAGAAAAGGAAAGAAAAGCGAAACAAGCGGAGTTAAAAGAGAAAGAAGTATTACCACAAATAGGATTTAAAGCACCAAATATAATATTAAAAGGATTAGATGGAAAGTTGTATTCGCTAAATGATGCGAAGGGAAAACCATATATTATTAATTTTTGGGCATCGTGGTGTGGACCATGTGAAATGGAGGCACCTGACTTAGTTCGTTTTTATGACAAATATAAAAAGGATATTGAAATCTTTGCAGTAAATGCAACTGTTAGTGACCCAGTACAAGAAGCAACTGCATTTGCGGATCGCTATGGATTTGAGTTTCCAGTTCTTCTAGATATGGATGGAGTAGCTGGATTAGATTATAAAGTATTTTCTTTACCAACGACATTTTTTGTTAATAAAGATGGAATTATAGTAGATCATGTACGAGGGGTATTACCTCCAGATCAATTAGAAAAGAAATTTCAAAAATTAATTGAGGGTTAAGAGGGGATTTTGCAGCGATGGAGTGGATCATGAGGTTACAACCCGTATCTCTTATAATTGGAAGTCTATTTGGATTTATGCTGATGAAACGAAAGATGAAGCATCAAAATGTACCGTATGAAAAAATGATGGATGCTGTAACAAATGCGTTTCTTATTATCGTATTTGTATGGAAATTTGCACCGGCAATTTTAAATCCAGTATGGGCTTTTAGGTCGCCATTGCAAGCATTACTAGCTGTAGGAAGCATGCAGCACATTTTAATAGGGGGCATAATTGCGAGTGCATACATTGTTTGGAAAAGTAAAAAGGAGCAATTTTTGCTTCATATTTTACTTGATGCATTGCCTTTTGCATTGTGCGTGAGCAGTATCTTTTATTTTCTATTCCATCGAGAAGTAGGTGTACAAACGACACTACCATGGGGAATGAAAATATATGAATCTAAATTTTTATATCATCCTATTTTCGCATACGAGATCATCCTCGCCCTTTGTGTAATTGGTTTGTTATGGATGAAAAATGAAAGATTAGGAACTGGAAAAAATATAAGTGTTTTTCTAATTTGTGAGGGGACTGCTCATATTGTTATTTCGCTTATTAGTGAACAAAACTCGGTTCTATTTGGCCTGTCAATACAGCAAATACTTAGTTTTTGTGTTATTAGTTTAGGCATTTTGTTCATGCCGAAAAAATAAAAATAGCCATGTACGGAGAGTATCCGTGCGTGGCTATTTTTATTTTATATATTAAAAAATCGGCGGGGTAACAGAAAATAAGACAATTGCATTTTTCTCGAATTGATTTACCCATTTATGCTTTAAATAAGCAGGTATTTTTACACTATCACCAGTTTCTAATGTGTACTCTTCTTCATTTAAATACAATGTAATTGTTCCGTCTAATACAAATGCTAATTCTTCACCTTTATGTTCTAGAATATTATCTGATGAAGAAGTATTTGGGGGAACAGTCATAATTGCTGTTGCTAAATTACCTGTGAAATCAGGCGATAGCATTTCATATGATAAATTATCGATAATCATTTTTTTTCGTTTATGAGAGCGCACGATTAAATCGTCTGTATTTGTTTCTTCAAGTAGAAAACTAAATGTTGGAACATCCAGTGCCTTTGCGAGTACCTTTAACGTTTGAATGGAAGGGTTAGCAGAACCACGCTCAATTTGACTTAACATAGATGGTGTAATTTCAGCCATATTTGCTAGTTGTTTACTAGTTAAACCTTTTTCTTTTCTTTGCTTTTCAATCTTTTTACCAATATCTATATTTTCCATAAAACATTCTCCTTAATGATTATTAAATTATATTTAAATAAATTAAATTAAAATTAACTAAAATGAATAATTTATGTTAAACTATATTAAAATTAATTATAATTTATTGTATAGCAAGCTACAAGGATATGAGGAGGAAACGGAATGAAGGAAATAGAGGTATTAAAAGCAGAGTATCCATTAGTTAACAAGCTTATTGCAACAGAAGAAATATTTTGGATAAACCCGAATATAGAAAAATATGAAACAGCAATAACAGCTTCACCACTTAATGAAGAAGATGTCAAAGACGCGGAAGAGAGATTAAAGCGTTTTGCACCATATATTGCGAAAGTTTTTCCTGAAACGAAAGAAACGAATGGTATTATAGAATCACCTTTAGTAAAAATACCTTCAATGAAACAGTCTTTAGAGAAAAATTACGGGCAACTTATACTAGGAAAATTACTATTAAAATGTGATAGTCATCTTCCGATATCAGGATCAATTAAAGCTAGGGGCGGGATTTATGAAGTGTTGAAACATGCTGAACAATTAGCTCTGCAGCATGGAATGTTAACAGAGGAAGATAATTATTCTATTTTAGATAGTGACACATGTAGAGAGTTTTTTGCAAAATACTCAATTGCGGTAGGTTCTACAGGTAATTTAGGGCTAAGTATTGGGATTATGAGTGCGAAACTAGGTTTTAACGTAACTGTCCATATGTCAGCAGACGCAAAAGAATGGAAAAAAGATTTATTAAGAAATAAAGGTGTAAATGTTATTGAATATGAAGCTGATTATAGTAAAGCAGTAGAAGAGGGGCGTCAGCAAGCAGATGCAGATCCTAGCTGTTATTTTGTAGATGATGAAAACTCACATGATTTATTTTTAGGATACGCAGTAGCAGCATCTCGTTTACAAAAGCAATTAGAAGAGTTAGAGATTATAGTAGATGAAGAACATCCTTTATTCGTTTATCTTCCGTGTGGAGTAGGTGGGGGACCTGGCGGGGTAGCATTTGGTTTAAAGTTATTGTATAAAAACAACGTCCATTGTTTCTTTGCAGAGCCAACACATTCTCCATGTATGTTACTCGGGTTAATGACAGGACTTCATGATAAAATCGCCGTTCAAGATATCGGGATTGATAATATAACAGACGCGGACGGACTGGCAGTAGGAAGACCGTCTGGATTTGTCGGTAAAACGATAGAACCATTTTTGAACGGAAATTACACAGTAAGTGATGAAGAGTTATATAGATTATTAAAAGAACTGGCTGATAAGGAAAATATTAATTTAGAGCCTTCTGCATTAGCTGGTATGGTTGGGCCAGTGAATGTATGTAAAAATGAAAACGAGTATTTACAAAAGCAACAGTTAACAGAGACGGTGAAAAAAGGTACTCATATTGTGTGGGGAACTGGTGGGAGCATGGTTCCAGAAGATGTGATGAATGGGTATTATAAGAAAGGTTTGGAATTAACAATATAAGAAAAATGAGGCTAGTTGTAGCCTCATTTTTTCATGTACATAAAAATCTTTGTTATTTTCACAATAGTTCTTTATAGTATAGATATGAAGGATTACTAATATCGAATAAATATAACAAAACAGCTTTATTTTACATAATAAGAGGATGTGTGTATACGATGTCATTACAGACTAAATATATAGCGGGTATTTCGCTTGGGGTTATGGGAGTAGGCTTTGCTGCTTCTATCCCTTTTCAAGGAACGATAGCTGGAGAGATTATACAAGGGGGATTTGAAGCTGGATTAGTTGGCGGACTTGCGGATTGGTTCGCGGTTACAGCATTATTTCGTCATCCGATGGGAATCCCAATTCCGCATACAGCTTTGTTACCTAAAAACCGTAAACGAGTAACGAAAGGGCTCATTCATACGTTAGAAAATGAGTGGCTGACGAAAGAAAGTATTACGAATAAAGTAAAAGAAATGCAGTTAGCGCAAATGGTGCTACAAATTGCTGAGAGAGAAATGCAGTCTGCTGCTGTGAAAAAGGGAATTGTAACGATTGCTGAGAAAGCGATTGTTTCAATAGATACAGAAAAGTTAGCTGTTATTATTGAAAAAGAATTTAAAACATATTTGCATACAATTAATACGAGTAACATCTTACAAGTGCTTGTTGATCAATTAGTTGTGCAAGAATATGATGAAAAGACACTTGATTACATATTAGTAAAAGTGAAAGATTGGACAGCGCAAGATGAAGCTCGTTACCAGCTTGGAAGCTTAGGTATGAAGGCGATGGAAAACATAAAAGTAGATGGATTCTTACAGTTTACTTTGAAATCGTTTATGAATATTGTAGATGAAGATAAAATTGGCGGCATTTTGCAGAAGTTTATCATTAGTAATATTAACAGCTTACAAGATGCTGATAATATCACAAGACAACTTATATTAGCGAAGATTCGTCAAGAAATTATAAATGTGAAAGAAAATGAAGCTTTACTACAGGAATTAGAAAATTGGAAAGAAAAATGGATTGCGAATTGGGATGCTACTGACAAAATAAAAGAGATGCTGGAGCAAGTACAACAAAGAGCAGTTACCTTTGTAAACAAAGAAGAATTTGCTGATACATATGTTATTCCATTTTTACAAACGCAAATGAATAAAATAAAAGAAGACGAAGTGACGGTTCAAAAAATAGAAGATTGGTTACAAAAGCAAGTTGTCACACTTGTTGAAAAGAATCATTCGAAAATTGGAAAACTTGTACAAGAAAACCTTGATAAACTAGACGATAAAACATTAATTGAAATGATCGAAAATAACGTCGGTAAAGATTTGCAGTGGATCCGAGTGAACGGGGCTGTTTGCGGATTTATGATTGGCTTAATTTTAGAAGGAATTAAAGCGATTATATGAGAAAAACCTTCCACATTTGTGGAAGGTTTTTCTTATTTTTCGATAACGTTCATATTCAAATTATAAGCTTTCTCAATATTTAATTTGTACGTTCCATTTCCAGTTTTAATCGAATTTTTATACCAATGTTCTCGGTCGATTAATTCTGGATTTTCTTCTGAAGTATTATTTTCTTTTTTCGTTAAATCTTCAACTTGTTCCCAAGGTGTGTTTCCATGTGTTTCTTTTTGATTTGTTACTGCTGTTAAAGATACATCACTCTCTTTTGCAAGATGGACAGACACTCTTGAGCTTTCTTGTACAAACCAATTATTTTGTAATTGACCTGGATAAAGAGATAGTTCGTTATTTGAAGCACGGATTTCCACATTTTTATTTTGCGGAAGAACAAGCGTTGGTTTCACCTGTGGTGCCGAGTTAAATAACGTATGCTGAACAGGTAATGATTTTAATGTGATATGCATCGTTTCTCCAGCCGTTTGAACGGAAAGGAAATCATCTCGTTTTAAATTGAGTTTTTCATTTGCTTTCGTCGTCATTTCATACGTTCCCAAAAGATGAATTTGATTTGTATTATTTCCCTCTATCGTTAGAGGCTGATGTCCTGCATCTACTACGATTTTTTTGATAGATTCAGGTATATCAAGTGGTCCGTCTGGAATATTACTCGTTTGCCTCGTTGTATTCATAGAATGACGAACTTCGTCTAGTAATCCAGTAGATAATAAACAGTAAAAAGCAATTCCAACACTTCCTAAAACGCCGATAAAGAAAATACTAAAAATATCATATTTAATAAATGATTGTTCCTTTTTAGAAAATAGAAGGTATAGTAAAATTTCAGCGCCAAGTATAATAAGTAAAACAGGCCACCATGCTGTTAATGTATCCAATACTTGGGTGCCTTTAATGACTGAAAATAGTAAGAAGCAACCTAATGTAATAATGGAAAGCCCCATTGAGAATGTTCCAACGCGCCATGTTCTCATTCGTTTGTACCACCTTTATTTTCTTTATTTCCAAGTAACAATTTAAAGCCGCCGCCAATTAAAAGGAGAGCAACGATAGACGTTTGGAAATAGCGATAATATAGTTCGCTAAGATGAATATTAAATATAGTTGCAAAATAGTCATTCAAAATAGGAAGGACTGTTTGATCTAATAAATAATAACCACCTAATACAATTAATCCGATACCGATCCATCTTTGATGATTTATAAAATAATCTATGATAGGTTCGTCATTAACACGTTCTTTTCCGTATTTTGCAGTTTGCTGTAACGCATCAAAAAAGCTATAGAACCAAATGATTGGTACTAAAAATAAAAACGCAGAAAGTCTTAATAAGTCGAGCAAATAAATGGATAGTAAAAAGGCTGCCATAAGCTGAAGACCACGGCGCTGTAAGCCTAAATACATATGTCCTGCTCCAGGAAACATCGCTAAAATGGAAGCGAATGTTTTATTTTTCTTTCCTTGTTCTCGGTGCTCTTCAAACTCTTCAAAAATAGTACGGTCATCTAGTTGCTCTCCGCGTTCTTTTTTCTGTAGTTGTTGAACAACATCGAAGAAATTATAAATCCATAAAACAGGTAACGTCACGAGAAAGATAAGGAAACTTTCTTGAGATGTTAAAAGGGCAACGAAAATGATCATACTTCCGATTCCTGTACAAGCTACTAAAAATGTAAGGCCACGTTGCATAAGTCCTAATTGAAAATGACCAAGTCCAGGGATAATTGATAGAAGAATGATATAAAATCGTTCGCTCTCTTTAGAGGACTCTGTAAATTCTCCGGCCGCTTGTTTTTTCGATTGATTAATAATAGTGATAACTAAATCTAATAAATTGATCGCCCATAACACGACTAGTAAAAATAGAGAAAGAAAAGCAATATCACGCTCTCCTAATGCTATTGTGCAAAATGCTGCAAAGATAAATAGAAATACAGCCCCTCCGCTATATAAAATAAACCGTCCAAACTTCTTTAAATATAAATGTCCAAGCCCAGGAATTAGCCCTAATACAAGTGCTAAAAAGGGGTTTTTATTCATGCTTTGAACCTCCGTCCTTTGTTGATGTGTCTACCGATTTGTTTACAATTTGTTGTGAGATAGAAGACTCGTTATGTTTTGAAGATTTCTCGAAATTTGATGTCGCTGTAAAAATATATTGGAATAAACCACTTACCATAAAAATAATTGTAGCCGCAGTCGCAATTATGTAGTGAATAATTGTGCGTTTTAGTGAGTTTGTTTTTATATATTCATTAGACTGTAGTGTTTCAAAATTAATTTGCGTCATAACTTCGTTCGTAAATGAATCATCATTTATCATTGGAAGGTTTTCATGTTGTTCATCAATACTTTCCATATAAAGTGCTAAACAATAATCACATTCAAAAAGATGTTCTTCCATAGATTCACGTTCATTGCTTTCTATAAAATCTAATGTATAATTGCGCCAATCTTCTTTTGAATAATGCATCATAGAAACTCTTCCTCCTTCCAATGTTTTTTAATCCATTTTCTTGCCCGATACAGTTTCATTTCGACTGTTTTCACTTCGATGTTTTCCTGCAAAGCAATTTCTTGATAACTTTTTTCTTCTAAATAATGCGAGAGAACGACATCACGGTAATTTTCAGGAAGTTCTCTTAGTTTTTGAGCAATGAGTAATTTTTGCTCTTTCGTCAATAGTAAAGCTTCAATGTTATGAGAGGATTTTATATTTTCCTCAGTTTCTTTACATAAGGAGAGTTCTTCGTGTTCTCTAGCTTTCTTCCTTTTATAATCAATAGCGTGATTGGTGGCAATACGCGCCATCCACGTTTTTAATCCGCGAAATTGATAATTTGGGAGAGAGGCGTGAATTTTTACGAATACTTCTTGTGTAACATCTTTCGCATCTTCTTCATGTCTTAAAATAGAAAAGATAACTTGAAAAATATAATGACGATACGTTTGTACAAGGATACGAAAAGCATGTTCGCTTCCTTGCTGTGCTTTTTCAATTAATTGTTTTTCCTCAATGGGTCTCTCCCTCCTTTTTGACGCATTCTATTATATAGACGTAAGAAATGATAAGTCACCCTACACATGTTGTAAAAAAAGAATAATATATTTTTAGAAAGGAGGCTATATGAAAAAAGGTGTGAAAAAATGGTAAAAAGGAGTATATAATGAGCAAAGAGGAAATGTTACGCGGAGAAAGGATGTGAATGTTAGTAGGAGGACGTCCATACTAACAAACATGAAAATTAAAATATTAATAGCAGATGATAATTCTTTTATTAGAGAAGGCATGAAAATTATTTTAAATACATACGAAGAGTTTGAAGTGTTAGATACTGTAAATGATGGAAAAGAAGCTGTAGCATATTGTAAGAAACATGAAGTCGATATTGTGCTTTTAGATGTCCGCATGCCAAACATGAACGGGGTAGAGGCGACAAAGTTAATTTGTGAAGAGACGAAAACGAAGCCGCTTATTTTAACGACGTTTGATGATGATGAATATATATTGGACGCAGTAAAAAACGGAGCAAAAGGTTATTTATTAAAAAATAATGATCCGGAACGTATTCGTGATGCGATAAAAGGAGTGTATAACGGTCAAACTGTTATGCAAGATGTAGTACTTGATAAAATTAAATCTAATTTAATGGAAAGTAAAGAGGAAGAATGTAAAATAGATAAGAGTCTTTTTACAGAAAGGGAGCTTAGTATTATCGCATTAATTGCGAAAGGTTTCTCGAATAAAGAAATTTCGAAGCAGCTTTTCATATCAGAGGGAACAATCGCAAATTATATTACATCGGTTTTAGGGAAAACTGGACTAGAACATCGCACACAAATTGCGATTTATTACTTAACAGGGAAAGTAGATTAATGATATGGAATTTTGGTTAATTGTAAGTAAATTAATTGTTTTTATATATATTGTGTTTAGTTACATTTATTTAAATGTCGCGAACTTACCATGGATTATATTTACTTTGCTTTTATATCTTTCTGTAAACGTACTGATTTCTATATTTAAAAAAGATACGTACAAAAACATATTAACTTCTGTGTCAATTGGCGTAGTTATGTTATTTACATGGAAGATTCATCCGCTTTTTATTTTGTTTTTACCATTGAATTTATATGAACTTGTATTTCGATATATAGAGAAGAAATGGCAGCTCTTTATCGTTATGATGATTCCTATTATCTTTACAGATGAAAGTATTCGAATGACATATGGATTAATTGTTGCATTTTCTTTCATTGTATTAACTATGGCAGAACGGTATATATCGCGTGTATTAAAGCTTGAATCACAAAATGATAAGATGCGAAAAGATATGCAGCGGCTGACGAAAAGCTTACATGAAAATAAAGAGTACATAAAGCAATCAGAATACACATTTAAGTTAGAAGAGAGAAACCGGCTATCACAAGAAATTCATGATAAAATTGGCCACTCGATGACGGGTGCACTAATTCAAATGGAAGCAGCAAAGAGGTTAATGGAAATAGATAAAGAAAAATCTGCCGAGTTATTACAAAATGCAATTCACATTTCAAAAGATGGAATTGAAAGTATTCGCATTACATTAAAAAATATGAAGCCACCAACTGAGCAAATTGGTATCCATCGTATGAAATTATTCATAGAGGAATTTGCCGGTAAGCATGATGTAAATATTCCTTTCGTATATAAAGGTAACTTAGATATGATTTCTCCTATTCAGTGGAAAATTATCGGTGAAAATGTTACAGAGGCACTTACAAACGCAATGAAATATGCTGATGCGACAGTCATTTCCATAGATATTCATGTACTTAACAAGATGGTGAAAGTACAAGTGAAGGATAACGGAAAAGGTGCAGCTCTCGTTAAGAAAGGTCTCGGAATTATGGGGATGGAGGAGCGAACGGCATCAGTAAACGGAAAAATTATTGTAGATGGGACAAGTGGTTTTTCAGTAACAATGTTGCTGCCGATATAAAAGAATGGGACGAAGATGAATCATCTCATATGAAAAAAGTGAATAATCTCATGTGAAAAGAATGAACTTCTGCACTGAGCAGGTTCATTTTTTTTGTTTATAATAAATAGCAGAGAAACCGAAATAGGGGTGAAATGATGAATACATTAGAAATTAAAAATTTAACGAAAAAATTTGGTGATTTCATCGCAGTTGATAATATGTCTTTATCTATTAAAGAAGGAGAGATATTTGGATTTTTAGGATCAAATGGTGCTGGTAAAAGTACAACGATAAATATGATTGCTGGGTTGTTAAGAAGTAATGAAGGTGAAATTAGCATATTAGGAAAAAATATAAAGAAGCATAATCGGTTTGCGAAGATGAATATTGGTATCGTTCCGCAAGATATTGCAATTTATGAAGAGTTAACTGCCTATGAAAATGTGAAATTCTTTGCTGGACTTTACGGGTTAAGAGGAGCTGAATTAAAAGCGAGAGTAGAGGAAGCACTTCAATTTGTGGGGCTTAGTGATAAACATAAAAATTACCCGAAAAACTTTTCTGGCGGGATGAAACGAAGACTGAATATCGCTTGTGCGATCGCTCATAGACCGAAGTTAATTATTATGGATGAGCCGACAGTTGGAATTGATCCACAGTCAAGAAACTATATTCTCCAGTCTGTTCGAAAATTAAATGAAATGGGAAGTACCATTATTTACACGAGCCACTACATGGAAGAAGTAGAAGAGATTTGTACGAAAATAGCAATTGTAGATCACGGTAAAGTGATTGCAGAAGGAACGAAAGAACAGTTAAAAGCAATTATTACCGACACGAAAGATATTTGGATTGAAGTAAAGTCGGTAGAAAAATTAGATGTAGAGCAGTTAAAAGAGATAAACGGTGTGAAAGCTGTTCAAATTGAAGAGAACGTAATTAAAGTAAACTCGGATGCAGGATTAAACAATTTAAATAAAATTATTCAGCATTTCATTAATCATGACATTGAAATCCGTTCGTTAGAGGAACAGGCTCCAAACTTAGAAACAGTATTCCTTACGTTGACTGGAAGAAACTTACGAGATAAATAAAAGGTAAATGAAGAAAAGGTAAAGGGAGGTTCATCAATTGAACATCTTCAATATTGCAGTTATGCATATTAAAAGAGATTTCAGGGACGTAAGAACTTTAGTTTTTATGTTAGCATTTCCTATTGTGCTTATGCTTGTGCTAGGGACAGCGTTAACGAATGCATTTAATAGTGATAGTCAATCGATTAAGGATATACAAGTGCTATATAAAGATGAAGCGAGTAGCACATTTTCTCAATCGTTTGAAGCATTTACGAAAGAAGTCGATAAATCGGGTATTCATTTTAAAAAAGCTTCTGAAGGTATAGATGGGAAAGAGGCAGTGAAGCAAAATAAATATGCTGCTTATGTAGAATTAAATAAAGATGGTGCAAAGTTTTACGGAAGTGACAAAAGTAGTATTGAGGGAAGTATTGTGGAAGGTATGCTTACAACATTTGTTGATAAGTACAATGTAGCAACCGAAGTGGCAAAAGTAGATCCTAGTAAGGTGAGCGCAGTTATTTCAAATGGGAATCATAATGATTATATAAAAGAAACATCTTTACAAGCTGCGAAAAAGCCAGGTTCTATGGATTACTATGCGGTTGTAATGACGACGATGATCGCACTATATGCTGGGATGGGAGCGAGTTCTTTAATTCGAGGAGAACGAATACGTAAAACAGGAGATCGTCTCATTGCTGCGCCTATAAGTAAGGCTGAAATATTCATTGGAAAAGTACTTGGTAGCCTAGTAGCAAACGCCCTTTGCGTATTACTTGTCATGTTATTTAGCAAATTTGTATTTCAAGCGAATTGGGGCGACCATCTTGGAATTATATTTATTATTTTGTTAACACAAGTCTTTCTAGCAATTAGCTTCGGTTTAGGGATCGGGTATATTACGAAAACAGCTGAATCATCGAGAGCAATTATTCTTGTTGTTATACAGTTAGCTTCTATTTTTGGTGGTGCATACTTCGTAGTAGAAGAAAATTTCGTTACGAACTTATCACCATTAACGTGGGCAAACACAGCTGTCATGAAAATTATTTATGCAAACGATGTAGGAGCGGCACTGCCGGTAATATGTTTAAATCTTGGGATTTCAGCACTCTTTTTATTAATTGCAATTATTGCATTACGTAGACGGGAGGGGCTATAGTATGAAAGATATTTTATGGCTCATACAAAAAACACTATCTGTCCTTTTGAAAAATAAAAAAGGATTATTCATTATTATTAGTTTGCCGATAATCGGAACGCTCATCTCTTTTTCGATATACGGAAATGCGGGGCAAGGTACGTTAAATATCGGGATTGTAAATAAAGAAAATGAGCCGATAGCAAATGATACGATAAAGTTTTTAGAAGGATTAAATCATGTGAAAGTGAGTAAGGTTAAGGAGTCGGAAGTAGAAGATAAACTCACTTCCAAAAAACTTGATGGAGTTATTACATTACATTCTGGTTTTTCAAAAAGTGTTCGAGAAGGGAAACCTAATCATATCGAGATTGCATCGATTAAAGGTGATCAAGTAACAGCATTTATAAAATCATATTTATATAACTATATTGATAATGTAGCAGCTATTAGTAAAGTAGCAGGAACAGATCAAAGTACATTTGATAGTATGTACGCAGGGTATCAAAAAAGTTCATTTAAAATGAAAACTGAGACGCTAGAAGATACTTCGAAAAATAAAGATATGACAAACCAAACGATGGGTTACCTTATTATGTTTATGCTGTTTTCAGCAGTGAACTTATCAGGATTTATTTTAAAAGAAAAAGAGAATAGAACGTACTTTAGATTATTATCAACACCAATTGATGGAAAGAAATTTATATTGTCCAACGTCGCGGTAAATATGATGATACTAACATTGCAAATTGTCATTGCAGTATTATTTATGACGAATGTTTTTCATACAAATATTAATATGCCTTTCATAGTAATGATTGGTGTGCTTATGATATTCGCTTTAATTGCAATTGGTTTATCATTAGTCATTGTGTCTTTTTCAAAAAGTTCGGCTGCTTCAAATGCAATGCAAAATCTAGTGATAGTACCAACATGTTTGCTTGCTGGATGTTATTTTCCATATGACATTATGCCAAAAGCGGTACAAAAAGTAGCTGATTTCCTACCGCAGCGCTGGTTACTAGATACGATAGCAAAACTACAGCAAGGTATTCCATTCTCTGAGTTGTATTTGAATATTTTAATCTTATTCGCCTTTGCAATAGCATTTTTCTTAATTGCAATTTATAAGTTTGGAAGAAATAATGATGCGAGGAATTTTGTTTAATGTGAAATGGGTGTGACGTTAAGTCGCATCCTTTTTTGTATGAAGCATGAAATCTAAACTTGAATGACAAAATAGAAGGGTGGAAAGAAAATGATCGGAAGGAAATCAAAATGATTAAAAAAATATTACGAGTTACTTCTATTATTATTGCTATTTTCGTTTTTATTTTAATTTGGATGCATATCGATGTTACCCTCGGTAGGAAAATGGAAGCTGGGAAAAACATGCCGACAGAGTATACACCTCATTATAGTGACTTTCAATTATATGTAGAAGGGAAGTCATTATATGAGCAGCTATTTGAAGATATTAAAAAAGCGAAAAGCTCCATCTACACTTATTTTTTCATTTTGTCGGATGATAAAAGTAGTCATATTTTTTTAAACTTATTAAAAGAGAAGGCAAAAGAAGGAGTAAACGTCTATTTATCGGTTGATCGCATTAATGATTTATCATTTGAAAGAAAGATGAAAAATGAATTGCAGGAAAGTGGTGTGCATTTTACATATAGTAGAAAACCTGAATTACCATTCGGGTTTTATTCTCTTCATCATCGTAATCATCGCCGTATTACGACGATTGATGGGGAGATTGGCTATACAGGCGGATTTAATATAGGAGATGAGTACTTAGGGAAAGATAAGCGATTTGGATATTGGCGTGATTATCATGTACGGCTTAAAGGAGAAGGAGCAAAAGATTTAGAACAGCAATTCGCTTTAGATTGGAAACGAGATACGAAAGAAGATATAAAGAGGAGTACGAATAAAGCTAGTAAAGGGAATACATTACATACTATGACTAGTTACAATGGGCATTACGTTGCTGAAAAATATATAGAGCTCATAAAACAAGCTCAACACTCCATTGTAATTGCAACGCCGTATTTTATAGCAAAAAATAAAGAATCCATGAATGCTTTAATCGCAGCACAAAAGCGTGGTGTTACAGTAAAAATACTTTGGTCATATAAACCAGATCTACCTCTTATAAAAGAAGCGGCGTATCCATACATACGTCAAGCTGTTAATAATGGGATTACTGTATATGGGTATAAAAAAGGAATGTTTCATGGGAAGTTAATGTTAATTGATAATGAATTAACTGTTATCGGTACAACGAACTTTACTGCACGTAGCTTCTATATTAATGATGAGATGAATTTGTATATTCATGGTGGATCTATCGTCTCAGAAGTGAATGAGGCGTTAACGCAAGATTTTCATGATTCGAAAGAAATGACGAAAGAATTTTTTGAGAAGTTATCATTTTGGGAGCGTTGTAAGGAGAAGTTGGGGGGATTGGCTGATTTTTATTTATAAAGGTTAATGAAAAGGGTGTCTTTTATAGACACCCTTTTCATGAGAAATAACTATTATTCATGCACAAGCATCGAAACATCATCATTAATCAACGTCCCCACATGTTCCCCTAAACATATTTTCTTCATCACCCCAGGCTCATCGAAGTTAAAGACATGTGCTGGTAAATTGTAGTCCCGAGCAAGCAATAAAGCGGCTTGGTCCATGACTTGTATGTTTTGTCTAACAACATCGTTATAGTTCAGCTTTCGATACATTTTCGCTGATTTGTTATGTTTTGGGTCACTTGTAAAGACACCGTCTACTCCTTGTTTTGCGACTAATATGGCGTCACTATTCATTTCGATTGCTCTCTGTACACTTGGGTAATCTGTCGTAACGAAAGGTTGCCCGTTACCGCCTCCAAAAATAACGACATAACCGTTATCTAAATGATGGACTGCACGCAAGCGAATATATGGTTCAGCTACTGCGTTAAAAGGGATGGAAGTCATAACGCGTACTTCTTTATTTGTTTTACTAGTTAAAACACCGCGGAGCATTAAGCTATTAATGATCGTACCTAACGTACCGATATTATCAGCTTCTACACGATCAATTCCCCATTCTTCAGCTAGATGACCTCTGAAAATGTTACCGCCACCGATAACGATGGATACTTCGATACCTAAATCAACAATGGATAAAATTTCGTTTGCGATATGTTCTAATCGTTTGGAGTTAAAGCTATTTCCAGTTTGATCGGCAAGAGCGCCGCCGCTTAGTTTTATTAAAACTCTTTTATATGGCCTCATAACAATTCCCCCTATATAGATCGCAATAAAAAAGGAACAAAGGCGAATGCCTTTGTTCCTTTTTAAGAAAATGAAAAAGAAAAGAAGAAGATAGGACGAATTGCTTTGTGTAGTTTTTCATACTATCCACTCCTTTTCATTTCGATTTGTTTTAAGTATATATCTTTTTGATTATACGAAACAATCTGATTACTTATCAAGTATATTTTATCGTTTTTTAACAAAATGGTGTCAATGAAAAATAGAAGAAAAATATTTGAATTTTTTGTGACAAACTTGTAGGTTTTTGTATGATTTTGTAGGTTCGCTTATATGATGTGTGAGTAGCTTTTATAAATTCAAATTGAAAGCGTTCGCATGAAGGGGATGAACATAAATGAAAAAATTCGGATTGGCAACACAAATTTTTGTCGCGCTTGTTTTAGGGATTGTAGTAGGGGCAGTCTTTTATGGCAATAAAACGGCGATTTCTTATATCACACCAATTGGGGATATATTTATTCACTTAATTAAGATGATTGTAGTACCAATTGTTATTTCAGCATTAATTGTTGCGGTAGCTGGCGTGGGAGATATGAAAAAGCTTGGGAAACTGGGCGGTAAGACAATTCTTTATTTCGAAATTATTACGACGATTGCTATTTTAATGGGATTACTTGCAGCGAATATATTCCAACCAGGTACTGGCGTTGATATGAGTAATTTACAGCAGAGTGATATTTCTTCTTATAAACAAACTGCAGATGCAACAGAGAAGAAAGGATTTGCTGAAACGATTGTTCATATTGTACCGAAAAACGTATTTGAATCTATCTCACAAGGTGACTTATTACCGATTATATTCTTCTCCGTGTTATTTGGTTTAGGAGTTGCGGCAATTGGAGAAAAAGGAAAACCTGTCTTTAACTTTTTTGAAGGTGTACTCGAAGCGATGTTTTGGGTTACAAATCAAGTTATGAAGTTTGCACCATTCGGTGTATTCGCATTAATTGCTGTTACGGTTGCAAAATTTGGTGTAGCAACACTACTTCCGTTAGGAAAACTAGTGCTAGCTGTATACGTAACTGTTATACTATTCGTTGTGATTGTATTAGGTATTAATGCACGAATGGTTGGCGTAAACATTTTTACATTAATAAAAATTTTAAAAGAAGAACTTATTCTTTCATTTACGACAGCAAGTTCAGAAGCTGTTTTACCTAATATAATGAGAAAAATGGAAGAGTTCGGTTGTCCAAAGGCAGTTGCCTCTTTCGTAATTCCGACAGGTTATACATTTAACTTGACTGGATCGGCTATTTATCAAGCGTTAGCGGCATTGTTTGTTGCACAAATGTATGGTGTACACATGTCACTGACGGAGCAAATAACGTTATTATTCGTTCTCATGTTAACATCCAAAGGTATGGCGGGAGTTCCAGGTGCATCGTTCGTTGTTGTATTAGCAACGTTAGGTTCAATGGGGTTACCACTAGAAGGTATCGCGTTAATTGCGGGAATTGACCGCATTTTAGATATGATTCGCTCATCTGTCAATGTATTAGGAAATGCATTAGCGGCCATTGTTATGTCGAAGTGGGAAGGCGAATTCGATAATGAGAAAGCAAAACAATATGTAGAAACAGTCAAAGAAACAAAAGCAGCATAAGAAATCGTTAAGGAGTGAATAATCATGGCAACATTAACTGAAGTTAAAAATGGTGTGCGAATTGAAAAAGATTTTTTAGGTGAAAAAGAAGTACCAAATTATGCATACTACGGCGTACAAACAATGCGTGCAGTAGAAAACTTCCCAATTACAGGTTACAAAATTCATGAAGGTTTAATTCAAGCATTCGCGATTGTAAAAAAAGCAGCAGCGCTTGCGAATACAGATGTAGGAAGATTGGAATTGAACAAGGGTGGCGCGATCGCAGAAGCTGCTCAAGAAATTCTTGATGGAAAATGGCATGATCATTTTATCGTAGATCCAATCCAAGGCGGAGCAGGTACTTCAATGAACATGAATGCAAATGAAGTCATCGCCAATCGCGCTCTTGAATTATTAGGAATGGAAAAGGGAGACTATCATTATATTAGTCCAAACAGTCATGTAAACATGGCACAATCAACAAATGATGCATTCCCAACGGCGATTCATATCGCTACATTAAATGCATTAGAAGGCTTATTACAAACGATGGGTTATATGCATGACGTATTTGAATTAAAAGCAGAACAGTTCGACCATGTTATTAAAATGGGTCGTACACATTTACAAGACGCGGTGCCAATTCGTCTTGGACAAGAATTTAAAGCGTATTCTCGCGTACTTGAACGTGATATGAAACGTATTAAGCAATCACGTCAACATTTATATGAAGTAAA
>NZ_JAAMNK010000047.1:0-26679 GCF_011066025.1 Bacillus sp. EKM202B | reverse complement strand
TTCATCTCCCACCTATCGTTGGGCTACGCCCTTCACACGCTTGAGGAAGGAGAATTCTTTCGGGAAATTCGTTAAATAACAAATTTACGATAAACTCATCGATAACAACCTATTACGTTTTGATTCAGTATTCTTACCTTCCATCTAGTTGTATAAATATATTCAATTTGCGAAATAAGTAAATGAATTTTAATATTTAAGGCTTAGAATTTCGTGAAAAATTCATAAAAATTATTTGAACAATCGCAACCACACTTATTTGAACCTCCACAATCTTTTCTACGCTATTCCCTAAAAATCTTAAATTATAACTAAGTCTGATTGCTACTCCATATACAAAATAAAAGACGTAATCTTGAATACAACTCCGTCTTTTTTGAAATAAAAAACATCTAATTCTATTTGAATTAGATGTTTTTATTTAGTGCTTATAATATTATAAGCTATCTCTGCACCTGTAAATCTTTTTTAATTACATCCCAGAGTGAATTATCTTGACGCATCGGTTTACCCTCTTCGTCCCATTTTATTTTTCCTGTTCCAAATTCATAATTCATCCCCGTCCATGTGTCTTCACGGAATGCATAGAATGATTTATGCCAACCTTTTTGGTTGAAGATAGAAATAAGATCTTGCATGTATTGGGTAGCCCCTGGAACAGTACGGTTAATTCCAAACTCCTCTGCAATAATTCGATTAGATGGTACATGATTTTTCTTAGACCATTGTTGGATTGGCTTCAAAAATTTCTCTAATCCCTGTTTATTCCACATTACAGGTTTCTCTAAATCTCCTACTTTTACCAATCCCGGATATTGATATTCCTTGTTTTGTTTTTCACCTTGACTCGTTAATTCATATGGTTCATACATATGAAATGCATAAAGTGTTTTTTTATCCTTTACTGGTTTTAAATACTTAAAAGCCCACGGAGTTGCATATAAACCTGAATCTAAGATAACCGGTGTTTCTTGGTCTACTTCACGAATAGAATTGATCACCTTTTGATAAAATCTGTTTAAGTCCGCTGTCGTTCCCTTCACTTTTGCATACCATTTCTCGTAATCTTCCGTCCAAAAATCATTATATCTATTATTTTTAGCTGTTTCTGGATGGGGTTCATTTATAATATTATAACCAACCACTGCGGGGTGATCTTTTAGTTCCAGAGCAAGGTCCTTCCAAAATTGACTTGCCTGTTCTTGATACTTCTCTTCTTCCCATATTCTGTCGTCATTCTTATTATTATTAAATTGACGCCATCGATCACCAGGTAAGGATAACATTGTAAGAACAACTTTCATTCCTTGCGATTGTGCGGCATCTAAATCAGCTTTTAATTTTTCTAGATCCTCCTTTACTAATCCCTGATAGTTATCTGCATTACCTATCAGAAAATCCTTTCCAGAAGTATCCGGTTTATCCTCAAATAGAAAATCTTTATCCTTTGCCCATTTATCAGGTGCTAAACGAACATATTCAATATTAGCTTCTTTCGCACTTTTATAGTTTCCAGGTAATGACGTACTATTCATAAAATTAGTACCCTTCCTTTTTGAATCCCAAAAACTAACTTTTGAATCGCTCCTATGATAAGTATCAGCTCTTACATTCATTTCCTGTACTCCAAAACTCAGCATGCCTAATAACGCAACAATTGGCAAAACTTTTTTCACAACTTTTCCCTTCTTTCCTTTATATTTTACACACATAACTTACCTTTGTTTTGTTACAGGAATATGGCAATTTCCCCAAAATACCTTTTAAGATTATAAAATAGAAGTATATTCATACATAAAAAAGAAAGAGATAATTAAAAATTTGCTTCATTTATGTAGAACTAAAAGCAAAACCTTTGGTCTGACGAAGCAACACAAATCTACACCAAGAGAAAAATGAAGGTAGAAAGCGCGTTCGGTCATATCAAGAGCAATCGGTCGTTTCGCCGATTCTCATTAAGAGGAGTAACAAAGGTAACGATGGAGTTTGTCCTGATTGCCCTGGCCTATAACTCCCTCAAACAAGCGGGAAAAAACCGCTAATTAGAGGGGGAATCAAAAAAAATAACAAAACCCACGATGAAAAAATTTTTTCCGTGAGTTTTGTTATTTAAAGGAGCTTTTGATCTAACTTCCTTTCAAATAAATCATATACTCGCTCTGGTTTCATATATATTTATTACAAATTACCTTTAACTTGTCTGACAATCTCATTTATCGTATTCCGATCAAATTTGTCACTAATTTCGTATGGCTTACGATCCCGTACGAATTGCACGCCTACGATATCATTACGATCCTTACCATATTGCACCTCAATAATAGATCCACGCTCTAGTTGTTTCCAAATGTGGCTTGCTTCTTCTTTATTATCCAAAGTAATACAGTCCTCAATATTTTCATCAATTCCAATTAACATGTTAACATCAATATACCCAATCTCGTATTGTTGACGTTCTTTCGCTTTTGCACTTACTAATATACCCGCGCTACCATATGAGTAATCCCAATAGTCCGATTTCTCAGTTTGTACTGCTTTCGATTCTGGTTTCTTAATTTTTTCATTAGTGCCACAACCGGTAATAATACCAATTGGTATAACTGTAATTAATACTACTCTAGTAAACTTCTTTATCATCTAAAACCATCCTTATATGTTTGATTAAAAATTATATTTATCCTCTTACCAAAAGATAACGTAATACTATAGGGAACGCAAAACGAAAAAATGTACTGAATCCTTATAGATACCTAAGAAAAGATAAAAATTGCGTTTTTAAGATTCTGGCGCAAATATATGAAGTAGAACATAGATGGTAATAGATTCTTATATCGGGACTTACAGTATAATATACGATTCATGCATTCTATAAACAAAGCCGAAATCTGAGATCAGATTTCGGCTTTTGGACATACGGTGAATTACATTGCCCGTCCCTACTTACATAAAATGTAAAAGTTTTCATAAAAGTAATTTAAGCTCACCCAAACTTTGCAACAGAACTTTAATTAATAACTTTTGAACTAACTTTCTCAAGTGTTTTTTGTAAACCTTTTGCTAAACTACTTACATGAGGATCACGCAACATTGTAAAGTGATCTCCATCTACTTGAACTACTTCGACCTTTTCTGATGTATGACGACTCCAATCCATACCGTCATATTCTCCATCTACTGCTTCGAAGAACGTAATAGGAAGAGGTCCCATTTTTGCTTGATAACCATTTACAGCACGCAGCGTAGATTTCCAAGTACGAAGCCAGCTTTCCATCTGTTCAGTTGTAAAATCAGCGTTTACGATATTTGCTCTCTTACATAAATCCATTAGATACTGCAAGTGACCTTCATCATTCATATTTCGTAATTCCTCTATTGAAAGTTGCTCCAATTTCATACTAAAACTATTTAACAGCGTATCACCAAAGAACCAAACCATATAAGCATCATCTAATTCAGGATTTACACTTGGAGGACAAATATCCATAATTGCTAGTGTATCTACTGTCTCTCCTTGTTTTTGAAGTTGATATGCCATTTCATATGCAACAGTTCCACCAACACAATATCCCCCTATTAAATACGGCCCTTCAGGTTGATGTTTTTTAATTGCTTCAACATAATATGCCGCCATTTCCTCCAAATCAGAAAATGGTTCTCGTTCACCATAAAGACCTGCAGACTGTAATCCATAAACCGGTTGATCTGGACCAAGGTCACGAGCTAAATCTGCAAAACACATAACTTGTCCCATAGCTGGATGTACAATATAAATTGGAGGAAGTGAACCCTTAGCATTAATAGCAACTAGAGGTGACGTTGGCATGAAATCATCATTCCCACTAATAAGTTGCGCTAAATGCTCAATTGTTTGCCCTTCAAACAGTACAGATATTGGTAATTTTTTATTAAATTTCCGTTCAATTAGCGACATAAGTTTAACAGCCAGTACAGAATGCCCGCCAAGATCAAAGAAATTATCAGTCACACCAATTGGACTTATATTTAGAAGATCTTCCCATATTCCAACTAACTCCATCTCCAATGTATTACGAGGAGCAACTTGACCAGACTCTACCATAAAGTTACTTGTATCAGGCGCAGGTAGAGCTTTACGATCAACCTTCCCATTTGTAGTCAATGGTAGTGTATCTAATTTAATAAATACAGATGGGATCATATAATCTGGTAATGTTTCTTTCATAAAGGTACGTAATTCATTTATAGAGATTTCTTGATTTATTAAAGGAACGATATAAGCAATTAAACGTTTGTCATGATTTTCATCTTCATGCACTGTCAACACTACTTCTCGGATGGTTGGAAAAGCACTAATAACCGATTCAATTTCACCTATTTCCATTCGGAATCCTCGAATTTTGACTTGCTGATCAATTCGTCCTAAATATTCAAGCTCACCATTCATCGTATAACGTGCTAAATCACCACTTTTATAAAGCCTTGAATTAGCATCAGAGCTATACGGATTTGTAATGAATCGTTCTTGAGTTAAATCTAATCGATTTAAATAGCCTCGTGTAACACCAGCGCCACCAACATACATTTCACCTGAAATACCATCTGGAACTGGTTTCAAGTTTTGGTCTAACACATATACAGATAAATCTGGAATAGGAATTCCAATTATGCTCCCTTGAGGATTTCGAACATCTGCCCATGAAAGTGGTCGATAGGTAACATGAACTGTTGTTTCTGTGATACCATACATATTTACCAGTAATGGTTTTTGGTCCCCATGACGTTCATACCAAGGTTTTAAACTAGCCAAATCTAGCGCCTCTCCACCAAAGATAACATAACGAAGGGACAACTTATCGCCAGCATACTTTTCATCCTCTTGCATAAGTTGACGGAAAGCAGATGGTGTCTGATTAAGTACCGTAACTGCTTCATTGCACAATAACTCATAAAAAGCTTCAGGAGATCGACTAACCATATATGGTACAACTACTAGACGTCCTCCATAAAGTAATGCCCCCCATAGCTCCCATACAGAAAAATCAAATGCGAATGAATGGAACATTGACCACACATCTTGATTACTAAAGTTATACCATTTTTCCGTCGATTTAAAGAGTCGTACTACATTACCATGCTCTACCAGTGTTCCTTTTGGCTTACCGGTTGATCCCGAAGTGTAAATAATATACGCTAAGTTATCTGGAGTGACATTATTTATAGTGTTTTCCTTACTCTCTTGGGCGATTAATGACCAATCGTTATCTAATTGAATTAGTTTAGCGTTATGCTCTGGTAGGTCAGATGCATTACTTCCTTTACTAATTAAAAGTGGTATTTTTGAGTCCTCCAACATATATGTGATTCTATCTTGTGGATATGCAGGATCAATCGGGACATAAGCTCCACCCGCTTTAAGGATTCCCAAAATGCTGATAACCATTTCCATAGAGCGTTCTAAATAAACCCCCACTTTCGTCTCGCTTTTCACATTATTCTTCTGTAGAAAATGAGCGAGCTGATTACTGCGGCTATTAAGTTCACTATATGTTAAACGCTGATCCTCAAATACCACGGCTATAGCATCAGGTGTAAGCTTAACCTGCTGTTCAAACAATACATGAAGGGGTTGATCGCAAGTATAATCCTTTAGATTTGAATTCCAATCATTAATTAATGCCTTTTGCTCTGATTCTTGAAGCAAGGATAAAGACCAAATTTCTCCATCTGGATTCTTTAAAATATTTTCTAATAAGGTTACATAATATGTTGTCATTTGTAAAATTGTTTCTGATTTAAATAAGTCTGTATTATACTCTAGAACTCCCACCAAGCCGTCTTGATTTGGAGTAAAAGTAAGTGTTAAATCTACTTTAGATGCTTTGCTATCTAACACTTCATAACTAGTCGAAAATTCCGTCAACTCAGATTGTAGGTTAAATGAATTCTGTAACACAAACATAGCCTGGAAAAGTGGACTATAACTCGAATCCCTCTCTGGTTTTAAAACTTCTACTAATTTTTCAAAAGGTATGTCTTGATTTGCAAATGCATCCAGTGACATATCACGTGTTTGCTTCAAGAATTCACGGAAAGTAATATTTTCAGAAAGATCTCCGCGAAGAACAAGTGTATTGGCAAAATATCCAACTAACTCTTCTAAATTACTGTTCGTTCTGTTTGCAATAGGAGTACCCACACAAATATCTTCTTGACGTGAATAACGGCCTAAGAAAATTTGAAAAGCTCCTAACAATGACATAAACAACGTTGCGCCTTCTTGTTTACTTAAATTATTTATTTTCTCTACAAGATCTTTTGAAATTGTGAATTTATGACTTGCACCGTTAAAAGTTTGAACGGTCGGCCTTGGTAAATCAGTCGGTAATTCTAGAAGCGCAGGTGCTCCTGATAATTGCTTCTTCCAATATTCTAATTGGTGATTCATATTTCCATTTTCAATTTGATTACGTTGCCATTCAGAAAAATCGCCAAACTGTACAGGAAGATTTTTCAATGGAGATGGTTTACCTTGTAAGTATGAACTATAAAGCTGTTCTAGTTCTTTAATTATGATTCCCATTGACCATCCATCAATAATCATATGGTGCATGACAAAAAGAAGAATATGTTCTTCTTCACAAGTCTTGAATAAATTAATTCTAATTAAAGGATCATTTATAAGGCAAAATGGCTTATTAACTTCTTCATAGATTTTTTCCCACTGCTCATCATTCGACATTTCTTTTAAATCACTGCTTATCATTGGAATATGAAAGTCTTGATTAATATTTTGAACTGGTTCTCCTTCTTCAAGCGTTATTGTTGTTCTTAACGCTTCATGTCTTTGAATAATTTCATTTAAGGATTGCTCAAGTACTTCAACTTTTAGCGATCCTTTTATATGTAAAGCCATAGGAACATTATAAGCTGTTGTTTTTTGCTGGAATTGCTCTACGAACCAAAGTCGCATTTGTGAAAATGACATTGCGGCTTTAAGCGGATTTTCTCGATTAGGAATTTTTTTGGTAACTCCTCCTAAAGAATCTTCTTTTAATACTGCGTCTAAAACTGCTCTTTTTTTCTCGGATAATAATAGGTTTAATTTAGTAGAAGTCATTTTAAATTACTCTCCCTTTTTCATAAGCAATGCTTCTGTTTCTTCATCTGATAATTCAGACATTTCGATTAACATTTTCGATACTTTCTTAACTTTTTCTCCAATATCGGGCAGCTCTGAAATCAATTTCGAAAACTCTGCCACAGTTGGTGCATCAAAAATATGACGTAGTGGAATATTTATTCCGAATATCTCTTGTACCCTTGTATTAACTCTTGTAGCAAGTAAAGAGTCTCCAGCTTCAAAGAATATTTCTAATACACTGAATTCATCTAAGTTTAATACCTCCGCCCATATTGTAGCGATTACTTTCTCTACAGGGTTACTTTGAAGAAGCTTATTGTTAATCGGATTATCAAGACTTTCAATCGAATCCACATCTGAAATAGTGTCTAGTCTAGAATTTTCTTTTTCAGATAACGGTAAATCTAATTTTGTAGCAGTCATCTACATGATCTTCCTTTCGCTTTAAATCAGCTTTAAATCAGCTTAAAATAGAAAATCAAACTATAAAAATTTAACGTTTTTATAGAATTAACATTACTTTTCCCCTTTTTCTATTTTAAATTCCGTTTGATCAAAATATATGGTTAATATTTCATAATGATCTTACAATTTTTGGAGTTTAAAATCAACTGTTTTTTCAATTTTTTTCAATAAATTAACAAAATATGTTTTTTAATATCATTAAATAATCTATTTCTCTTTTTTATTATTTTACAATATTTTCATAAATTTATTTGTAACTACTTCGTTTTTCAGTAAAAAAATCAAGGTATGTTATGTATGTAGGGGTATCTTATTAAAAAAGAAGTTTTACGTTTAGACACAAAATAACCAGTTCCTTGTACACTAAGAAGCCAGTTATTGATATTACTGAATAATAGTAAAATCAATTTTATTTTCCACATTAAAGACTGGTTTACAAGACCAGTCTGTTCAAAACCAAAAAGAACAA
The DNA here is from genome assembly GCF_011066025.1 of Bacillus sp. EKM202B. Lineage (NCBI taxonomy): Bacteria > Bacillati > Bacillota > Bacilli > Caryophanales > Bacillaceae > Bacillus > Bacillus sp. EKM202B. The sequence goes on along the minus strand of NZ_JAAMNK010000047.1, from coordinate 18,625 downwards.
AAGACATTCTTACGAATGTCTTTTGCAATATAAGAATTCTAATATACGAATTTTAAATTTCATAATTTTCATTGTTCCTGTTCATCATTTTCAATTTAGCAACGAAATCTTCTAGATCCAGGACTGTTTCTTTAGGATATGTAATTGAGTATATATGTTGACCAGATATTACAGAAGCTGTGCAGTATTGAGAAAAGTTTTGATAATAACTATATAAAATACCCTTTCTAATATCAATTTTATTAATTTCATAGATTTCTAAAGGGGTTGTTAGACCCGTCTTTAAAACCTTCGATAAAGATTCCTTAGCAGTCCAGAGAAGGGTATATATAGTTTCATCAGGATGTGATAGAAACTTAGCTAATCTTTTTTCTCCTACTGTCATTTGAGCTGCCAATATATCTTTGTTGTCAATGTTTATTCTTTCAATATCAATTCCTATAGGTGTTTCTTCTGAAAAGGCAATTGCAAATCCCATGCTATCACAATGACTTATACTTACTTGTACGCTCGTTGCACTAGAATGCTTTACAATTGGTTGATTAAAAATCCCTGGCGTAATCTGTATTTCATGCAATTTTTCATCTTTTATAAATGCTGAAATAGCCTCTTTCGCTGCATATCTACCTGCCAAGTAGCTTTCCACCCTTTTTTTAAACTTAAGTGTAAGAAAATATGACTTCTCATTTATATGCAAATATTTTACTGTTTCTAAATATTGATCAATTGATGAAAAATAACATACACACACATTTATTTTATACGTTTTTTTTTTTGCTCTAAAACTAATTCATCCTTAAATGACTGAGGGAGTTGGTTTTCAAGTCTTTTTTGCTCTTCCTCAAAATATCTTCCAGGCATATAAGCCCCTCCTTTTACCTTCCAGCTGATATAATGAAATAAATACAGCAACACCAATTCACATTGATTTCAATGTTTCTCTAACACGTTGAAACACGCATTAAATTTCATTAGTCACTTTATTTAAATCTAAATTCCAAAAATAATTACAAAAACTTACGATCCCCACTATATATTGGTAATAAAGTGCTTAAATTTTTAAAAATACCTAGCATAGATCTTAATGTGTTAATCTTAATAAATTGGTAATCTCAATAACTTTCTTATCTTCTACTCTGCAATAAAGCCTTGTGCCTTTGCGCTTACTAAATACAATATTACCTATAGTTAGTTTTCGTAAATGTTGCAAAATCATAGGTTCCGAAATATGCATCGCAATACTCAACTGAGAAACTGTTAAGGTACCACTTACAATCAATTCACGTACAATTAATAAACGACTCAAACTACCTAATAATTCTAAGATTTTAGCACTATCTTCATAATCACTAGAATCCATGTTGAAATCGCAAAACATACTATTCATCTCCCTAATATTAATATAAACATTGAATATTTTAACATAAAAACCAAAATACCCTCCTAATATTTTCTATAAAAATGAAAATAATTCAATTTCAGGTGATTCAAATAGTAGGAAGACACCTTAGGGTGTCTCTTTTTTTTGCGCTAATCATTTTAGATAAATACTCTTCAAACTATTAGTCCACTAAATTCTTAAAAAAAACTGGTTGTCTATATAATAATTTAGTGAGATATAGATATAGTTTAAAAAGGTAAAGTTAATATAGATCAACTAAATAACGAAAAGAAAATGTTTTATTGCATAAAAAAAGGCTCCATTGCTGGAGCACTCAAAAAATAATATAAGTAAATGAATTAAAACAAATAACAGACAATTAAACTATATAGATATTATATAAATAAATCTATATATATGTAAAATTACATATAAAACCCTACTTATTGATGCTATACTAAACTTACTCGATGATTGTTATGTTTTTTTATGGTTTTTAAGCAATACAATACCTTCTTAACACCAATTGTACAAGCAAAAGAAGACATCTTAATCAATGTCTTCTTTTCTTATATAATAACAGCACAATAACATTAAGATGGTTCAAGTCAGAGAAAGGACACTCATTTGAGTGTCCTTTCTCTCCAAACTTTATTTACTTGCCTCATAGTGAACATATGCACTGCCATCCCAGTTTGTCGAATAAACATCTTTAAAATATCACGTTTTTCCTTCACTGTAAAAAGAATTAGCAAAGTAACCATTGGGACTATAGACTTCATAAGTTCTAGAGATATTTTGCCCGGTAACATCGTGGTAACTAAATCTGTACTCATAATTGTAATACTTTGCAAGTAGTGCTTTAGTTGGTGCAACTTGTTTAGTACTATCTACACCTTCTGTACTTGCTGAAGCTGCCCCGATTCCTCCAATTAATGCGATGCCTGTTACTAATGCTTCAAACACTAATTTCTTGAACATAAAAATTCCCGCTTTGCATTTTAAATATTTTGAATACACAGAAATGTACGTTTGAATTTAGTAATATTGGGATTCCATTTTATCAAATGGAAAATAGAGGGAGGTGGGATAATATGTAATATTACATATTTAATAGACTATATATTATGATATACTTTAGAGGTATGATACATATTTTCTTTAGATTGGAAAACTAAACCTTATTTACCCAATTGTAGGGGGCGCCTTATGGCGTCTTTTTTTATAAGAACGCCCCCAAGTATTCATACACTTGAGGGCTTATCAATTGAAAGGTAGAACTGTTTGGAATTCCTTAAATTAAGAACAAAGTGGGATTACTCCTAAACCAATTAATAGAGCTGCAGCAACCGCTAGGATTGGTACAGGAATTTGGATACCTTCTACAAATAAGAAGTATTTACCATCTACTATTTTAAAACAAACTAATTGCATGGCTAATCCTCCCTTCTGTTAGGATTAATATATATATTAAATAATCTCTTTATTGATATAATTAAATAGTTTGTTTTTAAGGGATTTATATATAATATTAATCTTTTGAAGATACCCTATGGTGTCTTTTCTTTATTGTCAAAAAGATCTGCTCAATTTTTACGTAAAAACATAAAGTAAATTGAATCCGTTAGAATAAATGAGCGGCCTCGTGTTTTCTCCTCTTATCAAAAGTAGGAACTATTGTTATGGGATTTGGTGGTAGTTGCGGCGATGGCTGCGGTTTTGCTGGAGGATTTGCTTTAATGGTTGTATTGTTTATTTTATTGATCATCGTTGGAGCTGCTTGCTTCTGCTAAAATACTATTATCCAATTCACAAGTTTTATTATAAACATAATTTTCCTCTCAAAAAAGCCCACCAGTATCCCATTCACCACTATAATGGGCACATTCAAAAAGATTGCCATGTTCTTGCAAATACTAAAGACTTATTCCAACAAATCACCAATAATTATTACAAAGAGCATCCTCTATTAAATCCTTTTACCCAACGCTCTTTTAACCATCTCAATTTACATTCCATATTGTTATATAGAAAAGTTAATCAAAAGTGTGGGTTTGGTGTTGATGTAGCGTTTTTTAAGATTGATTAAAATAAAGCTTTATTAATAATACGAATCACATCTTGCTTATGTCCCCTTACAAAATAATTATCAAGTAAATTCCATTTTTTATATTTTCATTATAATTTTCCTTTAAACTATCTACAATAACATAAGGTTTCTCTTTACATTTGACACTCCCACGGCTAAAGCCACAAGCTGACTAACGTCAGTGGGATGCTTGCTACCAAAGGCGAAGTCTATTTCTAATTTCTCCAAGTTTCTGATATTCCCCATTTAATATCTGCTGATTCAAGATATACATAATTTAAATCTTTTTGGCTAACAAAATACTCTTTGTATTTTTCCATTTAATCTCACTACTCATTAAAAGTTATTATAGAAAAACATTTCAATATCCACATTAAACTAAAATAATTCGTAGTTGCATTTATAAGAGAATAAACTACACCTTTACAAATAACATCAACATTAACGTCTATATTGATGTTGATGTTGATGTTGATGTTGATGTTGATGTTTTATTCTACATTCTTATACAGTTACATAACATATATATTGTCTGTTACCATTGTAACTCTTCCAAACTCCTACCGTACAACTAGGTGTTCCGTTTAGTTGGGAAGAGTTACTATATTTTTGTTGCAAGACTCTCCATGAAATTGCTAATTGATGAAGCTTGAAAGATACGTAAATTAGGAGAACTAATATCATACTGCTTATCAGTAATAATAAGAATGGATGGAAAGAATTTAGATTCTTTTGGTTGCCATGATTCGTTATGCCATTCCTGACTGTGGAAATATAGCTCATACCTGTTTATCTTATCTTGCATTATCTTTTTACTGTAAACAGACTTCTGGACCTCAATGAAGAATGGAGATCTGCGCCATATTGTAAATGCATCAGGTTCCATGAATTCTTTACTGTACTTTGGTTCAACCTTAAATAGTTTCGGTTTTTCATAATGGATAAGCTGTTTATATACGTCTACGATACCAAGAAAGTGGGGAATCTTCTGGCTAGTTTTGCGAAGTGTGCTGGATTGAGGGAAGTAAATGTACGGTTGCTGCGAGATATTGGCATCCACATGGCCATCTCTTCTTAATCGTTTCATCACCGTATTACAGCATGTCACTGCGTTCTTTAATCCTTGAAAATGCAAATCAACAATATCATCACGAGACATACATCTAAAACGTTTTAAATCGCTTAGTATTACTTTGTCTCTACTCCTCATAATCTAACACCCCAAACAATTGAGTTTCTTCTTGTGGAGAATTCTTAAGCTTTATATCCTCTTTCGGAACACGATAATGTTCCACGATTTGTTTCGCTTTGCTTAATTCTAAGTAAGGAGCTTGCACTTTCTTTAGGCCACTTAGTTTTAGTATCATTTGGCCTGATTGCTCTAATTGTTCTGATCCAGGTGTACCCATGATATTACTGTTAATCGTACTATCACATTTGAATCCCATTCTGACTGTCATATTAAGTTTTAACTTACCATCTAATACTTTTGCATCAGGACGTTGCATGGAGAGTATCATAAAGATTCCAAGCGCCCTTCCGACTGCCGATATTTTTTCAACTATAGACATACATTCTTTTTCATCTTGCAACATAGCCACTTCATCTATAGCAAGTAGGATGTATGGTTTTTGATCGTCAGGACTCATTTTATTGTATTCATCGATGTGATCCACTTCATATTCCTCCATTAACTTTCTACGTTCACGTATTTCCTTCCACACTTTTTGGAGCATAATCTTCATTTCTATCTCTTCCATGCAAACCTCTTTAACATGTTTCACTCTTCGCAAGAAATGAAATTCAGAATTCTTCATGTCGCCTAGGTACAAATGTAATTTATCAGGAGACATGTATTGAACGAGTGTAGATAGCACAACACGTACCATACTACTTTTCCCACTCCCTGTTTCTCCTGCGATTAGAAGATGCGGTGTATTCGAATCGACCAGGTCATACGTAATCATTTTGCCGAATTGGTCTCGCCCTACCACAACAGGAAGACGATGTTGTTTTAGTAACGGCTGCCACTTCTTATAACTGTAATTGTATGTTTGTAGTCCTACATCCGATTGAAATACATTAAGAACAAATTTTTTAATATCCCCTTCAATTGCAACATTGCGTCCTAATATTTGTTGAAAGCAAAACCATTTCTTTTCGATAATCTTAGGATCCAAACCATTTGGAATGGTAAATATATATCGAACTTTTTCTTTCGAAGAAGAAATGTCATGTATCTTCGGATAAATGGGTACTTTCCCACCTCGTGTTTGATGGTCTACATATAAACCCGCTTTTCTAAATACCTCTATAAGTTGATTCCTCAAACTTTGTTTATAAATCCATTCTTTGATCATTCCCATGTAACACCTCCTAGAACATGATTAAGATTTTGATAAATACATAGCCAATGCAACAAACTCCACCTATCCTCATTCCATGATACATTCCATCACTTAAAAGTTTAGCTGCTGTAACGTGATCATTTTTTACAAAATGCTTTTCTAACAGCACCCCCCCGATTGTCGTTATTCCTAAAACTCCTAAAGAGATAAATGTAGTTAACATATAAAACTCCCCTTTTATAAACAGAATTTAAAATCCTAATGACACTTAGGTTTATCGGCTGAAAACCTTGATAGTAATACATTGATAGCTAACTTGATAGTTACTTTGATAGTACAAATACTAATTACCTTGATAGTGATTAAGCTATTTACTTTGGTAGCGACCTTGATAAAGCATATGGGGTACAACTTGGACAATTTCTTACTTTTTTTCCTGAGTTTAAAAAAATGAGAAATGGTACAAGCTGTGGATGAGGTGATGAACGTGTTCGGATTGGGGAAAAAGCGTACAAAATTTGGTCGCTATTTAGATTCAAATGGAATAGCACAAATAGAATTAGAACGAACATCAAAATTAAGTACAGGTACTGTTTCTAAACTGTGTAATGATAAAAAATATAGACCGAAGTTTTCAACGATAACTCAAATAGTTAAGGGATTAAAAAAGCTAGGGAAGAATATAGATGAAAATGATTTTTGGATGTAGCTTCACTTAAACGAGTGAGGCTATTTTAATTTTCTTCACAAAAACCTCTTCACAAAAGAACGCATGTACGCACGCAATAAAAACTAACGTTCTGTGATTTAGAGGGAATAACGGTGTATGACTATTCAATATTGCCAAATCGAATTGTTTTATGTGTAGATCTTCGTAGCTTTTACGCTTCAGTCAGTTGTATCAAGATAGGCTTAGACTCTCTTTACACAAAATTAGCTGTTGAGTGACTCAATTGTTCTGGCTGCACCCCCACCATTAAAAGCATTAGGTATAAAAAAGATGGAAAGGATCGAGATTCCTGGTAGAAAAGACATTTTAGGGGTACATCCCATTATGAGCACCTAATAAAAAATTCGCTTCCGGACGGCTATTATTTTTGGTAATCAAACTATTTTTTGTATTATTTAATTAATATAATCAAAAACACACATAATTTGTAAATCTTTATATTTATATTTAACATTAATTAATGTAATATATTGGATGTATCAGAAACATAGGGAGAGGAATGGAAAAGTTGTTTAAAAAATTCAAAAAGTTTATGATGTTTGCTGCTGCAGCTATTATGTTATCTGCAGGTTTCGCAACTGCCGCACCCAATGAGGCTCATGCTGCTCATTGGGCAGACAATCAAATGCATTGGGCTTTCAACAAAGGCATTATTACCGCTGACTTAAGAGACAGTTTCGCAACTCGTCAAGATGCATGGCTAATGATTTCTCGATGGAATGGGAATTTCGTTGGCAATTACGAACAAGCACGTCAGTACATGATGAGAAAAGGGCTTTCTGACGGTAGCCGCGGAACTAACTGGGTTACTCGTAATGAATTTATAGGTATGCTTTATAAAATGCGTACTGGTAACAGCCCATGGAATCCTAATACTGGTTTCCAAGCGGCAAATTATTGGGGCAGTGAATTCTATATTTTTGATGGTACTCGTGGAAACGATGCAGCAACAAGGGCTGAGGTTATATCTATGATGTATAATTATAATAAGAAATATAGATAGAAATAAAAAATGGAACTACTTTATGAGTAGTTCCATTTTTTTATTACTTCACATACACATAGGCTTCATTTTCTATTTTCACTTAACCTCATAGCACTAACCTTTCATACCATTTAATTGCTCATCTAATGTTGGTTCAAATAAACAATTTCATACACATATACAATTACATTTTTTGTAAATTTCACAAATTATTCCTAAAAGAATATCACATATACCAATACATCTATTTACTTTAAAAATCTAATATATTAATATACTATACGTTACAAACACATAGGGGAGGAATGGAAAAGATGTTAAAAAAAATCAAAAAAATTATGGTTGTTGCTGCTGCAGCTGTTATGTTATTTGCAGGATTTGCAACAGTCGCACCAAAAGAAGCATCAGCTCATTGGGCTGATACTCAAATGAATTGGGCTATGAAGTATAAGATTATTACATCCGATTCAAGGGATAGTTATGCAACTCGTCAAGATACTTGGTTAATGCTTTCTCGTTATTTGGTTAAGAATAATTATTCTTATGCAGGAGCGCGTAACTATCTAATGTCAGGTGGCATAACAGATGGAACTCGCGGAACTGACCGGATTACTCGTAATGAAGTAGTAGCTATGTTGTATCAGCGCTGTAACTGGGGTCCTGCCTGGGATTCTGAACTTGGATTTGAAAGATCGAGAGCATGGGGAGCTAGGTATAGCATATTCGATGGAAAACGTGGAAATGATTTTGCAACAAGAGCTGAAGTTGTAACGATGCTCTATAACGCATTGCTAAATAAAAAACCTTCTTCTCTATGGATTCCACTTCCCGGCTCAAGATTGCTCTAAATTTAAGACTGCTATTTTATAAGAAAATTAAAAGGGCCCATTCTTAAAGATTGGGCTATTTTAATTTTCTTTACATATACATAGGCTTCATTTACTCATAGTACGTTTTATCTTTTCTATTGTGTACTTTATATTGTGTTGAACCATTGGCAAAAAGGAACCCAATTAAGGACAGCTCTTAATTTTTCATAAAACTATTCTTTTATAATAAATAACTTCTTATGTACATAATGAATCCGTGTTATGCAATATATTAACTTCATACCATAAACCTTTCATTCCACTTTTGTTGTGAACTTCACAAATTATTCCTAAAAGAATATCACAAATCCAATATATCTATTTACTTTTAAATACAAATGCAATAATGTAAAATATGTAAAAAACAAAAAGGGAAGGAGTGGAAAATATGTTAAAAAAATCAAAAAAATTATGGTTGTTGCTGCTGCAGCTGTTACGCTATCAGTAAGCTTTGCAACATTTTCTCCAAAAGAAGCATCGGCTCATTGGGCAGACACACAGATAAATTGGGCTTTTAATAATAGTATTATTACTGCTGATATGAGGGACAGCCTAGCAACTCGACAAGACATGTGGTTAATGATGATGCGTCATGAGTTCAAAGATCTTTATTACTCTCATTATAATTTTAATACCGCACGAACTTATGCTGTAGCACATGGTTATACAGATGGGACTAGAGGGACTAACTGGGTGACTCGTAGCGAGGCTGCTGCATTTGCATCATCAATGGTCGGATATAAAAATATATGGAATTCAGCAACTGGATTCAGCGAGTCAGATAGACGTGCAAAGAACCTTGGTATTTTTGATGGTACACGCGGGAATGAGTTTGCAACAAAAGCTGAAGTTGTAACGATGATCTATAATTCTCGTAACTTATAAAGAGATGCTAAAAAAAGGGGCTACTCATTACGAGTAGCCCTTTTTTCTTTCTATTAATGTATACTTATATAATATTCATTAGCAGTTACATAGTATGTTTTACCTTTGCTATTGTGTACTTTATATTGTGGCGAACCATTAACACTTACTTTTGCATCAATTGTGAATCCTAAACCAGTATCTACAGAACCAGCAACGTCTTTATCTTGCCAAGATGGAGCATCATAGAAACGTAGATTGTTAACTTTTGAAACTACACGCTTTCCTACAATAGAAGAATCCACTGTACTTTTCTTATCGAACTTCACATAAGATGGATCGTTTTTAATCCATTGCTCTCCGCCAAGATTTAACCAACCATCCTGTTCCGCTCACACAATATAAGATTCAGGTTTGTTTAGTTGGCGAATCTTAGAATAGCTTGTACCTGGTCCTTTACGTAAGTTAACGTTGTATCCTTCAATATAAGCGATGCCATCTGTTACAGCTTTTGGAACTTCTTTTGGCTTAGATGGCTTGTCAGGTACAGAAACGTCTACATTAGCATTATTGTATGCGCGTTGCACATCTGCTCTAAATTGAGTTACTTAAACGCCATGAGACGTTTAAGTAGTCAAGTGGGTCTTCATGATCTGTACCGCCGAGATGATGCGTTACATCGCTATACATCCACAATCCTTTTTCTACAGATATCATGCTATCTTCAAAGTTTTACATACTTTTCATATGAACGTTTGAATTTTGTATAATCTGCTGTTTCACATAACTCTACATGTACAAAGCATTTATTTACTCCTAGTCCAGCCCCATATACAATGTACTTTGTATCCGCGATTTGGCTTGTTTCGTTCCAATTAACTGCGTAATCTTGTTGATCTAACTCGTGTTTTTGTCTCACTTCATATCACCCACCGCCTTCTATATAACTAGAAAGTAATTTGTCTAACTCCTCTTTATGGTAATTCTTAAAATACATATTGTTTATATTCAATTATTATTATATAATATAAATTGTCTTTACTTATATGCGATTTAGATATATCGGAATTAGAAAAAGGGATCTTTCGGGATTCCTTTTTTCTACACAAAATACAAAGGAGCGGATTCGCTTCCTAGCTATATTCCCCCACCTTACAGTAATTCCTTTACATTATTTTATTACACCCAACCATTTTACATCCGTCTATACGGATGTAAAATAATAAATAAGTTCTAACATTTTGAATCGAGGTGACAATCTTGAGAAGTTTTAGTTCATTATTAATCTCTACTATCTGTTCAACAATCCTTCTAGTTTGGAATTCACTTTCTTTCTATACTGGATTCACAACAGGACATACATACTACTGGATTTACGGTATCATAGCCTTGGTTTTCCTTCTATTCTTTATCTTAAACATACGAGATATCATCAAGAAAAACTACAGAACATCAGGACAATAGGAGTTGGTACATATGTGGGAAAAAATTAAGAATTATAGATTGTGCTTAAAAGATTTAAAGTTCATATTATGGTTGTTCGGTATTACTTGTTTTATTTACGGTTACAATTTCATTACAGGATTAACTTTTGCTCACAAATTCCAAGTCTATGATTTAGGTGGCGCTATAGCTACATTCGCTGCATTTATGGATACTAAAAATAGAATTAAAAATAAAATTTATCATTTTCTGACAGAAGACTCCTCCCTCAAAAATGTGAAGGTATGAAACACCCATTTTAGGTGGGAGATGAATGTCGGTTGGCATAAGCCAACATGTTTGCTACCATATACTTGTACAGATTGCTCTTCAACGTTCTATCGCCCCATGCTTGCCGAAGTTGCGAAAACCAAGCTAAAGTAGGGAGTGTGGTGCTTCAACGTACAAGATACTTATGTTTTCACCTTAGGGACTACGGGTAGAGCGTGCTAAGATAACCGGTGGATACATCAGTGTTCGCAGGAATCTCCCACTTCAAAAAGTCCGTAAGGACGTTAAGTGGTGAGTAGTTCAAAAGACAACATAATATAAAAGGGGTCCTTTGCGATTTCTTTTTTCTCTTCAAAATAAACAGGTAGAGGATTCATCACCTAGCCATATTCCGCCACTTCATGGTAATCCCTTTATATTTCATTTTATATCTATTAATTTAGATGTAAAGTTATATACAAAATCTCGACTTTTAGATGCTAAAATATTATTTTCTTATTTTGGTACCTTGATTTGAAACTAGAATTCAAATCACCCAACGTATCCAAACTAAAATTACTATTCGCAAAAAAATGGATAATAGTTACATGTTCTGTATTAACCACACTTCATCAAGCAAGAATCATGTGATTCTTGCTTTTCATTCGTTATATTCGTTTGTTTTGTTACCTTCACTTAACAACAAACAAGACGCCACCCTGATTACGGAAGCGCCTACAATAATCGCTATAAATTTAGTCACACTTATTTATTCTCACGTCATTTATTTCTTTGCTTCCATACCCCATTCTCTTTACTATAAGTATTCTTTCCATTCATAAATCCCGCTGTATTACCAGAAATGCTATATTTCTTATTCTTAGCCTTCTTCTTCATCCTCTTCTCTTCTTGAACAGCTTGCAAATCCACCTTCCATTGCTTCAATAAATCCTTTTTACGTCGCATCGAACTTGTGCCCCTTATATAGAAATACTAATTCAATAATCATATTATATACATTTGTATATTTTTTCAATAAAAAAAGAGCACCATCGTTATTGGTACTCTCAATGTGAATTAGAGTTTATCCTGAGCATTGAATAGGACACGAAGAACTCGTCCTATTACATAATATGCTTGTCCTTACTATAATGTGCAATAAGTATCAAATTCTGCTCTTGTTATCGACTTCTTACCTTTTGGTTGTTGTGACATCCTTACATATAATTGAATGACTGATAGTGGTACCAAGAGTACTGACTCATCCTTACTAAACTCTATAAGGAAGAAACATATCGTTCCCATCTTCTCTGCTTTCTCCAGGTAACCAACTGATGCTGCGCAATATTCTTCAAATCAAATCTTGTAGCATTCTCTGTAGACTTTGCTTCAAATGCAATAGCTTGTCCTTTTTACACGCCGTCATAATCCTTCATAGAAACCATTTGGTACATGGCCACCTGAGCTTTTTAACACCTTCACAGGAGTTGGACGCTTGTTTATAAGCGCCACTCCACCTCTTTGATACATTTCATTCAATGGATTGATAAAATTCTCAAAATACATTCCTCTGTTTCCTAACCCTATTGTTATTCCTCACTTTCAATCCAAAAGATTATTTTGGTGCGTTTCAATATGCGATATTGCATATTCTGTGTTTTCAACTTCCATACATGAGGTAATTTATTTATAAAAATATACGCTATTATTAAGGATATTTATATGAACAAATTCCGGAAGATGATGATTAAAATAAATATTTCGTCAATACTGTATGTAGGCTGCATGCCACAACTCATTTAAAGTCGTTTTCTCAGTATCTCCTTGTATTGAGCAGTTAGCTTTTACTAACTCTTCTTTTGTGATTCATCATCACATTATGATGTAATGGTCATATATTATCTCGAAGCAAAAAACCCTAATTTACTTTTCACTATCTCACTTTTCCCTTAAAGAGCTCTTTTCAGGTCCGCTACAATAAAACTTAATATTCCGTCAATAATATAGATAGACGACGGCCAAAACTCATTTAATGAAGTTCCTAACCTTTCCCCCTTTTGGAGAACCAGCCGAGCAGTTAGCTTTTGCTAGCTGCTTTTTATTTTAACCTTCCTCTGTATATCTTTTTGATCTGTGCTTCAGTAAATCCCTCGTATATCGCAAACACTTCAGGGAACTCACTTAAACACAAATCAATGAGTCACATATGACTTTTTCTCTGTTTATGGGGCCCTTACGTAGTAATAAGGGGCACTCTTTTATTTGTTTTTATGCATTAATCTTAATATATAGTTGCAAAAATAATTAATTAAGTGTTAAAATTCTATAGATACTCCCCACGGAGTTCTCATGTAATTAAACAAGAGTTTAAAAATTCTCGAATCTTAGCCCCTTGGAGCGCCCTCCAAGGGGCTGCAACATTTAAAATAACGTTTTTGTTCACTTTTTTGATACATTTATGAAACATTCATGTGTTATCTTTAGAAAGTTCTTTTTTATAATATCTTGTGAGATATACCAACCAAAGAAGCCCTAGACCCCTAATTCTAGGGCTTTTTCATTTAAATTATTATTTTATGCACTTTTATTATTTTATTAAATCCTAATATTTATTATACTTAATATATAAATTATGATATAATTAATTTGTGAAACATCACGTGTTTCAAATACAACATTTTTGATGACCTCTTATCTTTCCATAAGAGGTCTTTTTTTAATTAACGCTTTTGTTTACTTTATATTTAAAAAGTTCATTTTCATAAGGACTGGCCTTATATACTATACTCATTCTTGTACTATCCCCACTTTCATTTCGTTTAGAAGAGGGGAATTCCTAAGTAAAGAGTTCTATCGGAAATATAAATGGTGATAATCTGTATCTTTCCGTATTTCTTTTTAGTCATTCCCCATTTCGTTTTTAATTACTTCAGTTCTGTGCCATGCACACATCGTTTATTCACCCTTTTAAAATGGCAATGTCTTTGTTCTGAAATCCTTTGGATCTTTAAAAACAATCGCCCTAAAGTTATTGAAAATACATGATACAATTCGTTCATCATATGCACCTTCTAGACGCTCTCCTGTAAGGTTTTTCATAAAGATGGTTGATTTTTGCCTGAGCGCCTATCAAATACATCGAATAAAGCCCTATTAATTAAGTTTCTTACTGATGAATCAGACTAATTGCAAATTAGCAATAAGTTTCCAAACATTTCCATATTCCTCCTTATTTACTTTTAGAGAAAATTTTTGGTAAAATATAAGTAGAATTTTTTTACATTTTCTCTTCTCCAAAACCGCCTTAGCCCTAAGGCGGTTTTTTATTTCTCAATAAAAATTCATTGATGATTCTGTTAACATTTAATTATCGATATGTTTATCAATCGACCTGTGCTTCTGTACGAGCTTTTTTGATGTTTTCACACATCGGAATATCCAGGAACCCATTTACTAAGTGGGGATCACCGTTAGATTTCCGAATATCCCAATAAACTAAGGGTTGTCTATGTTCATAAATTCGTAAAATCTTTATATATAATTTAAATAAATTATATGTTAAACTGATTACACCTCAAGATTTCTTTTCCGGAATCTAAAACTAATTACCATTGCATTGCCCTGCATCCCAACATGTAGGGCTTTTCTCATTTAGCTAGAGTTATATACTTATATATTTCCTCAACCTAATCTGTATTGTTATGTATCCCTCTATCTCTTAAACCCTTTATAATCCACAGGATTTTCTTTTGTTCGTATTCATCACGCTGCTGTTTATCTATCACTATTCACCTTTTATAAAATAACTGACTGTCCAATCCATCAGATATACAAATCCTGCAAGACAGATAACTACAACTAGTATCATTAAATAAGAGAATGTGCTTTCTGACATCTCTATATCGTCTCCTGATTAAGAAACTTATTAATGAAGTAAAACTGACATTATATTACTTAATTTTAATAATGTGTATATGGAGTGGCGTCCAATACATAGTATTAAAATCAAGATGGTTCAAGTCTGAGGAAGGCACCTTAGGGTGTCTTTTCTTTATGAAGGATAATCCTATTCAAAGAAAAAAGCCTCAGATATTGAGGCTTTTTAGTAAAATCTTTACCATGTTCTACCTTCATAATGACCATAATAGCCACCACCACAATCAGATGTTTTACTATATCCTTTAAAATACCATGTGATTCCAGAACTATCAGTGTAAGAGTTAGAAAATATGTCATTATAACTGAACACTGTTTTGTAATGTTTATCTGTTCCTCTATCATACCAGTATGATTCATTGTTAGCACATAACAACATTTTTGATGTATTTCCTGTATTTGCTGTATTCTCCGTACTTGCTGACGCAGCCCCAATTCCTCCTGTTAATGCAATACCAGTTGCTAATGCCCCAACTACTAATTTCTTAAACATAATAAATCCCCCTTAAATATTTTTTATAACTTGCACCTTAACTGTATCACTTTTGTAATTTTTGTAAATATTTTGAATTTGTAGAAATATTTATTTAAATCTTGTCAATATTGGTAATATATTTTATCAAATGGAAAATAGAGGGATTTATTATGATATGTAATAATGCATGTTCATTCAGAAAAAAATCGTGATAAAATCTAAGTACCTGTTCTATTTTTTCAGTTATCTTAGAAACCTTACTTCTTATTTACCCAAATGGGAGGCGCTTTATGGCGTCTTTTTTTTATTTTCAAAAGGCCATGCTCATTTAATCCATAAAAACATAAAGTAATTTGAATCCATTAAAATACATGAGTGACTCCTTATTTTTCTCCTACTATTTAAAGGAGGAATTATTATGGGCTTTGGTGGTAGCTGCGGTGGCGGCTGTGGCTTTGCAGGAGGATTTGCTTTATTAGTTGTATTGTTTATATTATTAATCATTGTTGGAGCTGCTTGCTTCTGCTAAAAAACTATTAGAAAAGGCACCCTTATATGGGAGCCTTTTCTTTATGTATATTATCTATTATCCGATTCATTAGTTTTATTATAAACACATTTAGCTTCTCCAAAAAGACCACCTGTGTCCCATTCTCCACCATAATACGCATACTTTCCAGGTGAACCATTGTCTCGTATACTTGGATATGATTTTAGTTTATATTCATAAACCTAAACCATAAAAATATAAATAGATTACCACGATTATAATTCCCATAACAGTAATTAATAGGAGTTTACCATCAGCCCCCGTAAGAACTTCTTTTAGATTTTCTTTTGCTTGTTGTTTCTTTTCTCCACTTGAAAAGAGATAAATAATGAAATAAGTAACCACTAAGAAGAATGAGAATATTATATCTATCATTACTTATGTACCCCCTACTATATGTGTACTATTAATTTCCTTATACGTTTTAAGCTAAGATATCTGAAATCATACTGATAATAAATATATTCCCCCGATTAAAAGTGCCGCAGCAACGATTAATATTATTACTCCATCCGGACTATTAAGAATTTCTTTTATATGTTTTTTTGCTATTTGCTTGGTTTCTCCACTTGAAAAGAGATAAACAATGGAATGGAGAATTAGTAAGAAAAATGCCGTAATTACCTCTAACATGGCTTATGTACCTCCTTAATCTATGTGTATCTTTAATTATCCAGTAATTTTTTTGCACCTTATATCAGCCTGAGTAACTGGAATGCTTACTTAAATAAAAGCCAAATAACAAAAATTACTCCTGTAACTGCTGCAGATCCAAAAAAACCTACCAACATTTTCCCCTCAGGTCCATTAATAAGCTCTTTTAAAACTTCTTTTGCTATTCGCTGACCTTTACCACTTAAAACTATCGAAAGAATAAGGAATATTACCATTAATATAAATGAAGAAATTATTAACTCCATTACTTATGTACCTCCCTGATATATGCGCGCTATTAATTAACCAATAATTTCCTTATACATTATATCAGCTAAGGGACATGCAAGCACAACAAAATATTTGTATATTTTATTTTATTAATTAATAATACATTACTATACGATTATTCAAGTAGCAGGAAGGTACCTTTGGGTGTATTTTCTTTCTATTTATAACTTTTTTTACAAATTATTTGAAATATTATACAAAAAATTATATCATTATATAGTAATTGATTATAATTATAGAAATATTTAGGGGGACTTTTAATGAAATTAGGAAAATTAGCATTAGTCGGAGCCTTAGCTTTAGGTGGTTTAACAGCAGTTGGTACAATCAACACACCTTCTGCATCAGCAGACACAGTACAACATGCAGTATTGCCATATGACGACTGGGGGATTACTAACACAGGTATCTTATATGAATGGATTGAACCAATGCCCGCTGAGTACAAAGAGCATTTAATGCCAGCTTACGAAACACAAAACTGGTTCACAGTCATTACAGATGATGCTGGATTAGTAGCTGGTAAAGACCAAGTTAAAATTTTCCGTGTATTAGATAATGGAGATTTATCTCGTTATAAAACAATTGATTTCCATAAAGAGTGGGTTCTTCCGGGTAAAGCAGTATTTGATACTCAAATCACAGACGCTTACGGACCTGGTACATATGTAGCGGTTTCATACATTCACGGTAAACATTTAAAGAGTGATTTCTTCACTATTAATAAGTAACAGCAATAACCGGTTCCTTAACATATAGGGACCGGTTATTTTTTGCCTGAACTTATATTTCCCCCAAATTATATGATGACCCTAAATGCATAACTTCAGTTATCTAGTCGGAGGAATGTACCTTTGGTTGTCTTTTTTGTATTCATAACTTTTTTAAAAAATATTTAAATTTTATATTATTATATATAGATTAATTGAATTAAAGGGAGAATTTAGGGATCTTTTAAATGAAATTAGGAAAATTAGCATTAGTTGGAGCATTAGCTCTAGGTAGTTTAACAGTAGTTAGCACACTTGATACAAAATCAGCGGCAGCAGCAACAAATGTACAAAAAGCAGTAACAGCTGAGGACTGGGGCTTTAAAACAATTTATGGCGTAGAAGTTGGGGCTAAAATGATACCTGACATGTACACAGACTATATGCTATCCAGCTATAAAACTGGTGGTCGCCCTATTTTGATTACTGTACCTTGGGACACAGATACATTCACATCTCAAGACCAAATTAAAGTCTTCAAAATCCTACCGGGGGGCAACCTAGCTCGTTATAAAACAATGAACTGGAAACAAGAACGTGATTACGGTTCAATGCAAAATGTTGCAAAATTTGAAGCACAATTTACAGATGCTTACGATGCTGGTAACTACATTGCAATAGGATATGTTAAAGGTGAGTTTGTAAAAACTGACTTCTTTACTATCAATAAATAATATTAATAAATTTCTCTGTATATAGAAAAACAATTACTTTATATCTAAATTTATAATTCTCTCAAAGCGATATGATGGTTTAATAAATAAAATGTAGTTATCAAGTCGGAGTAAGGCACCTTTAAGGTGTCTTTTTTTATTTCTCAATATAAGAACTTTAAGAATATGCTATTATTTAAATGCAAATTCCCTTTTGTGCTATGAGATAGTAATACCCAATAATAAAGCCCACCTATTTTATGAACTGAACCCAAAAAATTAGACAAATATATTAAGCAGCTACTAAGGATTGAACTCTGTATTGCACAGGGGACAAT